>JALOQF010000293.1 GCA_025459425.1 Myxococcaceae bacterium | reverse complement strand
GGCCGAGCGATGGCCCGAAGGACGAGGCGCCGTTCGGCCCGCCGAGCGGAAAGGGCTTCGATGCCCGCGCGGTGCTCGACCGGCTGTGGCGCGAGCGGGGTGGGAAACCCCTGGGTGGCTCTCCCCGGGGCCGGAGCGACGATCGTGACGGTCGAGACGATCGCCGCAGCGATGATCGTCGCGGCGGCCGGCGTCGCTGAGGCGAGCGCCCATCGTGCTCGTGGTCACCTCGCCCGGAACGCGTCGTCGTCCGGCGTCGATAATCGAGGCGCCTCGTCGTCATCGTGGCTGGGTCGAGCGCGATGGCCCCCTCGGCGCAAGCAAGGTTTCCTCGGCCGACGGCGCTGCCGGTCCTCGCCTGAGAGTCCGGGCCCGCTGACGGCCGTAGCGCCGGGCGGACGTCGCACCGCGCGCGGGCTTCAGCCATTCGGACGGGTGCGCGTTCAAGCCAGGGCCATTCGGCTGCACGGGCGAGCTCCATCGCGGCGCGGGAGAAGACTCGCCAGGCGTCTCGCGGGGCGCGGTCTTTCGGAAGAAGCGGGTGCGTCGGCCCGCCGACTCAGCGCATGTGATCGGTCTGGGGCATCGACGGGCCGGCGACCGGTTTCCCGGTGAGGCGCGCGCGCATGCGTCGAAACCCCTCGGTGTGCCACTCGAAGAACTTGGGCTTGCTGCCGAGCGCCGTCGCCCGTTCCATCCAGCGTGCCTCGGCTTCGTCGAGTTCCGAGAGCGTCGGCTGGCCTGCGCCCTTGCCGGTCAGTTCACGGAAGAGCCACGGCGAGCGGATCGCGCCTCGCGCGACCATCACGGCGTCGCAGCCTGTCTCGCGCAGCAGCCGCTGCGCCGCCTCGACAGACGTCACGTCGCCATTGCCGATGATGGGCACCCGCGCCGCGCGCTTCACCTCGGCGATCGCCTCCCAGTGCGCGGGCGTCGTCGACTCTTCGCGGGCATGCCGCGCGTGCACCGTCAGCCCATCGAGATACTGGTTCGCCAGCTCGACGATGGGCAGGTAGACCTTCTGATCCATCTCGGCGCGGTTGAGCCCGAGGCGGATCTTCGCCGTCACCGCGCCGATCGGGAGCGTCGTGCGATCCTTCCACCCGCGCAGCACCTGGAAGATCGCCTCGAGCTTGTTTCGGCGCTTGAGCAGCGCCGGCCCGGCGCCCACCTTGATCACCTCGGGCGAGGGACAGCCGAAGTTGAGATCGACCGCGACGAGGTTCTGGAAGTGGGGGTGCGACGAATGGGCGAGCCGTTCGATCGCGTCGAGCGCGGCGGCGATCTCGGTCTCGTTCACCACCATGAGCTGCAGCCCGGTCGGGACGTCGGCGTCGAAGCAGTCGATCAGCTCGAGGGTGCTCTTGTTGTTCCGCACGATGCCGCGGGCCCGGATCATCTCCGTCCAGGTGAGCCCGGCGCCGAGAGACCAGCACAAACGACGGAACGCGGCGTCCGAGACGCTCTCGAGGGGCGAGAGGATGAACGGGGTCGCCAGCTCGAGACGACCGAGCTTCACGCCAGCTCCACCACCGTCACGCCATCGCCTCCCTCGGAGCCATCACCCGGCCGGAAGGTCTTCACGTAGGGCGAGCCCCGGAGCGCCTCGCGGATCTCCTTCTTCAGCGCGCCAGTGCCGTGCCCGTGGAGGAGGATGACCGCAGCCTCTCCGTCACGTGCGGCCCGGTCGAGGAAACGCTCCACTTCACGCAACGCGTCCTCGGCGCGCTGCCCGCGGAGATCGAGCGTCGGGCTGGCCAGCGTCATCGGCTTGGCGGCAGACGCCTCGGCCCGCTTGAGCTGCTCGTCCTTCTTCCCGGCAGGGGAGGGGAATCGACTCGGCGTCACCGCGGCCTTCTTCGGCGGGAGTAGCTCAGAGGCAGGCACGCGCATGCGCAGAGCGCCCATCGTCACCACGACCGCGTTCTGGGTCACGTCGACGATCTCGACCTCGGCGTCGAGGGAGCGGTGGCGGGCCTTCGCTCCGACCTTCAGCTCGAGGGTGCCGACGACTTCGGGGCCCGACTTGAGCTCGGCGCGCACGGCCCGCTCGGCCACCGCCTGCTCGTTCGCGCGCTCCGTCAGCTCGGCGGCGGCGGACTTCGCGGCCTTGAGGGCCTTGTCGGATCGGTCGGACTCGAGGCGGTCGACGAGGGCGCGCACCTGGGCCCTGGCGAACTCGAGCTCGGCGCGCAGCGCCTCACGGAAGCGCAGCTCTTCTTCCTTCTTCTTCTTCTCGACCTCGGCGAGCTGGGCCTCGGCCCGGGCCTTGAGCTCGCGGGCTTCCTTCGCGTCGCGCTCGGCCTGATCGCGCTGATCGAGCATCTTGCGGCGCTCGTCTTCGGCGGCCTGCAGGGCCTTCGAGAGCGCTCCGCCCGCGTTCTCCGAGAGGTGTTGCGCCCGGGTGCAGATGGCCTCTGGCAGCCCCACGCGCCGGGCGATGTCGATGGCCGACGAAGCGCCGGCGACCCCGAGCTGCAGCCGGTACGTGGGCGCCATCTTCTTCGCGTCGAAGCCGACCCGGCCGTTCACGAAGCGCGGGTCGAGGTGCGCGAGGGCCTTGAGCTCTTCGAGGTGGGTGGTGACGAGCACCAGCGCGCCCTTCTCGAGCAGGTCTTCGAGCACCGCGGTGGCGATGGCCGCGCCTTCCCGTGGGTCGGTACCGGCCGCGATCTCGTCGATCAGGACCAGCGCTCCGCGGCGGGCGTTGGCCACCACCTGCTTGAGCACCGTGACGTGCGCCGAGAAGGTCGACAGGCCCTGGTCGAGGTCCTGCAAGTCGCCGATGGCCGAGTGCACCTGGTTGAAGAGGGGAATCGACGAGCCGGGGTCGCACGGAATCGGCAGCCCGGCGCGCACCATGAGGGCGCACAGCCCGATGCCGGTGAGGGTGACTGTCTTCCCGCCTGCGTTCGGACCCGAGACGACGAGCGCGCGCGCGCCCTGGGAGAGGTCGACGTCGTTGGCGATCACCTGATCGCCTTTGAGCACCAGGCGCGGGTGGCGGAGCCCCCTGACCAGGAGCGGTCCGTTCGCGGGGTGGACGGCCGGGGTGGTGGCGAGCAGCTCGTCGGACAGGCGTGCGACGGCTTCGAGTTCGTCGAGCTCGGCCGAGGCGAGCAGGCCGTCTTCGATCTTCCCGGCTTCGCGCGCGACCAGGCCCGACAGCTCGAGGAGCACCTTGCGCTCCTCTTCCAGGACGACCGACTGGGCGATGGCGAGCTCGTTGCCGAGGCCGATGAGCTCTTGCGGCTCGACGAAGAGCGTCTGGCCCGACTGGCTGGCGTTGTGGACGATGCCCTCGACCTCGCGCTGGTGGCTCGAGAGCACGGGGACGACGTAGCGATCGTTGCGGACCGAGTAGTAGCCCTCGCGCAGGTTCACCGCGAAGCGCTCGTCGCGGAGCAGCTCGTCGAGGCGGCCACGAATGCGCCGGTGGAGGCCTCGCGCCCGTTCGCGCGCCTCGCGCAGTTCGTCACTGGCGCGATCGGAAATCTCTCCGCTGGCCTCGAAGCTGCGGTCGAGCCGGGTGGCGAGGCGCCCCAGAAGGGGGAGGCGGCGTCCGAGCGCGGCCAGCCCGGGGACCTTCTCGCGCCGCTCCTGGAGGATCTCGTAGGTGCGCTCGAACGCGAAGAGCGCCGTGCAGATGGCCATCAACTCGCGGGGCTCGAGCATGCCGCCCTTCGAGGCGCGGTCGATGGCGCCCCGGAGGTCGAGGAGTCCGCCGAGTGGAAGCGAGAGCGGCTCCTGCTTGAGGGCGCGCGCCTCGTCGACGAGGGTGAGGCTGGCGAGCACTTCGTCGAGGCCGTCGAGGAAGGGTCGCTTGAGGCCGCGCTCCTTGCCGAGCTCCGTGCGGCAGCGGGCGCCGATCGCCGCGCGGACGTCGTCGAAGCCGAGGGCGGTGAGCGTGCGTTCCGAGACGTCCACGAGGTGCTCCGGGGAAGCGGGAGGGCGTGTGCATACCGAAGCCACGCCCGCCACGCGACGGCATCGACAGGGGTGTCCTGACCGGGCAGGGGGCCGACGCCCGAGTGGATGCGCAGGCCATCGAGGCCTCTCGGACGAAGCGCCCAACGGTCTTGATGGCGAGCCCTAATGGAGTTCGTCGAGCGCAACCGCCCCGGTCCAGAACGGACGACCGAATCTGGACTCCAAGAGCTTGATAGCGGCTGTGTAGGGCCTACTCGCGGTGTGGTCTGCGAAGCGCTTGAGCGCAGCACCATCCCCCTTACCGGCTCTCAGTTGGACAGTCGCCTTGTCGACCAGAATAGAGACGTACATTCCGTTGTCTTCGGAGTCGTTCACCAGGATCGACCACCACTTCGTCCTCGAGCCAACAGGCGCCTCGTCAGAGGCGAGCTGAACCGTCTCGAAAATGAACTTTTCGCACTGAGCAGCGGAGATGGGCACATTCACGCCAGCATCGAATGCTGCCTCTTCAATCTCGCGGATGGCCTCGACGACTGAAAGAACGAGCACTTGGCTCACGCCCCCTCCTGGATTCCGTGGACGAGACAACGATGAGGAAGTCGTTCTTCTCGCCAACGCATACCTTCAAATGGGTGACATTCGCATTTCGGGCATGACGAGCGCGAGAGTAACGGCCATCTCCAGTGATGGGGCAGTCGGCGCACGGATCTCGACGACGATGAAGGCACTGTTGAGGGGCCGCGGGCGCTGCGGGTCTGGGAGTACCGAGCGCTCCCGGTGAAGCTTCCACGAAGCCGAGACGCCACCCGTGCTACGCGCGCTCCCGTGTTCGCCCTGGTCACCCTCGCCCTCGCGGCCACCCCTCTCGACGCGAAGCTGACCGCGGCCCTGGCCCTCGAGCAGGAAGGGGAGGGCGGTACGGCGCTCCAGCAACTCGAGGCGCTCGTGGCCGGTGACCCCACGTCCGAGCTCGCGCGCCTCGAGACCGCGCGGGTCGCCCTGAAGCTCGGCGTCAACGTGAATCGCGCCACGTGGCATGCCGAGATCGCTCGCTCCCTCGTGCCCGAGAACCCTCGAGCCCACTACGTCTGCGCGCTGGCGCTCGACGAGGTCGGCGATCGCGCCGGAGCCATTCGCGCCCTCGAAGTGGCCCTGGCGCTGCGCTCCGACTACCCGGACGCACGCTTTCGCCTCGCGGGTCTGCTCTCCGCCGAGCAGCGATGGCCTGAGGCAGTCACGATGTGGCGCCTGGTGGCGAAGCCCGATGCGCCCGGAGCGAGGCTCCAATTGGCGCGCGCGCTCGAGGGCGCCGGTGAACTCAAGGCCGCCGAAGCCGAGCTCAAGGCCCTGACGCGCGTCGAAGTCGTTCGGCTGGGCGCGACGCGTGCGCTGGTGGCGCTGCTCGAGCGTCAGGGCCGACGGTCCGACGCCGCGACCTGGCGGAAGACCCTCGAACGGCCGGCCCGCGAGCTGCGCCCCCTCAAGCCGTCGGCACGCTGAGGGCTTCGACTTCCAGCGCACGCCGGCGCCCGTCCGCGCTAAAGGCACCGCCATGAATCTCCGACTGGCTGCTGGGGGGCTGCTGTTGGCGGTTGGGACTGCGTGGGCGGCAGACCCGCCGGGCGTGGGCGCCCCGATTCCCGACGTGATGAAGGAGCTGCGCCGCATCGAGAGCGCGGCCTGGCACGGGAAGGTCGACGCCGCGCGCATCGAGCTGCAGAACCTGCAGAAAGCCCGCCCGAACGAGCCGATGCTCCGCGTCTACGTCGCGTGGTGCTCGATGCCCACCGACGACGCGTGGAACCAGCTCAAGAACATCTCGCAGATCTTCCCGGATCTCGCCTGGGTCCACTACGGCATGGGCCGCATCTACATCGGCTGGAAGATGCGCGACCTCGCGAAGACCTCACTCGAGAGCGCGCTCAAGAAAGACCCGAACTTCTACCCGGCCATCGTCGCGCAGGGCGACCTCCACCGCCTCAAGGACGAGCTGACCGAGGCCGAGGCCAGGTACCGGCAGGCCCTGTCGATTGCCGATGACGCCGAGGCGCACGCAGGCCTGGGGCTCGTGCTCCTCAAGCAGGGCAAGCCCGAAGCCGCAAAGGCCGAGCTGTCGACCGCCATCGCACTCTGGGCCGATCAGCCGGCGGCGCTGCGCGAGCTGCTCACGCTCCAGACACCGACGGATGCCTCGTACGTGAAGAACCTCACCGCGCTCGCCGAGCTGCAGCCGAAGGACCGCGACGTGCGGCGCAAGGTGGCAACCCTCAAGTACGACGCGGGCGACAAGAAGGGCGCGCTCGAGGAGTACGAGAAGCTCATCAAGCTGGGCAACCCCGACCTCGAGCTCGCGCTGCGCATGCAGACGATGTATCGCGAGCTGGGTGACGCCGAGGCCGAGGAGCGGCTCACCACCGTCGTCGCTGGCCTCGATCGCGACTCGGTCGCCCCGATGATCCGCCTCGCCGAGCTGCGCGCCGCCAAGAAGGACGTCGACGGCACCGAGAAGAACCTGCTCGCGGCCATCGAGCGCAACAAGGACCTCGCCGACACCTGGCTGCGGCTGGGCAGGTTGAGCCTCGAGAAGAACCTGCCGATCCAGGCGCTCGAGCGCTTCCGCGTCGGTGCCAGCAAGACGACGCCCGGCGCCGAGGACTGCAAGACGGAAGCGGCGAAGCTCGAAGAGCTCTTCAAGCTCCCCACCAAACGCGCAAAGGGGAGCGTCGACCGCATCTACAGCCAGGTCGCCACCTCGCTCGACGAGCTCTTCCGCGCCCGCAAGAAGACGAACCCGAAGCTCGCCGGCACGCTCAAGGTCCGCGTCAAGGTGACCGCCGAGGGGGTCGTCGAGCTCGCCGAGGTGATGGAGGACACCGTGGGGGACGCCGCGCTCGCCGGGCACGCCGTCTTCGCGCTCAAGGACGCCGAGTTCGAGAAGAAGCGCCGCGAGCCCGTCTTCGAGTTCGAGCTCGGGCCGGCGACGAAGGGCAAGTGACATGGCCGTCCGGTTCGGCATCGACGTCTGGGTGAAGCAGCGGTTCAAGGCGCTCAAGGGCCTCCGCGTCGGAGCCATCGTCAACCCCACGAGCGTCGACGCCTCGTATCGGCACCTCGTCGATCTGCTCCACGGCGCCGATCACGTCACGCTCGCCGCGCTCTTCGGGCCAGAGCACGGCGTTCGCGGCGAAGCCCAGTACATGGTGGCCGTCGACGACGTGCCCCGCGATCGCCGCACCGGCGTGCCCGTTCACAGCCTCTACGGACACACCTTCGAGTCGCTCTCGCCGAAGGCCCAGTGGCTCGCGCCGCTCGACGCGCTCGTCTTCGACATCCAGGACGTCGGGGCGCGCTACTACACGTACATCTACACGATGGCGCTCGCGATGAAGGCCGCGGCGAAGGCGAAGATCCCCTTCTACGTGCTCGATCGCCCCAACCCCATCGGCCTCGACGTCGTGCAGGGCAACCTCGTGGCGAAGAAGTACCGGTCCTTCGTGGGCCTCTACGAGCTGCCGACGCGGCACGGCATGACGGCGGGAGAGATCGCGAAGCTCCTCAACGCCCGCGAGAAGTTCGGCTGCGAGCTGACGGTGGTGCCCTGCGAAGGCCTCACGCGCTCCATGCGCTGGCCAAAGATGGGCCGCGACTTCATCTCGCCGTCGCCGAACATGCCCACGCCGCAGACCGCGCTCGTCTACCCGGGCATGTGCCTCGGCGAAGGCACCAACGTGAGCGAAGGGCGGGGCACCTGTCGGCCCTTCGAGCAGTTCGGAGCGCCGTGGCTCTCGGGCGCCGAGGTCGCCGAGCACCTCAACGCGCTCTCACTTCCCGGCGTCACCTTTCGCCCGTGCGCCTTCACGCCCACCTTCGACAAGTACCGCGGCGAGTCGTGCGAGGGCGCGTTCCTGCACGTCACCGACGAGCGATCGTTCGATCCGTTCGTCACCGGCATCGCCGTCTTCAAGGCCTGCCACCTGCTCGGCGGAGCGAAGTTCGCCTGGCGCGCCGACGCCTACGAGTTCGTCGAAGATCTCCCCGCGTTCGATCTCCTGTGCGGCACCGGCCGGGTGCGGCAGGGCATCGAGGCAGGGTGGCCGCTCGACCGCATCGTGGGAGGCTTCGAGGCCGAGCTGAAGCCGTTCCTTCCGCTCCGCGCTCGGCATCTGCTGTACTGACACTCCGCTTTTCGCCATGGCCACCGCACTCGGCATCTTCGGAGACACCGGGGGAGACGTCGCCCTGTTCGACACCGCCCTGCGCCTGCTGTCCGAGCGCGGCGCGCGACGGTTCCTGTTCGCGGGCGGCAACTACGAAGATCTCGACGAATGGCTGCGCATCAAGCGTGACGAGGCGCGCGCCCAGGCCGACTACTCGAACGACGACTTCCTCGAAGACGTCTCACGGTTCCTTCTCGGCCTCGAGCAGCTCGATCGCCCGGCCGCCTTTGGCACCGCCTGGGAGTTCGCCCGAGCCATCGAAGAAGTCATGCGCATGAAGGACAAGGTGGTGCGCACGCCCGAGAAAGGCTCGCTCCAGTACCAGGACTCGTCGGTGCCACGCAAAGCGATGGACATCGTCGGCGACGTGCTGTGCTGCGTGGTGCACGACAAGAACGATCTCGACAAGGAGGACATGCTGAACGCGGCGGTCCTCGTGCACGGGAAGGAGGCCGAACCGAAGGTGGTGCAGATCGGCCCCCGGTTCTTCGTTACGCCGGGGCGGACGGGAAGACGCTCATCGACAAGCAGCCGCTCACCACGGGCGGCTCGAAGACGAAGCTGTCGGTGAAGTGATGCGGCACGTCGCGCTGCTGGGAGGCTCCTTCAACCCGCCGCACGTGGGCCATTTGATGGCGGCCCTGTACGTGCGGTCGACGTGGCCCATCGACGAGGTGTGGCTCGTGCCCGCGTTCGATCACCCGTTCGGCAAGGCGTTGGTGCCGTTCGACGATCGCGTCGCGCTCTGCGAGCGGCTGGGAGAAGACTGCGGCCCCTGGTTCAAGGTGAGCCGCGCCGAAGCCGAGGTCGGCGGAGAAGGGCGCACCATCGAGTTGCTCGAGTACCTCTTGCCGCGGCACCCGGACACCCGGTTCCACTTCGTGATCGGCAGCGACATCCTGGCCGACCTGCCGAAGTGGAAGGCGTGGGATCGCATCGAGACGCTGGTCGACGTGCTGGTGCTCCACCGTGCTGGCTACCCGTCGCCGCGCGCCTTCGGCCCGCCCATCGTCGAGGTGTCGTCGACCGAGATTCGTGCCGCCTTGAGCGCCGGCCAGCGTCCGGAAGGGCTCGTGCCCCGGCGGGTGATCGAGCTCATCGAGGAGCGGCGGCTCGTCTTCAGCTCGCCTTGACCAGCACGAGGCGATCGCCGACGCGGATCCACGTCTGCTGGTCGGGCTCCGCCGCGGTGTGCACCCGATTCCGTCCCGCGCGCTTGGCCTGGTACAGCGCCAGATCGGCCCGCTCGAGCGCCTGCGCGAGGGACTCCTGGGGCCGCAGCGCCGCCACGCCCACGCTCGTCGTCACGCGGAGCGACGGGAGCGCCGTCAGTGAGATCCGGCTCGTGGCCTCACGAAGGCGCTCGGCGACCTCCCGGCCCTGCCGGAGGTCCGTCAAGGGCAGCAGCACGGCGAACTCTTCGCCGCCGAGCCGGCCCAGCAGGTCGCTCTCGCGAAGCACCGTGCGCCAGGCCTTCGTCGCTTCGCGCAGCACCGCGTCTCCACCTGCGTGGCCGAAGGTGTCGTTCACCGACTTGAAGTGATCGAGGTCGATGATCAACACGCTCACGGGCTCCGACCGGCGCAGGGACCGCGCCACCACCGCCTCGGCGGCCTTCCCGAAGCCCCGACGCGACAGCACGCCCGTCAGGCTGTCTTCGATCGCCTGGGCCTCGAGCTCGAGCTCCAGACTGAACGCCCGTTCCATCGCGCGCTGCCGGAGCGCGACCAGCCCGACCATCGTCAGCGCGCCCGGTACCAGGAAGAAGTCGACCGCCCACGTCGCCGGATCGAACGGGCCGGCGGTGACGTGAAACGCAGCGATGACGGTGAGCCCCGCGGCGATGGCGTGACGCCAGGTCGGCACCAGGCCCGCGTGGACGAGGAGCACCAACAACAACGAGCCGCCGGCGAAGAGGCTGCGCTCCGGCACCAGGTGGCCCAACAGGCCAATGCCCGCGACCGTCACGGCCGTGCCCAGGTGCAGCACCAGGAGCGGAAACCGTCGGAGCGGACCGTGCGTGGCCAGGGCCAGCGCCGCGAGCGCCACCGACAGGCCAGCGCGACAACCGAAGGTCTCTGCCCACAGTCCGGACCGACCGAGGACCAGCTCCCAGCCCGAGAACGCGAGGAAGAGGCCGGCGCCGACCAGGAGCCCGAACGTGAGCGGCGTCGAGAGTTCACGGCGAATCCGTCGGTTGAGGCGATCGTGCTGGGCGGGCGTGAGCGG
>JALOQF010000045.1 GCA_025459425.1 Myxococcaceae bacterium | reverse complement strand
GCAGCAGCCCGAGGTGCAGGACTGGGCGCAGCCGCTGCACGTGCCCGACACGCAGGACTCGCCCGAGGGGCACCGGGTGCAGGCCTGGCCGCGCGCACCACAGGCCGTGGCCTCGGTGCCAGTGACGCAGGTGGTGCCATCACAACAGCCCGTCGGGCACGACTCGGCGTTGCACGCCACCGAGGCGTCCATCGCCTCACCGCCGCCGCTCCCGCCACCTGGCCCGCCGGCGTCGCCTCCCGCGCTTCCGCCGCCCGTCGCTGCGCCGCCGCCTGTCCGTCGTCGGGCTTGAAGGCCGACAGCTTCGAGGGGTCCACGCACACGCACGACGTCACCGTCGCCGTCACCAGCAGCACCTGCACGAGTCCGAAACGCATCGAGGCATCAAGGTACCACGAGGCAGGCGCCGCCTTGCTTGCGTGACGGCCGAAGTGCGCTTTCATCGCTCCCATGGACCAGCAGGTGCCGTACACGATGGTGGCGAAGTCGCTGGTGGCGGCGAGCGCCTCGCTGATGCGCACGTTTGCGAATCGTCCCATCGGCGTGGGCCGGCGAGTGCTGCAGGTGAAGGAGCCGCTGGGCCCCAGCACTGCTGGCGGCAAGCTCTCGCGTCAGGTGCTCGCGCTGGTGCAGGGCTCGTCGTCGGTGCCCATCGGGTGGCTCGACGTGGTGAACGCCGAGTGCGCGCTCAAGGAGTACCCGATGATCAAGCTCGCGCATGAGCTCCGCGGCGGAGCCGCCCTCGACTTCACCGCCGACGACTACGCGGCCTTCAGCGCGCTCCTGACGGCCGAGCTGGTCAGCCTCGAGGTGAAGGTGCGCATCGAGGTGGTCGACGCGAGCGAGCTGCTGACCGAGAAGACCATGCGGCCCGTCGGGCGGGGCCGGCAGGTCGACCCGATGGTGCTGGTGCTCGGCGTCGTTGTGCTCGCCCTCCTCGGAGTCGCCGGTGTGCTGCTCTTTCAGCGCGCCTGAGCCCTGGCATCGCCGTCACGCTCCCCAGAAGGACGCAAAGCGTGAAACCGTGGACGAGGGCGAGAGGCTTCGGACGCCGAGGTCGTCCTCGAGGGCGATGCCGCGAGGGGCGAGGTGGCGTCAGCGAGTGTGAAACGGCGTCAGAGGGCAGACGGGTGCACGCCCGCGATGGTTGGTGACGCGAGAGGGTGTCCATCAGCCCGCCAGTGGAAGGACGGGCTGGCGGTGGCGGGCCGGAGGAGACGACGAGGTGCGAGGCGATGGCCGAGCTGGAGGAGGCGCTCGTTCTGCCGTCTTCCTGCTGGAGTGGTTGGCGTGAAGGCGACGGACGACGGCCGCCGCAGGGGCAGCGCAGGACGTCGGTGCCTGTCGGTGTGCTGGTGCAGGGAGGCCCAGTCGAGGCGGCGGGTGGGCTTGGGCCGCTTCGTCCTTTTCGTTGGTGCTGGTGTCGTCGGTGTCGGCCTTCGCGTCACCGTGGGCCGCAAGGCGGCGTGAGGGGCGAAGACGCCGTTGAAGCTGGTGAGGTGGCTGTTGGGCGGAGGGACGAGGGCCACCAGGCGACGCACGAAGGCGGCGGCGGTGAGGACCAAGGCGCTGCGCGGCCGGCCTGAGGCGTCCTTCCCCTTGGGGGCGTGCTTGTACCGGCCGCCGTCGAGGCGGCGCAGTCAAAGACTCGGCACGGGCCCTCTGCTGCCGTACCTGCACAGTCTCTCGAGGCCTTGTCTGTCATGGCCGTGCACGGCGGTGTCGGCGTGGAGGGAGAAGCCATGCCCACCGCGACACGTCGGCGCCTCGGCGACGGAGGCAGCGCCAGCCCGAGCGGTGCCTGCAGGGCGTCACGCCCGGCCAACGAGCGCACACCCGATGCGGTGAGCCCCCATCGATTCCCGCGCACGAGCCCGTGCAACGCAGCCAGTCGCGCGCCCGTGCCCGAACGATCGTCGCCCGAACCAAACACGTTGACGATGCGTCGGGGTTCGATCGAACCTGAAGTGCCGAGATTTCGCACCAACGAGAGCCGCGGCGTGCACAACTACGAAAGGGCTCCGAACGCGAGTGGCGACTTCGATTGGGTACTACAGGCTGATCGTCGAGGGCGGACACTCGGGGAGTTCGTACTGCTTCCTGAGCGGAGTGTTTCCGACGCTCGACGCGATTCGCGCGGCGTTCGAGGCCGATACACAGCTCACGGTCTTCGTGATTGGTGACCGGGCGAAGCTCGTGCTCGAGGGGTATCTCGACGGTGCGCGGGTGTTTCGCGCGGACCTTCGCGAGCACTGCTGGTTTGCTCTCAGTGACGGACGCGCGCTCTTTCCAGCCGAGCGCGGCTGGCAAACACGGTCGAGCGCCTTGCAACTGTCGCTCGATGACTACGCGCTCGAGGCGCTCTGCGAGTCGGTGGCCCTCGAGCAGGTGCGCGCGACACTCGCGTTTGGCGAGACGATTCCCACGATTCCTGAACATGCTCTACTCGACCGCGCGACTCGGTCCGTCGCGCTGCACGGCGGGGTGAGGCAGTTGGTGCCGTGGGAGGGGGACTTCGTCGAGGGCGCATCGCATCGCGCGCGGCTCGACAGTCCCTGACCTGCGAGGATCCCGCGAAGGGCTCGACGCAAAGTTGGGAGCCCATGAAATCGAGGCACGTGGCGCTTGGCGCCGCTCACGGTTCGCACGCTGCATCATCCAACGCTTGACCCGCTTCGGCACCGTCTCGCACACGGCCGGCTAGCCTTGGCGGAAGGCCTCCAGCCCCCCGAGGTCTCTGGCTGCCGCGCCGCTGCCGTCTCCGCCGCACAGGCGTGTACTCCTCACCCCTGACACCCGCGCCGCCGCAGAAGAGCGTCTCCGCCAGCCGGGACACCCCCTCGCTCCCGGCGCGGTCTCTCCAATCGGTCCGCGTCGGGGTGCGGGTGCCCCACGGCGAAGACGAAGCGTTCGGGACCTTCGACGCACGCCGCGGCGATGACGCCTCGACCGACTTGAATGCCCATGACGCCAGCGTAACGCCTTCGACCGGCGCGGAAGAGCGCACCATGTCGGCTGGCCACCGCGCCACGCTGCCTCGAGTCGCGCGAGGCTTAGGTGTACGCCCACGCCCAGGCGATGAGCACGCCCTGGAGCGGCAGGCGGACCCAGTGGGCCCACCGCGGCAACCGGGTCTTTCCGAGCGGCAGGTCGTTCACCGCCATGTTCACGTTCGCGGGGAAGACCGCGATGAAGAGGGCGATCAACCCCCACGCGGCGAAGCGCTGCGAGAAGGGCAGCACGAGGCCGAGCCCTCCGAGGATTTCGAAGACGCCGCTGAGGTACACGAGCCCACGCGGTGACGGGAGCCCCCGCGGTACGATGCGCTCGAAGCCCTTCGGCGCGACGAAGTGCATCACCCCGGCGAACGTCATGAACGCAGCCAGCACGTACTTGAGGACCTCGAGCATCGTCCGTGTCTACCCAATTCACGCGAGCGGTACCTGGCCTTCGGCGTCGTCGGCTACGCGCTTCGCTGGTGGGAGCGCTACGGTCCACTCCGGGAGGTTCGATGTCGGGTCGCGTGGTCGTCGGGCTGGTGTCGGTCGTCTTCGCCTCGTGCAGCGTTCGGAACTGGGTGACCGGCGCGTCGATGGTCGCCTCCGAGCGCGACGTGGCGCTCGCGCTGGGTGAGCCCGACCCCGGCGTCGACTCGTTCGACGTGCGCTCGATTCCCACGATTCCAGCGCCACAGCATGTCCGCCCGTGCTGCGCGTTCGGTGCCGACCTGAGGGTGACGGTCGACGGCAAGGTCGTGCCCGGCTACCGGGTCGAGAACATCAAGGCGGCGCGCGACCTCGGTCGACACGAGTACGACAAGGGAGCGCTCTCGCTGAGCGAGGACCTCTCGCGCTTCGCGACCTCGGAGAACAACGGCCTCGTCTACACCTGCCGCGGCGGCTTCATCGATACGGCCCACGTCCGCGACTACGCCGACCTCACGCTCTTCCTCACCATGAAGTTCATCCTCCAGCTGGAGCGGGGCGTGACGCTCGAGCTGCCCGGCGATGGGGCGACGCGGGTGGTGCAGCTCGCGCCCATTCCACCCGAGGTCATCGCCCAGCACGGCCGCTGGACCGTCGCCATCACGCTCGCCCAGTGGACCGCCTGGCGCTTCTCGCTCTGGCACGAGGTGGTCACCTGGTACGGCCTCGAGAGCGTGCGCGGGTTCTCCGAGAAGGCCTCGGCGTTCTCGCCCGAAGACCTCTACTCGAACGCCCTCGGCATTCGCCTGGCGGGAGGAATCCTCTCGAGGGGCGTGGTCCGCTCGCGGGCCGACTGGGACGGGCAGATGGACGCGTGGCTGCGGCAAGCCCTGGTGCGACTGGGCGACCTGCCCGAGAAGACCGGGCGGGCGGTGATGCGCCAGCTCGATGGTCGGTGGTGGGACTCGGCGCGCACGCTCCCGGACTTCCGGCTGGTGAAGCGTCGGAACTTCGAGGTGAGCACGCCCCTTCGGCCGTGGCGCCTCGAAGACACGGGCGGGCCGCTCGACGTCGCGGTCGCGAACCTGTGCAGCGCAGGGCCGCTCCCACTCCCGCTCCCGGAGCAGCTCGGTGCGCAGCCGCTCTCGTCGTTCCTCTCGCTCCGCTTCGTCGTGGGGCCATGGGCGCCCCCCGAGTTCCAGCTCGCCGCCGACCGCACCGTGCCGCTCGACGACTTGCCTCGGCGAATCGACGAGGTCCGCCGCGCGGCCCGGGAAGCGCTGGGCGAAGGCTTCGACGCGCCCTGAGGTTCGGCGGGTCAGCTCGCGAGGCCGAGGCTGACCAACGCCAGCACGAACGTGAGCCCGGCCAGGCACACCCACCCGGTCCCGACGCCCCACAGCGCCTGGAGGAAGCGAGAGCGCCCGGCGCGGGCCTGCACGCCGGTCACGGTGCCAGCGACGGCGGCCGTCGCCACACCTGCCACCACCATGGCGACCGAGAAGAAGCGGAGCGCCGAGCTGGCTGCGCGCTCACCCGCACCGTTCATCAGGACCATGAGCATGAAGAAGCCAGCCACGCCGGCGATGACGGCAGAAACGAACACGACGAGAGCGCTGACCCACCGCATGGAGCCGTCGAACATGGCACAGACGAATGTCGTCGTGCCGAAACGGCAGTGAGGGCCTCGGGCTCGGGAGACACGATGACACGGAGCCCCTTTTGCCCGCGCGCCAACCCCGCACGGACACGCGCTGGCATCGACGTCGCAGTCACCTTCGCCTCATGTGGCTTCGTGCGTGGGTGCTGCTGGGGCTGACCGTGTCATCGCTGGGTGTCGCCGAGCCGCGCGCCGGCTGCCACGACGTGAAGAAGACGGCCCGCTTCACGGTGTACTTCGACAAGGTCGAGCTCGAGAAGCTGGTGCAGACGGTGAGCGACGCGACGTGCCTGTCGTTCCTCGTGTCAGACGGTGTGAAGGGGCGCATCAGCATCGTGGGGCCCGAGAACGGGAAGCTCCAGCTCGACGCCGACGCCTTCTACGCCGCGTTCCTCGCCGCGCTCGACGCGAACGGGCTGGCCGCGGTGCCCCAGGGCCGGTTCGTTCGCATCGTCGAGAAGCGCACGTCGCGGCAGTTCCCCGTTCCGCTCGTCGGCGCGTCGGACGACCTCGCCGCGAGCGATGGCCTGGTGACGAAGCTGTACCGCATCAGACACGTCGAGTTCGACGTCGCGCGGGCGGGCATCTCGGCGTTCTCGAGCGCAGGCGGTGACGTGGTGCCGCTGGCGCCCGACCTGCTCATCGTCACCGACCTCGTGTCGAACCAGGGCCGCATCTCGAGGCTGCTCGCCGAGCTCGACGTGCCCCGCGCGGCGACCGACGTGGTGCGGCTGGTGCGCGTCCATCACGCGGGCGTGACGGAGCTGGTCGAGCTGCTGTCTCGCGCGCTCACCTCGAAGGCTCCGGGCAAGCCCGGCGACGCGGTGGTGGCGCTCGCCGACGAGCGGACGAATCGGGTGTTGCTCGCGGGCCCGCCTGGAGCGGTCGAGCGCGCCGAAGGGCTGGTCGCGCAGCTCGACGTCGAGGTGCCAGGTGACGCGCGCGCGCGGGTGGTGAAGCTCAAGAACGCCGACGCGAAGGAGCTCGCAGGTACGCTCGAGGCGATGGCTGGCGCCACCACGGCGCGGAGGGCACCCGGCGCACCGCCACCTCCCGGCGCAGGCACCACCACCGGTGAGGTGCGCATCAGCGTCAACGAGGCCCTCAACGCGCTCCTCATCGTCTCGAGCGGCAGCGACTACCGGGCCCTCATCGACGTCATCGAGCAGCTCGACCGGCCGGTGCGCCAGGTGTTCATCGAGACGGTCATCATGGAGGTGAACGTGCAGCGCGACACGAAGGTGGGCGTCTCGGCGCACGGCGTGGGCGGCAACACCACCACGGGCGTCGTCTACGGGAGCCAACCCGAGGGCGCGCCCTCGTCGCTCTCGCTCGCGTCGCTGGCGTCGTCGAGCGGGCTCCTCTTCGGCCTCGGAGGGAGCGCGCTCTCGCAGGTGGCTTCAGCGCTGGGCCTGCGCATTCCAGCGGTGGGCCTCACCGTGCAGGCGTCGCAGAGCACCTCGGACGTCAACGTGCTGTCGATGCCGCACATTCTCACCGCAGACAACAAGGAGGCCGAGATTACGGTGGGCCAGCGCATTCCGTTTCAGCTGGGCGTCAACCAGGCGCAGCTCGCGCAGCTGCTCGCGTCGGGCAACACCACCGGCGCGAACCTAACCAACCTCACCGGGAGCATCTCGCGCGAGAAGGTCGAGCTGAAGCTGACGGTGAAGCCGCACATCGGCGACGACGGCGCGATTCGACTGGACATCAACCAGCAGGCCGAAGAGCTCGCCGGCAACAGCACCTCGGCGGGCCCCATCACCTCGACGCGCGGCCAGAAGACGTCGGTGGTGGCGAAGGACGACGAGACGCTCGTGCTCGGCGGCATCATGCAGGACCGGGAAATCGAGCAGGTCTCGAAGGTGCCGTTGTTGGGCGACGTGCCGGTGCTGGGTCTGTTGTTCCGCAACACGACGAAGACCAAGACGAAGGTGAACCTGCTCGTGTTCCTCACGCCGCACGTCATCGACGGCCCGGCGGACTTCAAGCGGCTGGTGGAAAAGAAGCTCGCCGAGCGCACGCGCGTGCTCGAGCAGGTGTCTCGCGCGCGGCTCGACGCCGAGGGGCAGGCGTTGGACCTCGACGCGCACCCGGGGCCCCTCGCGGCCATCGCGCACGCCATCAGCCGCGCCGAGCGTGCCATCATCGAGCCGCGGTAGCGGTCAGCCGCACGCGCGGCGGCACTCGTTCACGCACTTCGACTTGTTCTTCGCGCCGTGGCACTGCGAGTTGCAGCCGCGCCTGCACTTCGTGACGGCGTCGGGCTGGCCACCGCCACCCTCGGCGTCACCGCCCGCTTCGTCGTCCTCGCGCTGCGGTTTGAGCAGCTTGCACTGGGTCCACCCGCTCGCGTGGTTGACGAACTCGACGTGGGCGAGCTTGCCGTACGTCTCCTTCACCACGCCGTTCGTCTCGGGCATCACCGTGTTCCAGCGCCCGCGCACGGCGTCGTTCACCGAGACGGCGCACTCGTCGTCGTACGGGTGGTTCGCGATGGCGCCCTGGGGGTTCAGCTCCTTCTGCAGGACCCAGCCCTTGAAGTTGCCGGTCACCCAGTCGTTGCCGTCGTCGTCGAACGAGACGAGCGCGAACTTGCCGTACGTCTCGAGCACGTGCGCGGGCTTGTTCTTGCGGGGCCCGAGGGTGGCCGTCACCTTGTCTTTCGGCTTGAAGGTGGTGCCCTCGCGGTCGGCCTCGGTCAGCTCGGGACGCGGAGCCGCCTCGGGCGCCTGCGACGACCCGGACTTGCATGACAGTGACGCCGTGAGTGCCAGGAGCAGCAGCGAGGTGTTCAAGCGTGTCCGCATATCCTGCACTGAAGCACGCCCGTGCGCGAGGGGCCTCGAACCGTCCGTGTCACGCGCGCGTGTCAGCGCCGAAACGACGCGAAGAGCTCCGGGTTGCGCAGCGCGGCGACGGCCCAGGCCGAGAGCCCCATCACCGCGACCGGCACCAGGCCGACGGGGTCGTTCGCGACGAGGTGCGCGACGACGGCGCCGCCGAAGTAGCCGGTGACGAGCAGCACGCCGAGGGACGACGTCTTCGGAATGAGGAAGAGCGCCGCGCACACCAGCTCGATGACGGCGATGAGCGGCAGCTTGTCCAGCAGGTGGTACCGCTCGAAGTTCTCGACCAGCGGCGGAGGCCCGACGAACTTGAGAAGGCCGCTGGCGACCATGCCGAAGCCGACGAGGCCGGTGAGGACGCGACGCGTCCAGAGACGTGAGGTGGATTCCATGGTGAGCCGCGTGACACAGACCGCGGCCCGAGGGACATGAAGAAGTGTGTCGCTGGCGTCACGGCAGCGTCGAAATCCGAGGGGCCGACGGTGTTCGTACGTGACGGGCCTGCGCTACGAGGCCGGCATGATGAATCGACGCACGGTGCTCGTCGGAGCGGGCGCGCTGATGGCGTGCGGCCCTTCGGGTGTTCGGCCACCCCGCGTGCAGGTGCCCGGAGCGACCTTTCCCAGCACTCCATTCTCCTACGGCGTCGCTTCGGGCGACCCGACGTCCGACGCGGTGGTGTTGTGGACGGCGCTCGAGGTGGACCCCACGCAGGCGGGCGAGTCGTTCTCCGTCGGGTGGGAAGTGGCAGCCGACGAGCGCTTCGAGCGGGTGCTCCAGTCGGGGCTGGCGAGCGCGACGGGAGAGACGGGCCACACGGTGCACGTCGACGTCACCGGGCTCGCCGGCGACGGCACGTACTTCTACCGCTTCGTGGTGCCGGGCCAGGTGAGCCCCATCGGGCGTACGCGCACGCTGCGCGCGTCGGGCGCTCCGTCGTCGTTCCGCTTCGGCATCGGGAGCTGCCAGGACCTGCGCGGCGGCTACTTCACCGCGCACCGGGCCGCGGCCGCCCAGCAGTTCGACCTCTTCTTCTTCCTCGGCGACTTCCTCTACGAGCGCAACCGCATGGGTGTGCGGGCACACCAGTCGGCCGAGCCCGTCGACCTCGCCGGCTACCGCGCGCGCCACGCCGAGTACCGCCGCGACGCCGACCTGCAGGCCAACCTCGCGTCGTGCCCGTGGGTGGTGACGTGGGACGACCACGAGGTGGTGAACAACTACGGCGGGCTGTCGCACGGCTCGCTCAGCCCTGAGGTGCTGCGTGAGCGACGGCGCGCGGCCTACCGCGCCTACGCCGAGTGGATGCCCCTGCGCGTGCGCCCGGCCGACGACGGCTCGTTGCAGCTGTTCCGCGGCTTCGAGGTGGGCTCGCTCCTCTCGGTGTCGGTGCTCGACACGCGGCAGTACCGCAACCGGCTCGTGTGCGGTGGCCGCGCGGGGCCCGCGTGCGCGGACTGGGGCGCCGAGGACGACTCCATGCTCGGGCAGGCCCAGCGCGAGTGGCTCGAGGCGCGGCTGCGCGCGTCGTCGGCGAGCTGGAACGTGCTGGCCCAGCAGGTCGTCTTCTCGGACTTCACCGTGGGCAACGGCGCGTTCTTGAATCACGACCAGTGGGACGGCTACCCGGTCGAGCGTCGGCGGCTGCTCGACGTGATGGACGGCCTGTCACGGCGCAACACCATCGTCCTCACCGGAGACATTCACCTCGCCGCGCTCTCCCGCGTGCTGCGGCCGAACACCGCGCGCGCCACGGCGGTGGAAATCGTCACCAACTCCATCAGCAGTGGCGGCAGCCAGGGCGAAGGTAACGGCTCGCTCATCGAGGGCCTGGTGGGCGGGCTCCCGGGCCTTTTGTACGCGTACGAAGGCCGGCGTGGCTACACGGCCTGCACGGTGACGGACGAGGCGTGGCAGGTGGACTTCGAGGTGGTCGATTCCATCGATGCGCCCGGTGGAGCAGTGTCGACGCACGCCTCGTTCGAGGTGAATCGCGAGCTGCTCGCGCGGCGCCGGTGAGGCAGTACGGCTCTCGCCGCGCCTGCCGTCCTGAGGCAGCCGTCTCAAACACCTTCCAAAAAGTTCATCACGGTTCGAAACGCGGGACTCTCGGGAGGAAGGTGCTGCGCGGGGTCCGCGAAGGCGGCGACGACACGCTCGAGCGCAGCGTTGGAATATCGGTTGAAGCTCGTACTTCCAACCTTCAGCTCGCACCAATACTGCTTGTCGCCCTTTAGACCGAGTTGACCGATGACCGTGGCAACACGGCCTGTCGATGGCTTACCCGCGATCCTCTCGGCGATGCTCACCGTCGAGTAGGGGTACCGCTCTTCCTGCGCTACGCGAGCAGTCGCGAGGGTGACACTCGCGGCCGTGTCATCTGTCAGGACCAGCCCCGCTTCTCCGGTCTTGCCCATTCGGACCTGCTCGACCTGTGCAGCAACGCGGGAGAGCGATTCTCTGAGCTTTTCGATCTCCGAACGCAAAGGGGCGACCGCTTTCGTCACCTCTGCGGTGACCCGGGGTTCGAGGTTCGCGTTGATGACCTGCTTGAGGGTCTCGACCAGATCAGCAGCGTCGACGTCTCCCGCCTTCTGGCCCTTCAGGCGGTCAGCAAGGTTGATGACGTTGGCTGGCTTCTCGTTGCTCATGCGGCCGACTGGACTTTCTTCTCGATGACGGGCACCTGGTCAGCAACTTCCTCCGCCATCCGCTCGGCCAGTTCGGCATCGTAGCCAGTCTGCAGAAGGGCATCGAGAACCGCCTGACGCACCGTGGGTACGGCGATCGACTGGTCACCGGTCGAAGCGCGGCGCTTCCCCATCAGCCGGGGAGCCGCAGCGAAGGGAGTCGAGTCGCCCTCCAGAGCGTCGAGGAACTCGGCAGAGAAGATGTTCTTCATGGTCATGACGTTTCTCCCAGGAAACGGGTCGCGGCGTCCCTCGACAGCTCGAACCGTCGCATCTGCACTCCGTCAACCAACTCGCTACCGACTTCTACCATCCCGATGGCGTCACGGTAGTACCCGATGGTTTTCTCATCTTCGAGGGAGTGCAGCGAGAGCGCACCACCAAAGCCGAGCGCAGCCGAACGACGAACCGCGTGGAGCAGGAGGGCCGTCGCGGTGCTCTTCAATCGCCCACCGGACCGATTCTCGGGCGAACTGGCAAGCCGCTCGACGTAGAGGCCCGTCGCGCTGACCAGGATGGTCATGAGCGCCTCGGGGGCGCTCGCGCCATCGAGCACGACGGCGTAGGTCTCGTAACGCTCCGAAGGAAGTTCTTCTCGGACGAAGTCTCCGTGCCAGTCCCATTCTGAATCCAGTGCCTTTGCGGCGCGGAGGGCGGGTCGCCACGTTCGCTCATGAACCAGCAGATGGTCGACCGTGGCAGCGACGATTCGCGCTGAGAGAGTGCGCTGCGTCGACCGCTCCGTGAGCGTGATGCCGTCTTGCACGACGTGACGATCTGGACTTGCCATCAGCCGCCCAAGGCCATTGTGCGAAGCCACGGCCCCCGGGCGTCGCCCTGGCTGCGTGTTCGAGCGCGGCGCTGATGGAGGGCGGGCCGTTGCACTCCGTTCAGCCAAGGCTTGGAGACATCTGCGAACGGATCAAGGAGGGCGGAGTTGCGGACAGAGAGGTTCTCGCGACTCACGCCGTTCTCGGTGTGCAGACGAAGGTGCATGAAGCCGGGGGCAGCCAGGGTGTTGAAGGAAACCAGCGCTTTGTCCCAGAAGCCAGGTTCTCGATACGCCTGCCGAAACGAACGCCGCGCCTCAGGGCGTGCACATCGCGGAGACGCCGACGAACGGGCAGAATCCGACGTCGAATGAGACGCTGAGCTGCTCTCCGCCAGAGAGCATTCCCGTCACCGTGCCGACCGCTCTCCCCGTGGTGGAGGTGAAGGTCACGGTGCCGCTGGTGAACCCGAGGCTCCCAATCGGGCCAGCGCAGCTCGATGGCACCCGATAGGCCATTCCGTTCGCACGCGCCGAGCCCGTGCCGAAGGTGAAGGTGCCGGGCGACGGCACTCCACCGTCGGCCGCGTCGGCCCAGATGAGCAGGCCGGTCTCATTCGACTTCGGCGCGTAGGCAGTCTGCGTGTCGCAGGCGAGCGGGCCCCGACTCGAGAGGACGATGGTGAGGCGGTTCGGAATCGTGGCCGTCGGAGGGTCGAGCCTCGCCCACCCGGCGACCAGGCCCGGCGCCGCGCCACCGATGGTCCCAGACTGCGCAGGAATCGCCGCCCCGCTCCCGCCCGAGCCGCCGGTTGAACTGGTTCCGCCTCCGGCTCCGCCGCCAGACGCCGAACCTCCGGCGCTGCCTCCATCGAGGACGGTCGTCGGAGCTCCACAGGCAGCAGTGAGGAAGGCCGCAGCAAGAAGACGTCGCATGACGTACCCCCTACGGCACGGCCGAAGGCTCGCGCAAGAACGACAAAGGCGTCTCCACGAGGGCGTGGGGCCTGGGCGCAGTCTCGACACGCCGGCAGGTGGTGACAGTCTGGCGAGGCGCCGGTGTTGAAGCGCGCATGAGCCACCTACACGAGCGACACCGGTCGTCTTCCGCAGGCCCCTCGGAGCACCCATGAGCGGCCTGACACTCACACTCGCCGCCGTCGTGACGCTGCCCATCGCGCTGCTGGCCTGGGTCGCGATGCGCTTCGAGAACGACGACGGGCTCAGAGGTCGGCTTCGGCAGATGCGCGACCTCGTGCGCCTGGTGGTGATGTCCGCGCACCCGACGGGCCCGCTGTACCTGCTGTGGAGCGGCCACGAGTTCTCGAGCACGACCCGCTTCCTGAACCTCGGCTACTGGCGTGGCGCCAACGACATCGACGAGGCCGCGACGAACCTCGCCGAGCTCCTCGCCCAACGCGCCCGACTCTCGAGCGCCGACGAGGTGCTCGACGTCGGCTTTGGCTACGCCGACCAGGACCTCTACTGGGCGCGCACGCACCGTCCCAGACGCATCGTCGGCATCAACCTCGCGGAGCACCAGGTGCGCGTCGGCCGCGCGCGGGTCGAGGCCGCGGGGCTATCGCACCAGATTGACCTCCGAGAGGGCTCGGCGACCCGGCTGCCGTTTGGCGCTCACCGCTTCGACGTGGTGCTGGCGCTCGAGTGTGCGTTTCACTTCGACACGCGCGAGGCCTTCTTTCAGGAAGCGAGCCGCGTGCTGGTGCCGGGCGGTCGCATCGCGCTGGCCGACCTCGTGTTGACCGGCTGCGACCGCGGCCTCGTGGGCCGCACCCTCGACGCGGCGCGCGCGCGCTTCTGGCAGATTCCCGAGGCGAACCTGGTCGACGCGGCGGCCTACCGGGCGGGCCTCGAGGCCGCGGGCTTCACCGGCGTGTCCATCGAGGTGGTGACGGGTGACGTCCTGCCGCCGCTGCGCGCCGAGGTGAAGCGGCGCATGCGCGAGCCCGCCGTGCGTCGAAAGCTGCACCCGCTGCACCGCAACCCGCTGAGTGACTTCCTGTCGCGGGCCCTGCTCACGCACGACTGGCCCTTCGCGCCGCTCGACTACGTCATCGTCACCGCCCGCCGGGCTGCGCGTGCGCCATGAGCTTCGTGCTCGCGGGCCTGCTCCTCGCGGCGCCGGTCGAGCCGGCTGGTTTCACGGGGGCGTGGGCGCTCAGCTCGGAAGCGCGCGGGTTCGAGGCGACGCTCGCGGCGTGGTGCCGAGGGTTTCCGGCGCTGCTGCGGGGCCTCGCCTGTGACGCCGTCGCGCGGCGCGTGCAACCGTACCCGCGGGTCGCGCTCGAGTTCACGGAGACGGTGGAGCGCTTCACGCTCGGGCCATGGGGGCCCGTCGAGCTGGTGCTGGGAGAGAAGCCCGCGCCGCGCCGCAACGAGCGCGACGAGGTGGTGGCTTCGAGCGCGTGGGTCGACGGCGCGCACCTGCGTCATCGCTTCGCGCACGGCGCTGGGGTTCGCTTCGAGGTGTTCGAGCTGCTGGGGCCTGACACGCTCGTGGTGCGCACGACGGTCGAGAGCCCGCACTTCCCCTCGCCGCTGCGCTTCGAGGCGACCTACCGACGAGTGGAACGGTCTCGTCCGGGGTTATGACGAGGCATCGTCGGTGCGATGGTGGACCCGCCGCGCAGCTGTGCTTCGAGGCGAGCGACCGAGGGACTGATCAGTCGTCACCCGCGTTCGAGGCGACCTCTCCTGCGAAGTACCGCGCTGCTGCGCATCGACCGGTCAGTTCCGTGTGACGGTCGACCCACCGCTCGTCGAGACCGACACCGTCGCCGGGTTGCCCGACACGACGACGGTGCTGCCGCCCGAGGCAGTGCCGCTCACCTCGTTCGACGCCGACACGCGCGCCTCGGAGCCGCCCGACACCTCGACCGTCACCTTCGTGGCCGCCAGGTCGCGCGTGACGACGGTCGCGCCGCCGCCCGCCTGGAGCCGCGCCTCGGTCGTGGTGCCCGCGAGCGTGGCGGTGCCGCCGCCCGATACCTCGACCGTCACGAGCGACGACTGCAGGCCGGTGAGGTTCACCTCGGCGCCGCCCGAGGCCTCCAGGGGAAAGGTGGCCACTGCGCTCACCGGGCCCGTCACGCGCGCGCCGCCGCTCGCCTCGACGCCCTCGAGCACGTCTGTCGTCAACGCCGCGGTGACGCCCGCCGTGCTCGACAGCGTCGTCCCCTGCTTCAGCCGCAGCACCAGCCGTTCACCTTCGACGACCGTCTCGACCAGCGAGATGACGTTGTCGTCCGCGGTCACACTCAGCGCGCGCTCGCCCTTCGTCACCGTCACCCGGAAGCCGTTCTCGACGCGCAGCGTGCGGAAGGCTCCGATGGTGCGTGTCTCGGTCGCCGGTCGGCCCGAGCCCACCACGCCAGGACACCCCATCAGCAGCAGCGCTCCGAGGAACACGCGTGTCGTCGTCATGGCCGGCACCCTACCGGCGCCGACCAGGCGCGTCAGCTTCCAGGAGCGGTGCCAAAGCAAGTGGAACCGGCCGAGGTTCTTCGGGTTTTTCCGAGGCGCGTGGTCGGCGGTGACAGTTTCGAGCGGCGCCGGTGTTGAGGCAGGCGTCCCCGTTGCCCTTTGCCTGGAGCTCCCCATGTCGATCCGCCTCGTCTCGTTGTCCTTGCTGCTCGTCCTGTCGGCCTGTGGAGGCGGGCTCATCGGCAGCGGCCGCCGCGTCACCGAGTCGCGTGACGTCGCGGGCTTCTCGTCGCTCGACGTGCAGTCCGCCATCGTCGTGACCGCGACGAAGGGGCCGCCCGCGCTCACCATCGAGGCCGACGACAACGTCATCGGGCTCGTGCGCGCCGAGGTCTCCGCCGACCGGCTCGTCATCCGGCTGTCCGACGGCGTCATGCTCTTTCCCTCGACGAAGCCCATCGAGGTGCGCGTGTCGAACGAGCGCTTCGAGGGCATCTCGGCGAGCGGCGCGTCGCAGGTGCGCTTCCCCGCCACGCGGACGAACACCCTTCGGCTCGAGGCCTCCGGCGCCAGCGTGCTCGAGGCCAGTGAGGTCGACGCCGACACGGTGCTGGTCGACTTGAGCGGAGCCTCGCGCCTCACGGCCAGCGGCCGCGCCACGTCGATGGCGTTGACGTTGAAGGGAACGTCGTCTGCCGCGGTGCGCGAACTGCCCGTCGAGCGCCTCACGCTCGAGGTGCATGGCGCGTCGAACGCCTCGGCCACGGCCACGACGGTGCAGGGTGCGCTGAGCGGCGCGTCGGAAGTCGACCTCGCCGGTCCCTTGAGCCGGGTCGACGTCACCACGTCGGGCGCTTCCACCCTCCGTCGGCCCTGACACATGGACACCCTGATGGCCTCCCGGTGGGCTACGGGAAGCGCGCCGCTGTCCTCTCACCGCGCCCGGAGCCCCGTGGCCCTCGACGTCGAACAGCTCTACCGCACGTACGGGCCGATGGTGCTGCGCCGCTGCCGCCGGTTGTTGCGTGACGAGGCCCAGGCGCTCGATGCCATGCAGGACACTTTCGTGCAGGTGGTGCGCAACCAGGGCCGGCTCGATGGCACGGCGCCGTCGTCGCTCCTCTTCCGGCTCGCCACCAACGTCTGCCTGAACAAGCTGCGCACGGCGCGCCGCAAGCCCGAAGACGCCGACGACGAGCTGGTGCTGTCCATCGCGCACGGGCTGGACGAGGACGCCCGGGCCCAGGCCGCGTCGATGCTGCGCCGGCTCTTCAGCGATGCGCCCGAGTCGTCGGCCACCATCGCCGTGCTGCACCTGCTCGACGGCATGACGCACGACGAGGTGGCGGCCGAGGTGGGCTTGTCGGTGTCGGGCGTTCGAAAACGCCTGCGCACCTTGAGTGCGAGGCTCGAGAAGCTGAACGAAGGAGGCGCGTGATGGCCCGAAAGGAACCAGAAGACTGGCTGCTCGAGCGGTACCGGCTCGGCGACGTCACGCCCGAGCAGCGCCAGCGCGTCGACGCGGCCCTCTCGGCTGACCCGACGGTGCGCGCGCGGCTCGAGGCGCTCGAAGCCGATGACGCGGCCACGTTGGCGGCGCACCCTCCCATGCGGGTGGCGGCGTCGATTCGGGCAGTGGCTGCCGCGCCGGCGGAAGGCCGTCGGGCGCCCGCGTGGTGGCCCGTCGCGGCGGTGCTGGCAGCTGGCGTCGTCGCCGTCGTCGCGTGGCCTGGGCCGGTGGAAGACGACGTGCGCACCGAGAAGGGCGCTGGCGTCTCGTTGACGCTCTTCAAGCTGACGTCGCAGGGCCCGACGGCGCTCGCCGACGGCGTGACGGTGAAGCCGGGCGACGTGGTGCAGCCGAAGTTCCGCCTCGACGAATCGGGCCACGCGGTGCTCGTGTCCTTCGATGCGCTCGGCCAGGTGACCGTACACGCCGCGCCCACGCAGCGGCTCGAGGTGGGCACCGTCACCACCGACCGTTCGTTCGAGCTCGACGCCAGCCCCGGCTTCGAGCGCTTCATCCTCGTCGTCGGCCCGTCGCCCATCTCGCTCGAGGCGGTGCGGGCGCGGGTGGCCTCGGTGGCGACGTCGTCGGACCCACGCCGCGCTCCCCTCGGACTTCCGGGGACGACGGAGCGCTCGTTCACGTTGCTCAAGGAGACGCCATGATGACGGCCCTGGTGGTGATGGTGGCGCTGGCGCAGCAGGCCGAGCCGGTGCGGCGGTTCGCGCTGGTGGCCGGCGCCAACGACGGAGGCCGCGCGCGGGTGACGCTGCGCTACGCGGCGACCGACGCGACGGCAGTGTCGAACGTGCTCACGCAGCTCGGCGGCGTGTCGAAGGGCGACCTCGTCTTCCTCGAGGAGCCCCGGCCCGCGGCGCTGTCTCGCGCGCTCGACGAGCTGACGGCCCGCCTCGCGTCCGCGCGGACGTCGACGAGCCGCTTCGAGGTCATCTTCTACTACTCGGGGCACTCCGACGAGACAGGGCTGCTGCTGGGTGAGGAGCGGTATGGCTACGACGAGCTCCGTCGCCGGCTCGACGCGCTGCCCGCCGAGGTGCGCATCGGCATCGTCGACGCGTGCGCCTCGGGAGCGCTGACGCGCGCGAAGGGTGGCGTCTCGCGCCCGCCGTTCCTCGTGGACGCGTCGACCCAGCTCAAGGGGCACGCCTTCCTCACCTCGGCCTCCATCGACGAGGCGGCGCAGGAATCGGAGCGCCTCAAGGCCAGCGTCTTCACGCACGCGCTGGTGTCGGGCCTGCGCGGCGCGGCCGACGCGAGCCGTGACGGCAAGGTGACGCTGGCTGAGGCGTACCAGTTCGCGTTCAACGAGACGTTGGCGCGCACGGCGTCGACGCGCTCGGGGCCCCAGCGGCCGGCCTTCGACATTCAGCTCGCCGGCACGGGAGAGATGGTGCTCACCGACGTGCGCGCGGCCTCGGCCCAGCTCGAGCTGTCGTCGAGGTTGTCGGGGCGCGTCTTCGTCCTCAACGCATCAGGTGGCCTCGTCGTCGAGGTGGCGAAGGGCGCCGGCGATGCGCTCCAGCTCGGCGTCGAGCCGGGCGCCTACCGGGTGCTGGTGGACAACGGCCGCGGTGGCCTCGGTGAGACGCGGGTGTCGCTCGCGGAGCGCCAGACGGTGGCCGTCGAGCCATCGTCGCTGTCGTCGGTGACGAAGGACGCGCTCGTCACGCGTGGAGACCCGAAGCGGCCCTTCACGCCTGTCGACATCGCCTTCGTCTACCCCCTGAGCATCGGTGGCGCGTTGGGCGAGCCGCCGCGCACGCACTTCAGCCTTGGCGTGCTGACGGCGCGCGAGGGAGCGGTTGATGGGCTGGCGCTCTCGAGCATCGGCACCTGGGTGGACGGCAGCGTGCGGGGCGTCGGGCTGGCCGGCGTGGGGCTGCGCGTCGGCGGCCTCGAGGGCGTGGGTTTCGCCGGCGTGACGGTGGTGTCGACGGGCGCCGTGCGCGGCGTGGTGGGGGCTCCGGTGACGGTGGTGGGCGGCTCGATGCAGGGCCTGGCGATGGGCGTCGTCGACGTGGTGGGTGACGGGCTGGCGGGTGGAAGCCTGGCCGCGGTGAACGTCGCCGCGCGCGGGGTGCTCGGGCTGCAGGCCGGCGTGGTGAACGTCGGCACCGGTGGCGTCCGGGGCGTACAGGCTGGTGTCGTCGACGTGGCGCACGGCGGCTTCGGTGGGTTCCAGGCCGGCGTGGTGAACGCGGCCTTCGGTGATGGCCTCGGCGCCCAGATGGGGGTCGTCAACGTGGGCGGCGACGTGGTGGGCGCGCAGGTGGGCGTGCTCAACATCGCGTCGACGGTGAAGGGCACGCAGGTGGGCGTGGTCAACATCGCTGGTGAGTCGACCGCGCCGGTGGGGCTCCTCAACGTCATCACGCGCGGCCGCTTCCGGGCGGCGGCGTTCACGGGAGAGACGAGCGTGGCCAACGTGAGCCTCAAGCTGGGCTCGAAGCACGTGTACAGCTTTGGCGTCGCCAGCTACTCACCGTGGGACACGGGCCGGCTCGGGCTCGGGCTGGGGCTCGGCGTGCAGGTGAACGTTGGTGACTTCTACGGACAGCTCGAGAGCGACGTGCGCAGCCTGTCGCAGCCCTCGCGGCTCTTCTCGTCGCAGCAGCTGCTCGTCACCCAGCGGTTCGTCGTGGGCTGGCAGTTCAGTGAGTCGTTCTCGGTGTTCGCCGGGCCGTCGTTCGCGCAGCTCATCTCGTTCGACGGCAGCGACCCGGCGCCGCTCACGCCGTGGGGCTTCTCGACCTCGTCGACCGTGCGCCTGGTGCCGGGCGTCACCGTGGGCGTGCAGCTGTTCTGAGAGGGGGCGCGCGAGGAGCTCGCTGACCAGCTCAGGTCAATCACCTGCTCAGACCGCGTCGTAGCCACGGAACAGCTCGAGCCGAAGCTGCGACGCGTCGACTCCAACGCCGAGCAGCGCCTCACGGGTCTCGGTCACCATCTGCGGGGGGCCCGCGAGGTAGAAGACCGCGTCGGGCGTCTTTTCGACCAGCTCCTTCACCAACGCAGGGTCGATACGACCGACACGGCCGGTCCAGCCCGGGCTCGGCTGTGTGAGCGTGTGGAGGACCTTCAGCAGCGGAAGCACGGCGCCGGCCAGCGCATCGACCTCGGCGCCCCACACCACTTCGCGCTCGTCGCGATTGCCGTACACGAGCGTGATGGGGGTCGTGAGCTTCCGGTCGACGGCGTGCTCGATGAGACACTTCATTGGCGTGATGCCAATGCCGCCCGCCAGCATCACGGCCGGGCGCGCCGGCTCGAGGAAGAAGTTCCCTCGCGGGCCGGCGAGGTCGACCTCGTCTCCGGCCGAGAGCGAGAAGAACGCCTGCTTGAACGCGCTCTCGGAGCGGCGGGCGATGAACTGCAGCTGCTCCCGCTCGGGCCCGCTCGCGATGGAGAAGGGCCGCGAGTGCCCGTCGAGGGTCAACCGAACGGCCTGACTGGCGGCAAAGGTGAATCCTCGAGGTCGCTCGAGCCAGATGGACCTCGCCGTCGCGCTCTCTTCGCGAACGCGAACCACCTTCGTCGTAGCGGCCATCATGACCTGAGCTCCCCGTAGTGGCCGGCCTCGAAGTCTTCGTAGGCGCGCACGATGCCTTCTTCGCTGTTCATCACGAAGGGCCCGTGCGCGACGATGGGCTCGTCGAGCGGCTCGGCGCCCAGCAGCAGCACGTCGGCCTCGACGTCGGTCGGGTTGTGGAGCGCGACGAGTTCTCCACCACGGTGCAGCACCGCCAGCTCACCTCGAGAGAGCGGCGATGAAGCGACCTCGATACCTCCGCGCGGCGCGTAGGCCGCGACCTCGAACGTCGCAGGAACGGGAAGGCTCGTGGTCGCGCCGCCCGCGATTCTCGCGTGGTAGACGAACATCGGCCCGAAGAGCGGCAGCGTCGAGCGCGCCGCTCCGAGCGAGCCCAACAAGACCCGCACCACCGCGCCCTCGCGCACGACCTCTTCAATCTCGTCGGGGCGGCGTGACTGGTAGTCGGGCGCCGACTCCTTGTCCTTCGCCGGCAGGTTGAGCCACAGCTGCAGCCCGTGCATCGCGCCACCGCGGCGCACCTGTTCAGCGCTGGGTCCCTCGGCGTGGACGATGCCGTTCCCCGCCTTCATCCACTGCACGCCGCCGGCGCTCACCACGCTGCGGTTGCCCAGGCTGTCGCGGTGAAAGCCCTCGCCCTCGAGCAGGTACGTGAAGGTGATGATGCCGCGATGCGGGTGCGCGCCCGTGCCCTCGCGGCCCGTCGGCGAGGCAGGCGCCATCGAGCGGGGCCCGATGTGGTCGAGGAAGATGAAGGGGTTCAGCTCTTCGATTCGGGCGCCGGGCAACACCCGCGTCACGGTCATGCCGGGCCCCATCCGCGCCTCGTGTCCCCGAATGACCCGCTCCACCCGCCGACCGGCCGAGCCGTCGGACACTTCTTTTTGGTTCCGCATGGAATCAACATAGTTCTGAGTGGAAGTAACGCAAGGCGGCCCGAATCCGCGAGTGTGGGAGCCGCCAGGGCCACGCCGCGTTGGCCGCGTCTGCGAGGTTCGGCCAGCCGGGAGCCATCGAGGCCCCGCGCGCTCGTGGTGGTTGAGGCCCGACCGGGGCCTGGCCTTTGCCTCGACGAGCGTGCGGCTGGTGCCGGCCTCCAGCCGTGCCAACAAGGCGCGCGGTGTCGGCGCGAGGGTCGGGTAGCTTCGGCGCCATGGCCTCCGTCGACTCCCACCGCGCGGCGCTCGTCGCGAAGGAACTCAACCTTCCGCAGGCTGGCGTCATCCGCGCGCTCGAGCTCCTCGCCGAGGGCGCCACCGTGCCCTTCATCTCGCGCTACCGCAAAGAGGCGACGGGCGGCCTCGACGACGAAGCCATCGCCCGCATCGCCGCGCACGCGAAGACCGTGGACACCCGCGAGGACCGGCGCGAAGCGATTCTGGCGAGCCTGAAGGAGCAGGGCGTGCTGACGACGGCGCTCGAGCAGGCCGTCCGCGCGGCGGCGACGACGAGCGTGCTCGAAGACCTCTATCTCCCGTTCCGTCCCAAACGCCGCACGCGCGCGATGGTGGCGAAGGAGCGTGGGCTCGAGCCGCTGGCCACCCTGCTGCTCGCGCAGGCGCCCACGACGGCCTCGAGAGACGCGCTCGCGGCGCCGTACGTCTCGGCCGGCAAGGAGCTGCCCGACGTCGACGCGGTGTGGGCCGGCGCGCGTGACATCGTCGCCGAGCAGGTGGCCGAACGGCCCGACGTGCGCGCCGCGATTCGGCAGCGCTTCGTCGATGCGGCCGACCTCGTCGTCGAAGTCGCGCGGGGCAAGTCGAAGGCGCCGGAGCTCGCGAAGTTCGCCGACCACGTCGGCCGCCGGGAGCGCGCCTCGCAGGCCCCCTCGCACCGGCTGCTCGCGGCCGAGCGCGGTGAGGCCGAGGGCCTGCTCAAGGTGTCGCTCGAGCTCGACGAGGCGCCGCTGCGCGCGTGGTTGCGTCAGGCCGTGGTGAAGCGCGGCGCAGCGCAGGTGCTGCTGAAGGAGTTGGAGCTCGCCCTCGACGACGCCCTGGCCCGGCTGCTCCTGCCGTCGCTCGAGCGCGACCGTCGGCGAGAGCTCAAGGAGCGCGCCGACGTCGAGGCCATCGCCGTCTTCGCCCGCAACCTCGAGGAGCTGCTGCTCGCGCCCCCGCTGGGCGGCAAGCCCGTCGTCGCCATCGACCCCGGGCTTCGCACCGGCTGCAAGGTGGTGGCGCTCGATGGCCGCGGCGACGTCGCCATGCACCTCACCATCTTCCCGCACACGGGGCGTGAGTCCGAAGCGGGGGCCCAGCTGGCGGCGCTGGTGAAGCAGGCGAAGCCCGAGGCCATCGCCATCGGCAACGGCACCGCGGGGCGTGAGACCGAGGTGTTCGTTCGCAAGCTGCAGACGGCTGGAGCGCTGTCGCCCGCGCTGAAGGTGGTGAGCGTGAGTGAGGCCGGCGCGTCGGTGTACTCGGCGTCAGAGGTCGCGCGCGACGAGCTGCCGACGCTCGACGTGACGCTGCGGGGCGCGGTCTCCATCGGCCGCCGACTGCAGGACCCGCTCGCCGAGCTGGTGAAGCTCGACCCGCGGAGCATCGGCGTGGGGCAGTACCAGCACGACGTCGACCAGACGGCGCTCGCCGAGTCGCTCGAGCGGGTGGTGGAGACGGTCGTCAACCGGGTGGGCGTCGACGTGAACACCGCGTCGCCGACGTTGCTGCGGGCCATCGCCGGGCTGGGGCCGCAGCTCGCCCAGGCCATCGTCGCCCACCGGAGCGAGCACGGGGCGTTCCAGACGCGCGCCCAGCTCAAGAAGGTGCCGAGGCTCGGCGCGCGGGCGTTCGAGCAGTGCGCTGGGTTCCTCCGCGTGGCGGGGTCCGAGCCGCTCGACGCGAGCGCGGTGCACCCGGAGCGCTACGACGTCGTGCAGCGCATGGCGAAGGACCTCGGCGTCGCGCGCGAGGCGCTGGTGGGCAACGCCGCGCTGGCCCGTCGCATCGACAGCTCTCGCTACCTCGACCCCGAGCGCGGCCTCGGCCTGCCGACGCTCAACGACATTCTCTCGGAGCTCGAGAAACCGGGCCGAGACCCACGCGCCGAGTTCGTCGAGGCCGGCTTCGACCCGAACATCACCGAGCTGTCCCACGTGAAGCCGGGCCAGGTGCTCAACGGCGTTGTGACGAACGTCGCGGCGTTCGGCGCCTTCGTCGACATCGGCGTGCACCAGGATGGGCTCGTGCACGTCAGCGAGCTCGCCAACCGCTTCGTGAAGGACCCCAGCGAGGTGGTGAAGGTGGGGCAGCGCGTGAAGGTGAAGGTGTTGCAGGTGGACGAGGCGCGTCGGCGCATCGGGTTGTCGATGAAGGCGCTGCTGCCGCAGGCGGCGTCTGCTGCGCCGACGTTCTCGAACGTGCCGAAGTTCGCGCCGCTCAAGGGTGGCCGGCCCCAGTCGTGATGGTCTCACCGGGCCGAGTGGGCGAGAACGCTCGAGAGCTGAGGTGCGAGGCCTACGCCGTCAGCACCCGCAGGCGCTCGCAGAGCGCGTTGAACTCGGGGCTTCGTCGGCACAGGAGTGCGAGGTCGGCCCTACGGACGAGCTCGAAGCTATTCGAGCCAGCCTTCGTCCAGCCCGTCTTCTTGAGCGTCGCCTCGACCTCATTCTTCGGAATGCGTTCGAGTTCACGGTGTGGGCAGGAACCCGCGATGCACCATGACTCCATCACCACGGCCATGAAGCGAAGGTCGTCTTCGGTCGCTCGTGTTGGTCGTTCCCACTTGTCTTCCTTGCGCTTTCGAACGTGATTCCAGCGGCTCGGCTCCTCGACGACGTCTTCGGCATCGACGAGTAGAAGGGCTGGCTCGCGTCGGCGCTGCTCGAGGTGTGCTTCGAACTCGGCGAATGCGTTTTGCCTCGGCCCACAAAAGATGAACCGTGGTCTTCGACGACCCATCACGGGCGCGAACAGCGTGGTGAAGGCCTCGCGTGCGCTGCGACGCAGATCTTCGCGGTCGGCGCCTTCGACGTAGATGCACGCGCCCTTCACCACCGGTTGCCTCCGATGGCTCCGGCGGCCCAGATGTCGGCGAGCGACTTTCCTGCCTTCGTCCACGAAAGGATTCGCTTCTTCGACAGGCGCTCCACCCGGGTTCCACCTTCGTCTCGATCGAACACAAAGACGCACTCGGGAGACTCGGTAAAGGCGCTGACCAGCAGCGAGGAATGCGTCGTGACCAGGACCTGCCGGCGGGTCGAAGCCTCCTTGAGCAAGCGCGCGAGAGACAGGATCGCATCGGGATGGAGTCCCAACTCGGGCTCTTCGAGGAAGAGCGGAGAGGTCGACTCATCATCCAGGAGGATCAGCGCAAGCATCAGCCAATGAAGTGTCCCGTCCGAGAGTCTCGAGGCAGGCGTGCGACGGTCGCGGGTCGACTCCATGAAGACGATCTGCGTCGAGCCCATGTTGAAGTCCGCCAGTACGCCATCGACGTTGGGCAGCACTGACGCCGCATGTGCGATCAGCCGCTCCTCGAACCCTCGGCGCTGGAGAAGGCTGTTGAGCCTCGCTGCGGCGTTCGAGCCGTCTTCGAGCAGTCCGCCGTGAACCGTTGCGCTCGCCTGCGTGCCCTTCAGGCGATTGCTCCGACGGCCGAAGCCCCACTCGCCGAAGAAGCTGAGCGAGGACAATGCGGTGCGCAGGTCCTTTCGGTGCCGATCGTCCGTGGGATGGCGGAGTTCGTCGAGAACCGTCTTGGCCGCCTCGATTGGCTCCTTGGACACGCGCCGTCCCTGGCCGTTGCGGCGGACGAAGAAGTCGACCACCGTCGGCTCGAGGCGCCAGAAGAGATTCTGGTCGACGGGGTTCCCCACCAGTTCGAGCCCCTCAGAAGTGAACTCGACGTCTCCAGAGCCCGATTGCGCGAAACCCAACCAGTACTTGAGCTGAACGTCGGTGAGAGCGAGTTGCGCCTCCACGACGGCGGGCTCCTGGTCCAGCGCGCTCGCCCATTGCCAGTCCTTCACCTCTCCACTCGAGAGGAACCCGCGCACGTTTCGCTGGGCCTCCTGCAGGAACCGCGCGGCCTCGAAGAGGTTCGACTTCCCGCTGCCGTTGGCACCGATGAAGACGTTCAGGTCGCCCAACTCGACACCGGGAAAATCCGGAGCGAACGACAAGAAGCCGCGAGGCGTGAGCTTTCTGATGCGTGGAAAGATCCCCGCCGCGGGTCGCGTCGCGCGTGACTTGGTGAGACGTCGCGTGGCCATGGCTGCTCCTGCGTTAATCCGCGCTTTCGAACTACGTGGGCCGGCACCATATGTGACGATCGTGCGACGGCGTGCTCGTTCTCGAGGGCGCCGTGCTGGCCCGCACGCGCCGTATTGGGAGGGCTCGTCGTGTCCGGCGGTGTCGGACTGGCGTTCGACGTGAACGTCACCGCAGCACGTAGCCGGCTTCACTCCGCTGCGCGCGTCGGCCGGGGTGGTGTGCCTCGGCGTCATCTCTCGCGAGCGCGTCGAGCGCGTGCCGCCGCAAGAGCCAGAACCCGCCGAGCACCAGCACGGGTGGCACCAGCATGAGGACCGTCTGCACGCCGAAGGGCACGCCCGGCGCCGCGGCGACGTAGAGCGACGCGTCGTAGGTGCCGTGAATCAAGACGGCCACCAGCACCCCGCCCGCCAGGCCCGGGCCGCGCCGGTCGAAGCGGTGCCTCGCCGCGAGGTCGCCCATGAAGCCCGCGGCGATGGCGTGACACGGCACCGCGAAGAAGGCGCGCAGCACGAAGGTGCCCAGGAAGCCCACCGTCGAGGTCGAGCCCCACAGCGCCACGATGTTCTCCACCAGCGCGAAGCCCAGGCCCGCGCGCGTGCCGTACACGAAGCCGTCGAGCCGCTCGTCGAACGCCGGGTGCCTCCAGACGAAGGCCCACAGCACCAACGCCTTCGCGCTCTCTTCCAGCAACGCCGCCGACACGAAGCCCTCGAACAGCGCGCGCGGGACGCCCGAGAAGGGCACCACCGTCGCCAGCCAGCGCTGCAGCAAGAAGCACGGCAGCACCGCGAGCCCACCGAGGAGCGCCACCTTGCGCACCTGCCAGTGCGGCTCGGGACGCTTCGCGTCGGCGAGGTCGACCAGCGTCATCAGCGCGAGGGCCGGCAGCGCACCGGTCAACGCCATCCACACGGGCATGGTGAGCGCGTACCACCTTCGAGGCCCGTTCGACGACGTTCGACGATGGCGAGACGCTCGCTCGCGCTGGTCTCGGCGCCGACGCGCGCCCTGCTGCGACGACGACCGCGCGTCACCGTCGCGGCGCGCCGTCCGCGTGCAACCCACGCTCGAGCAACGCGAGGGCTTGTGGAACGAGCCGCTCACCGGCTTCCTCCAACGTCGCGAAGCCCTGCAGCCACGCCATCAGCCCCGAGAAGTAGAGCGAGAAGCACGTGGTGGCGGCCACCATCGGGTCGACGTCGGCGCGAACCTCGCCGCGGGCCTGTGCCTCGATGACGAGCGCGGCCAGCCGGTGCACGAAGGCGAAGGTGAGCGCATTCACCCGCTTCGCGTTCTCGCCCGTCGCGCCGGGAAGCAGTCGCACGAGGTGACGCCCGAGCTCGCCGCTGCGCGCGTACAGCGCATAGAGCCCGCCGAATACGTGCTGCAGCTGCGCGAGGAGCGGCCCCCGCTTCGGCGCCGTGCGCAGGCACTCGTCGCTCACCGCCGCGAGCCGGTCGTGCATGACGAGGAACACCAGGTCGTCCTTGTCGGTCGCGTAGAGAAACACCGTGCCCTTCGCGATGCCCGCACGCGTCGCGATGTCGGCCGTGGTGGTGGCGCTGACGCCCCGCTCGCTGAAGAGCTCCCAGGCGGCCTCGACCAGCCGGGCACGCTTCTCTTCCTTCGCGGCCTCCCGTCGGCCTGGCACTTCTCTGACCGAGGTCATTGATTTCGTTCGGTTCGGTCGTCGCATGAAGGGCTTCCTTCCAACTGCATCAGGCCACGTCATAGCGGCTCCAGGTGGCGCGTGCAGCCGTGATGGGGTTGGTCTAAAAATGACCACGGTCATAAAAGGAGCCGACATGGAGACGCTGCGTGAAGCACGGCGGGTCGCGTTCGAGCGTGCGGGCATTCCGCCCGATGGGGGCGACTCGGAGCCCTGGGTTGACTTCAAGCTGGGCCCGCTGCCGATGCCGTTCCCGAACACCGACGCGCGCCGCCGCGCGGTGAAGTTGCACGACCTGCACCACGTGCTGACGGGCTACCGCACCGACATCGTGGGTGAGTTCGAAATCTCGGCGTGGGAAATCGGGGCCGGGTGCGGCCGCTTCACCATGGCGTGGTTCCTCAACCTCATGGGCCTCACCGCGGGCCTCGTCGTCGCGCCCCGCCGCATCGTGCGGGCCTTCTCGCGGGGCGTTCACGCGCGTTCCCTCTACACCACGCTCGGTTTCGACGCCGTCATCGACCGGCCCGTCGACGACGTCCGCGCCAGCCTCGGCATCGTCGCCCCCGACGCGAAGGTGCCGCTGCAGCCGAAGGGGGTCGTCGCGCTCGTCGCCTCGGCGCTGGCAGGCGTTGCGCTGGGCGCCGTGGTGCTCGCCGTTATTCTGACCCCGGTCACTCTTCTGGTGTGGGTGGTGACGTATTCCCGGTACCGCGCGGAGAAGCGCCGGGCGTTTCAGCACACTGCCGCGCCCCGGCCCTGAGCCTTCACGTGGAGCCCCCGAATGATGGGCGCGCTCCACTCGGTGCCCACGCCCGCGAAGCCCGTGACGACGACCAGCTTTCCCGGGGCATACGCCTCGTCGCATCGCGCCCTGCGCTCGGGCGAGCTCGAGGACGACTCCAGCGCCCACGCCTTCTGGCACCCCTCGCCGAAGACGCGCTCCATCGTCCGTCGTCAACCCCTTGCATTCGTCGTCGGCGTCCAGTGTCTTCGGTCTGGAGCCCTCGTCCGACAGCCCATGGAACAGACGCAAAACTCGCTCTCCTCGAAACGTCTCTCTGGCATGCGACTCGTGCTGATGGCCTCGAGCCTCCTGGTGCTGGCGGCCTGTGACTGCGGCCGCGCGCAGAACACGTCGCGGCTCCGGCCTGAGATTGAAGTGATGCCAGGCTCCATCGACTTCGGCACGGTGCCAGTGACGACGTCGGTGACGAAGCGGGTGACGCTGGCGAGTCGGGGCGGTGTGCCGCTGGCCCTCCAGGACGTGGTGGTTCAAGGCGACCAGGACTTCGTGGTGACCCGCCAGCCCGGGAGCACGATTCCACCCGGGATGTCGCTCGAGGTCGACGTCACCTTCCGCCCAACCACCTTCGGCGCCCGGGCCGGTCGACTCCTCATCACCAGCAACGCCGTCAACGCACCTGAGGTGCTGGTGTCCCTCGTTGGAGATTCACTCCAGGCCAACCCCGGTGGCGGATCCGCTGGTGGAGGATTCGCTGGTGGCGTCGCTGGCGGTGGTGTCGCGGGCGGAGGGGTTGCGGGCGGAGGTGTCGCGGGCGGAGGTGGCGCGGGCGGAGGTGGCGGTGGCGTTGCTGGCGGTGGCGTTGCGGGGGGCGCTTCGGGCGGCTCGACGGGCGGCGGTTCAGCCGGTGGAGCGGTCGACGCCGGCTGCGTGTCGGCGTCAGACGCTGCCTTCTGCGCGGCGCTGCAGAAAAACTGCGGCTTCGTGAGCGGCGTCGACGCGTGTGGCGTCTCCCGAACGGTGAACTGTGGCACCTGCCCGTCGAACACGAGCTGCGGCGGAGGCGGGACACCGAACGTCTGCGGCTGCTCCGAGACGGATCAGGCGATGTGTTCCCGGCTGGGCGCGAGCTGCGGCCCCGTCTCAGCGCCCGATGCGTGCGGCATGGCCCGGTCGCTGAACTGCGGCACGTGCGCCATGAACTCGACCTGCAGCCCGAGCAACGTGTGCATCGCCTGCACGCCCGAGACCGACCAGGCCTTCTGCACGCGCGTCGGAGGCTGCGGTCAGGTGACCGCTCCGGACTCGTGCGGTGTCGCTCGCACGACGACCTGCTCGACGACGTGCGGCAGCTGCGCGAGCCCCAGGCCGTTTCCGACCCTGGGCAACAGCGTCACCGGCACGACCCGGGGCTCATCGGCGCTCTCCGCGAGCTGTGGTGGTGGCGGGGCACCCGAAGAAGTCTGGGCGTGGACGGCGACGGCCTCGGGTCCCGTGACCTTCTCGACCTGCGGCAGCACGTTCGACACCGTGTTGTCGGTGCGCACGGGCTCGTGCACCGGCCCCGAGGTGGCCTGCAGCGACAACACCACGGTGTGGTGCGGCAGCGGCGGAACCTCGCACGGGCAGGTCACCTTCAACGCGGTCTCAGGCACGACCTACTTCGTCGTCGTCGACGGCGCGGGCGCGGCCTCGGGCGCCTACACCATTCGAATGGCTCCGCCGAACGGCACCTGTGCGGCCCCCATCGACGTTCCAGCCGCGGGCGGGTTGATCAAGGCCGGCGTGACGGGGAACTCGACGAACTCGGCCTCGTGCGGCGGCAGCGGCGCAGACCGCGTGCACCGCTGGGTCGCACCTCGGACCGGCACCGCCACGGTCACCATGGTGCCCGATTTCTGGCCGGCCACCCTGTACGTGCGCGGCACGAGCTGCACCGGCGGTGAACTGGCCTGTCAGAACCAGAGCGGCCAGTGGCCGACGAATACGGTGAGCTTCGCTGCCACGGCTGGCAGCAC
>JALOQF010000647.1 GCA_025459425.1 Myxococcaceae bacterium | reverse complement strand
AGGCCCGCTGAATCGTCGCCGTCAGCCCGCGATCGCGGACGTAGCGGTGGTTCACGAAGGTCATCAGCCCGCGCGCGTTGGCCAGCGTGAACTCGGGCGCGGCGATGAAGCCGGTGACGGTGATGCCCAGCCGGCGCTCGTCGATCGCCAGCAGGTGCGGCGCGGCCTCGCTGCCGAGCACCGCGGCGGCGCGCTGCTTCGGCTCGGCGCCCGACGGCGGGCTCGACCACAGCACCCGGCCTTCGTGCTCGAGCGTGAAGCCCACCTCGGGGTGCGCGAGCGCCAGCCGGGTGACCGCGTCTTCGCAGTGGAGCAGCTCGGTCTGCTCACGCTTGAGGAACTTCCGGCGCGCCGGCACGTTGAAGAACAGATCTTCGACGTCGATGCGCGTGCCGCCCACCGCGGGCGCGTCTTCGACCACCGGCGCCGCGCCGCCCTCGACCGTGAGCCGCGTACCCGAGAGCGCGTCGGGCTCGCTCGTCACCAGGGAGAACCGCGACACCGACGCGATCGCCGGAATCGCTTCACCCCGAAACCCCTTGGTGAGGATGTGAAAGAGCCCTTCCTTGTCGACCAGCTTGCTGGTGGCGTGGCGCTCGAGGCTCGTCAGCGCGTCGTCCCGCGACATGCCGCACCCGTCGTCGATCACCGTCACCAACGCGCAGCCGCCCCGCGACAGGCGCACCGTCACCCGCGTCGCGCCCGCGTCGACCGAGTTCTCGGCCAGCTCCTTCACCACCGAGGCCGGGCGCTCGACCACCTCGCCAGCGGCGATCTGGTTGATCAGCTCAGGCGGGAGTCGACGGATTCTGCCCATGGCACGAATTCCGAGCGCCGGTGTCGAGGCGTTCGCTACAGTCTGCCAGAGGCCTTTTCGGCCAAATCGCCAGTGAACGCCACAGACCTCTTGAAGAAGCTCCACGCCCACCTCGGCCAGGTGGTGCTCGGAAAGCCAGACCAGACGAAGCTCGCGCTCACCTGCCTCGCGGCCCGCGGGCACCTCTTGCTCGAAGACGTGCCCGGGGTGGGCAAGACGACGCTCGCCGAGGGGCTCGCGCGCGCCTTCGGCCTGTCGTTCGCGCGGGTTCAGTTCACGGCCGACCTCTTGCCGTCCGACATCCTCGGGGCACAGGTCTTTCTGCAGCAGCAGGGCACCTTCGAGTTCCGGCCAGGGCCCATCTTTCACCAGGTCGTGCTCGCCGATGAGCTCAACCGCGCCCCGCCCCGCACCCAGTCGGCGCTCCTCGAGGCGATGGCCCAGGGGCAGGTGAGCCTCGACGGCGTCACCCGCCCGCTCCCGGCGCCCTTCGTCGTCATCGCCACCCAGAACCCGCTCGATCTCGCCGGCACCTACCCGCTGCCCGACTCGCAGCTCGACCGGTTCCTCATGCGGCTGTCGCTCGGCCACCTCGACCCGGGCCTCGAGGCCGACCTGCTCGTCTCGCGCCGTGGCGACCCCCTCGCGACGCTCGTGCCCGTCGCGACCCCGGCCGAGCTGACGACGCTCCAACAGGCGGCCGACGCCGTTCGTGTCTCGAAGGACGTCGCCGATTATGCAGTCCAACTGGCGTCGGCGACCCGCACCCACACCGACGTCGAGCGCGGCGTGTCGACCCGTGCGGTGCTGGCGTTGATGGCCGCGGCGCGCGCCTGGGCCCTGTGGGACGCGCGGGACTTCGTCAGCCCCGGTGACGTGCGGGCCGTGCTGAAGGCGGCGCTGTCGCACCGGCTGCTCCTCAAGAGCTCGATGCAGGGCGCCTTCAGCCGCGACGAGGCGGCGCACCTCGTCGACGAGATCGCCCGCCGCGTCGCCCCGCCGAGGTGAACGCCGTGCTGCGACCGCTCGTCGCCAGACTGCGTCGTGCGCTCGACCCCGGCCGCGTGCTGCGCGTCACCCCGATGGGCCGCGTCTACCTCTTCCTCACGGTGGGCATCGGCGTCGGCGCGCTCAACACCGGCAACAACCTGCTCTACCTGGTGCTGGGCTTCATGCTGGCGAGCATCGTCGTGTCGGGCGTGCTCTCGGAGCGCGTCATCTGGGATCTCTCGGTGCGCCGGATCCTCCCCGATGGCGCCTTCGCCCACGAGCCCTTCACGCTCCGCTACGAGCTGAGCCGGAAGCGCGGGCACGCCTTCGCGGTCCAGGTGAAGGAGGCCGCCACCCTCACGTCGCAGGGCGCCTGGTTTCCCTTCGGCATCTTCGAGAAGAAGCGCACGCTCCGGGTCGCCGACACGCTGCTGGTGTACCCGCGGCGGGGCTTCGCGTGCGAGGTGCCCGACCAGACGGGCCGCCGGCACCAGGGCGACTCGTCGGGGGCGCGCCACCGCGATGGGACGGCCGACGTGGCCGACCTGCGCGAGCTCGTCGACGGAGAAGACGCCCGGCGCGTGCACTGGCGGCGCAGCGCGACGCTGGGGCGGCTGGTGGTGGTCGAGCGCGAACGCGAGGAGCGCCGGCAGCACGTGCTGCGCGTCGACGACAGCCAGGCGATGGAGGTGCTCGACCGCGCCTGTGAAGAGGCCGCGGGCCAGCTCGTGAAGCTCCTCGCCCAGGGGTGGGACGTGGGCCTCGAGGTGGGCCCTGCGCGCATCCGGCCGGGCGGCGGCGTACAGCATGAGCGGCGGCTGCTCTCGGCGCTGGCCCGCGCCGGCTATGCCCCGGAGCAGACGGCATGACGGCGCGCCGTCTCCCGGCCACGCTGGCGCGCGATCTGACCGCGCTCGTCTCGTACGGCGCCGTCGCGGTGTCGGGCAGCCTGCCGTTCCCGGTGCTGCCCCTGGTGCCCGTGGCGGTCGCCCTCTCGCTCCTGGGGTTTCGCCCGTTCGGCCAGAGGGGCGCCGCGAGCGTCGTCGCGCTGCTCGCCATCGCCGCGGGGCTCTTCGGCTGGTCACTCTTCGGGTCGCTCGACCTGGTGATCGCGGCGGTGTCGTTCGCGCTGGTGGTGGTGGCGCACCGCCTGCTGGCCGAGCCGACGGCGCAGACGACGCGGCAGGTGCTGCTCACCAGCCTGCTGGTGCTGGCCGGTGGCGCGGCGATCGTCGGCGACGTGACGTTCGCGCCCTTCGTCGTCGCCTTCATCGCCACGGCGAGCTGGGCGATGTCGAGGTTGGTGCTCGATGGCCCCGATGGCGCGCCGCTGCCAGGCGTCGACACCGCGCCGGCGCGCCGGCAGGTGCTCGTGGGCACCGCCTTCATCTTCGCGCTCGGCGTGGCCTTCTTCGTCCTCTTTCCCCGGCTGTCCTGGAGCCAGTCGCGGCGGCGGGCGACCCCGGGCCTCGCCGGTGGCGTCACCGGCATGTCCGACACGGTGCGCCTCGGGGGTGGTGGCGGCATCAAGTCGAACCCGCGCGTGGTGTTCCACGCGACGCTCGACCCCGACCCGGAGCAGGAACAGCTCGCGGTCTACTGGGTGGGGCGCCACTTCACCGGCTTCGATGGCCGTGAGTGGAGCGCCCCTTCGACCGCCGAGCCCGCCGCGGCGCGGGTGCTGATGCCCATCGCGCGCCAGCCCGGCCGCATGCTCGAAGTCAGACAGGAGATCGAGCT
>JALOQF010000044.1 GCA_025459425.1 Myxococcaceae bacterium | reverse complement strand
ACCGGCGCAGGCGGCACCGGGAACCAGCCCTGCCCTGACGAGAATGGCGCCCCGGTGACGCTCACGACACGCTCCGTCACCAGCACGCCACTCGACACCATCTCGACCCAGACGGGACCGGCGTCTGGAAGCTGCGCCACCGACGCCCGCACCTGGAGCTGGACGCCGGCCGGCGGTGCACGTGGCGCCATGCGCCACGGAGCCCAGACGGCGCTGAAGCCGAAGAAGTCGGGTGGCGTCCTCGTCATGAACAGCGGCCCTGCGGGCTCGTGCCCGACGAGTGACGTTCGCGCCTCGTTCCCGACAGCGTCGCTGCTCGAAAAGCCGTCGACGACCGATGCGCCCATTGGCAGGTCGAGCGTCAGCAGTGGAGACCACCGCTCCGATGACCAGCCGCTCCACGAGGCACCAAGCCACGCAGAACGGTACAGCTCGCCCGTCGTCGCCAGCGCATAGAGCGTGAGCCGCGTTCGCGACGGCGAGGTGAGCGCGGAGGCAAAGGTCGTGACGCCTCCGTCTCCATCTGGTGGCAGGCCAAGGTCGAACGCGCCGCTGAAGCCTCCCTGCCAGAAGTGCTGACACGTGGTGCGCCGCGAGGTGCCGCACGCACCCAGATACACGTAGTCGAAGCGTTGGTCGTCCCACGCGACGACGTCGAGACTCAACGGCTCGAGCGTCATCTCGGGGCGCCGGGTTGCCGTCGTCCACCCCGAAGCAAGTCGGCTCAAGTGGAAGAGCGGGGCTCCACCATCTGGGCCCCGCAGCCCCGCCACCAGAACTTCGAACACCGTCCCCCGTGCGGCCAGCGCAACGGCTGAGATGGGCTGAGGCGGTCCCGCATCGACTCCGGCATCGGCGACTCCAGCATCGGCGACTCCGGCATCGGCGACTCCAGCATCGGCGACTCCAGCATCGGCGACTCCAGCATCGGCGACTCCAGCATCGACGATTCCGGCGTCGACGATTCCAGCATCGGTAACTCCGGCGTCTTCCGCCCCTGCATCCATCATCGTGTTGCTGCCGCCCCCACTTCCGCCGGAAGCCCCTCCGCCACCACCGGCTCCTGCTGCCGATGAAGGCCCACCTCCTGCGGCTCCTCCCGCAGTGCTCACGCCAGCGTCGTCCGTTCCCGGGCCCGCCCCGCAGGCCGACACCAGGACGAGCAGGCACCAGGTGCGCGCACTCATGGTCGACCGACGAGCGAGAAGGTTCTCTGCAAAGCGCCGCCGCCCATTTCCTGGACCTCGACGATCCACACCTCGTTCGTGCCGTTGCGCACGACGGCACACACTTCACGGCTCGGCGTGTTGGTGCACGAAGGCGACACCGAGGCCTTCCACGTCGGCGCAGGCTCGAGCGTCACCCACGGCCCCCACGACTGGTTGCCGTCGCCCTGCAGCCGATGCAGCAGGCCAGAGCTATTCATGTCGTAGACGACGACCCAGTCCGTCGGGGAGAGGAGCGATTTGGCGAGCGCTGGAATGGCGTCGCGCTGGGAATTGGTGAGGAATGGGAGGTCGGTTGGCTGCTGCCAGCTGCCCCCGCCGCTCGACGGCCCTGCGTGCACGATGGCGCGCAGCCGCACCGCTGGGGTGTCGACTCGACCGACCAGCACGGTCGTCTCCTGGCCCTGGGCCGAGGTTCTCCCCGCGCCGTCGAAGAAGCCGATGAACCCCGGCTGCGTCGCGGGGCTGGTGAAGGGCTGCCATGGCAGCACGCCGGTGTAGGCCGTGCGCGCCAGCCGCCTGCCACCCGGCGTCGCGTAGAAGCCGTACGCCGCCAACCGGTCGGGCGCGGGAGCGACGAGCGTCGACGGAAGGAACGGCCCATTGGGCAACACGCCTGCGTCGGCGGGCACGCCCAGGTCGTACACGGGGCTGAAGAGGTCGTTCTGCCAGAACTGCTGACACAGCCGGTTCGCGCCCGCACCGCACGCCCCCTGGAACGTGAGGTCGAAGCGCGTCGCGCTCCAGGCGGCGACGTCGAGTGAGAGCGGCGCCGAGGTCACCACGGAGTGCGTGGTGAAGCCGCTCCACCCACCGTCCACGCCGCGACGCGCCCACGCGATGGCGGCACCACCGTCAGCGCCGAGCTCGGACGAGACGAACAGCTCGAGCTCATTCGCCCGCGCCGCAAGGGCCACACGCGCGATGACGAAGTCGACGCCAGCGTCGTCCACCAGGCCCCCGCCAGCGCTCCCACCTGCAGCGCCACCCGCGGCTCCGCCGCCACTTCCACCCGCGCTGCCGCCCGCCGTGCCACCAGCCGTTCCACCTGCCGTTCCACCTGCCGTGCCTCCAGCGGTGCCACCGGCCGCTCCACCTGCCGTGCCTCCGGCCGAACCGCCGCCAGCACCAGCCGCCGAACCGCCAGCGGTGACGCCACCTGCCTGCCCACCCGCCATCGCCGAGCCACCACCACCACCAGCATCAGGCGTCTGCGTGCCTCCACAGGCCATCGTGAATACCCAAAGACAGACCACCCCGACGAATCGCGCGTGCCACATGAATTCCCTCCCGAGAGGGCGCGCACGGTAGAGAAGACGCGCGCCAGGCTCGATGGGCGAACGGAGGGGCTCGAGCCGGCTCGTCAGGGAAGCGCGCCAGCCAGCTCCCACGCGAAGCCTGCGTCGAGCGCGCGCGTCACCACCCACAGCTCGCGCCGGTCGGCAGACGCGACGAGACAATGAAGACCAGCAGGTCCCTGGGCACAGGACGGAGAGACGCGCGGCGCGAGCGGCACCGGCGCGGGCGGCACCAACTGCCACGTCGGCGGAGCCGAGAGCGCGAGCACGCCAGCGCCAGTCATTTCGGCGGCGACGAACCCGGCGTCGGGCAACACGGCAACCGACGGACGGTTCTCGAGCACCAGCGTCGGTGGCGCCGAAGTCGCCGTCGTGCTGCCCCACGGCGCACCGGCCCACGTCGGCGTCGACGTGACAGCCACCAACCCGAAGAACGCGCGGGTGGAATCGTGGAGCTGCACGTGGCTCTGCGCTTCTTCCCCCTGAACCGCCTGTGCGGCCACGGCGTCGAGCACCCGCGCTCCGAGCGGTGGTGAGGGTGGCCCGAAGAAGCTCGTGAACTGCACGGGTTGCCAGGGCGACCACGACGCGCCACGCCACGCCGTCCGATGGAGCGTCCCGTCGGGCTCCACCGCGTACACGGACAAGCGCGTGCGAGAAGACGAGACGATGGTCGAGGCAAAGACCCCGGCTCCAGCGTCGGGAAGCCCGAGGTCGTACGCGAGGCTGAAGCCACCCTGCCAGAAGTGCTGACAGGTGGTGCGACGCGAGGTCCCGCAGGCGCCCAGGTAGATGACGTCGAAGCGCTGGTCGTCCCATGCGACGAGGTCGAGGCTCAGCGGCTCGAGGGTGGCGTCTGGCCGGGCCATCACGGTGGTCCAGCCGCCATCGAGTCTCGAGAGATGGAAGAGCGGAGCGCCTCCATCGCTGCCGCGGTCTGCAGCGACCATCGCTTCGAGCGCGCTCCCCCGGGTGGTCAAGGCGACCGCGGCGATGCGTGAAGGGGGTCCCGCGTCGTTCCCAGAGAGCCCGCCAGCCATTCCACCGCCGGCCGCTCCACCGGCTCCTGCACCGCCCGCGACGCCGCCACCAGCCGCGTTTCCACCACCGGCAGCGCCGCCAGCCCCATTCCCACCACCCGCACTGCCACCAGCCGCAGTCCCACCGCCCACACTGCCACCACCCGCAGTCCCACCGCCCACAGTGCCACCAGCCACACTGACACCACCGCCAGCGCCACCAGCGGTTCCGCCTCCGACCTTTTCTCCTCCGGCCGCGCCGCCGCCGGCCGCGTCATCAGGCCTGGGTTCGGCGCCACACGCTGAGACGAGGAAGACCACCAGCGCAGTCGCGGCCCGTCGATGCATCATGCCTCCAGTTCGATGAACGGAGACCCTACCGGTCGCTCGTGAACACGAACGATGGGCGAACGGAGGGCCACCCACTGAGCCCCTCCGAATACCCATCGCCTGCCCCTCGGACTCGTTCACAATCTGGACATGCGTCGGGGGTCACACGACATCACGTTGGTCGAGCGCGCCTACGACCTGAGCGCTGAAGACGACACGTGGCTCGATGGAGTGCACGAGGCGGCCAGGCCACTCTTCGACCGCGGCTTCGGAATGACCATCGGCACCTGGCGCATGCAGGGCTCGACCTTCACCGAGCTCGGGCACCAGCGTGGGAGCGCCCTGCCCGGCGTTCACGAGGCGCTGTCCGTGATGGTGCAGCGCCTGCCCCCTGACGTCCTCGCGCGGCACTACGGCCCCGCCGCCTCGGACTTCATCGGCAGCGTCGACGACATCTGGCCCGAGGCGCGGCAGGTGTTGATCGACGAGTTCACCCGCTGCGGCGTCCGCGGCGCGCAGGACAGCTTCGGCATGCTGGTGATGGGAACCCCCGGGCAGAGCGGCATGGTGCTCAACGCTGTCTCGCCGACGACCGTGACGTTGACGACGCGGGAGCGCTCCCGCCTCAAGCGCCTCGCCGCGCATCTGAGCGCCGGCCTGCGACTGCGGCTGTCGATTGGCGACGGCCTGCGGCACCCGGTCGCAGTGGTGTCGCCGGAAGGCGTGGTGGCACACGCCGAGGGTGAAGCGCGCTCGACGTCGGCGAGAGAAGCCCTCGTCCTCGCCGCAAAAGCCATCGAGACGAGCCGCGGCAGGCTGCGACGCACGAGCCCGGAAGAAGCGCTCCTGTTGTGGAAGGGCCTCGTGAGCGGCCGGTGGACGCTCGTCGACTGGGTCGACACCGACCAGCGGCGGTACCTCGTGGCCTACGAGAACCCGCTGTCGATGCGCGACGTGCGCGCGTTGACGGCCCGCGAGCGTGACGTGGCCGAGTGCCTGGTGCAGGGGCGCAGCTCGAGCGAGATGGCGTACGTGTTGGGGTTGAGTCTCGGCACCATCAGCCGGTTGTCGCGCGACGTCCTGCGCAAGCTCGGCGTGAAACGACGCACGGACCTGGCGCGGCTCTTCGGGGGCATTCCTCCGCTGCGCGCGACCCTGCCGACCGAACCACCCGTGACGATGCTGACCGCCGGCGCCAACCCGGAGCTCTGGTCGCGGCTGCGCGAGAGTGAGCGCGAGGTCGTCTCGGCGCTGCTGAAGGGGTCGAGCCCCAGCGCCATCGCTCAGGCGCGGCAGGTGTCGGTGAAGACCGTGTCGAATCAGCTCGGCCGCGTGTACCAGCACTTCGGCGTTCGGGGTCGCACCGAGCTCGCCGCGTTGCTCGGCGCGCCCTGACCCTCCGTTTGCCCATCGAGGCCCACGCGAGGGCTCGGTACGAGTTGAGGCATGCGCGCACGTTCGGGGTGGAGTCGGCTGGTGGCAGTCCTTGGCTCGGTGTGGCTCGTCGCGTGTCCCGGGCCAGGTGATGGGCCAGACGGTGGAAGCGGCGGCGGCTCGGCGGGGGGAACTGCCGGAGGCCGTGCCGGTGGAACGGCGGGTGGTGCCGCGGCTGGCGGAACGGCCGGTGGTGAGGCTGGCGGCTCAGCGGGCGGCGTCGCAGGCGGCTCGGCCGGTGGTGACGCGGGTGGCGTCGCGGGCGGCACAGCCGGTGGTGATGCCGGTGGATCAGCGGGTGGCGTCGCGGGCGGCGCAGCCGGTGGTGGCGCGGGTGGATCAGCGGGTGGCAGCGCAGGTGGAGTCGCGGGCGGATCAGCGGGTGGCGTCGCGGGTGGCAGCGCGGGCGGATCAGCGGGTGGAGCGGCCGGTGGCACTGCGGGCGGCTCAGCAGGCGGAGTCGGAGGCGGCTCGGCCGGTGGCAGCGTGGACGCTGGCGTGGCGAGCCTCTCCGTCACGCCGACGACGGGGGCGACCTGGTTCGGCGGACCCACCGTCTCGTTTCAGGCCACGCTCGTGAACTCGAGCGAGGCCGTGACCTGGCAACTCTCGGGGCCAGGAACGCTGAGCCCGACGACCGGGCTGTCGGTCTCCTACACCCCTCCGCCCAGCGGCAGCTTCTCCACGCAGGCCATCATCCAGGCGAACACGGCGTCGGGGCTGATGGCCCAGGCCGTGGTGACGGTGGGGCTACCCCCGGTGCTCACGGTGTCTCCGACGAACGCGGCGGCCACCATCGGCGGAGGCGCCGTCACCTTGACCGCCACGACGCTGAACTTCCCCTCGCCGCCCACGCTGACGTGGTCGCTCGCCGGCTCGGGCACGCTCTCGGCCACCACCGGAGCTTCCATCACCTGGACCCCGCCGACCTCTGGAATGGCCGGCATGTCGATGGTGGTCGTGAGCGCTCCGGGCGGATTCATGGCGGTCGCGACGCTGTCATATTCGACGGCCCCGACGCTCGTTCTCGACTGTGGCTCGAATCTGGCGATGGCAGCGGGCGTCGACCTTTCGCTCAACGCCACCGTGAGCGGCTCGACGGCCCCTCTCATGTGGGCCCTGACTCCTGCCGTCGGCTCAGTGGTGAGTGCATCGGGGGCGACGGCCTCGTACCGCCCGCCGCTCAGCGTGACGGAAGCACAGGGCTTCGTCGACGTCGTCGTCACGGCCAGTGCGGGCAGTCTGATGGGGTCGTGCACGGTCCGCGTCTTTACGGTGACCTTGAGCGCCCCGAGCCTCGTCTTCGTGTCAGGTCCCCCCGTGCCAGTGACGGCGACCGTCCGAGGCGTACCGATGGGGGGAACCTGGTCGCTGATGGCCGGGAGTCCTGGCTCCCTGTCGAACCTCCAGGGGCTCTCCGTCGACTTCCGGCCTCCCCACGAGCCAGGTCGAACGGGGCTCGCTACCCTCCTCTTCACCACGCCTCAGGGGGTCGTGCGGGGGGCGATGGCCGTCGACGAACGACCGAACCGGGGCCTCACCGTGGTGGCGTGGGGGCTCGTGCCAGCGCTGTCGATGGGCACTCCGGCGACGCTCTCGCCGCCGACGTCCTTCGTGTCGACGGGCCTCAACTCCATCATCAGCGCAACGCGCCTGTCCGCGGGCCGGGTGCGCGTCACCGTGGATGGCCTGAGCGTCGCAGCTCGAAACACGACCATCGAAACGACGGGGGTCCAGGGCCGCTTCTGCTCCGTTGAAGAGGCGAGCCTCAACACCTTCACCGTCCAATGCGTCGACGCGCCTGGCACCGCCACTGACTCGGCCTTCAACTTCCGCATCGTTCAAGATGACCTCTCCGCAGGCGGAGCCATTCTGGCGTACGGCGTCGTCCCCGACACGACGGTCTTCCCGACTTCGCTCTCAGGGAGCCAGGGCTGGAGCGCGACGGGGACCCTTCAGGTGACCAACCCTCAGGTGGGCACGTACCAGGTCTCCCTGGGGACTTTGCCCGCGGGTGCCTCGGTGGGTGCCGTGCTGGTGACACCCCAGACGCCCGATGTTGGAAGACAACGATGCAGCCTCTTCAGCGCGGCCGGAGCACCGTCGATTGAGCTTCGGTGCATCGGCCAGTCGGTGCCCGTCAATGCGGGCTTCTCGTTCGTGGTGATGGGCCGGGGCGTCGTCAGTGAAGCCACCATCGACCTGCAGGCGACCATCGTAACGTCTCCGGACGGTGGGCTTGCTTCCGGGGCAGGTGCCACCTCGGGGGCCTTCGGCGTTTCGACAGCCCAGGTTCAGACCGGCGTCTACCGGGTCAACCTGGGCGCGCCGCTCGTGCGTGGTCAGGCCCCCGTGGTTGCGAACGCCAGCACTCGAACGGCGAACGCGACGTGCATCACGAGCGTCTTTGGGAGCGCGCTGCCGCCGGGCTACCTCGAATGCTACACGCCCTTCGGTGGGAGGCTGGACACAGGCTTCGACTTCACGGTGACCTCTCGCGGCCGCCCCAGCCTCGCCAACGTCACCGGCTACGCCTTCATCGACAACGGTGGGGCGTCGAGCACACCGCCGACCGCCACGGCGTTCAACGCGAACGGCGGCGCCATCACCTCGACACGCCGGGGCGTGGGCGACTACCGCGTCACCTTCACCAACCTGGCGCTCACCAACGCGACGGCCGTCGCCACGGCCTTCGGGACCGCGAGGCGCTGCGCCGTCGAGAGCGTGCTCAACGACGACGTCGACGTGCGCTGTTACGGCGCCTCGAACCAGCCGCTCGACTCGCAGTTCTTCGTCACCGTGCACGAATGGAACTCGGTCTCGACGGCGCGGGTGATGGCGTATGCGCGCGTATCGGCGGTGGGCTCGACTCGCGGCCCGGCCTTCACGTCCAACCCCGGAGGTGCACTCACCGCCGCGCGCACCGGAACCGGTACGTACACGGTGACGCTCACGGGGCTGTTGGCGGCCGACGCGCGCAACCTGTCGGTGACGGCCGAGAACTCGAACCGGTTCTGCAGCATCTTCTCGCGCAACGTGCCCGTCATCGCGGTCGAGTGTCATGACGGCGCGGGCCCGGCCGACAGCGACTTCAGCCTCGTCGCCTTCACCGACCAGCCCTTCACCTCGCTCACCCAGCCCGTCACGCACGCCGAGGTGCTGGCCTTCGCGTTCGCGAGCGACCCGGCCGCAGCCTCGTACACACCCTTCATTCCCTTCTCGTACAACAGCGGTCGGCAGGCCATCACCGCCACCCGCTCCGGTCCCGGCGTGTACGCGATGCGCTTCCCCGGGCTGTCCTTCAACAGCGGCGTGGTGCAGGTGACGCCCACCGACACGGTGAATCGGTGCGCGGTGCAGACGCAGCTCGACGACACCGTCTCGGTGCGCTGCTACGGGCCCTCGGGCGTGCCCACCGACTCGCGCTACCTGCTGTCCTTCGTGCGCTGACGTTTCCTCATGGCCTGGGCCGGAAGGGCTCGAGCGCCAACGCCACCTGCGCGCTCTCGTTGATGGTGCGCTGGCTGAACGCCGAGGCGCGGCCGAAGTAGCCGAAGGCCCGCAGCGCGCGCGGGTCGTCCTTCGCCTCGTCCACCCGCGACAGGTCGAAGCCCGCGGCCTGGAAGCGGTCGACGTGGCCCGCGGTGTCGACGCGGTGGAAGGCCTCGGCGTTGCGGCGGGCGCGGCTGGCGACGTGGCAGCTCGCGCAGTCGACGGTCTTGGGTGACGAGCGCTCCGGGTGCTCGATGCGCAGGGCCGAGGTCAGCGCCCGGTCGAGGGAGCGCCGGTCGAGCAGCCGCATCTCACGCTCGCTCAACAGCAGGTCGAGCGGGTCGCCGAACGCCGCGGGCACCAGCGCGCCGTTGCGGAACGAGTCCGAGCCGAACTCCTGGAACGCCTGCACCTTCAGCATCGGCAGCCGCGGAATGACGTCGTCGACCAGCTCGCCCGCGCGCACGTCGAAGGCCGTGAACTGCCAGGCGGCTCCCTGGGCGTCGACCGACATCACCGCCACGCGCGACAACGTCGCCGGGCCACACGCCTCGAGCACCAGCGTGCGCAGCCGCGCGCCATACGGGCCGTCGAGCCCCTGCCGCCGCAGCACCGGGTGCACGTCGAGCGGGCCGTTGGTGAGGGTGCCCGCCAGCTCGTCGAGCTCGAACAGCCGCCGCAGCACCCCATCGAAGCGCGCAGGCTCGAGGGAATAGAAGAGGTGCACGGTGGCGTCGCGCGTGGTGACGACGCCCTGGTCGACGACGACGGGCTGGGCCACCAGCCGCACCTGCCGCACGCACGAGGGTGGGTTCGGCGGCGCGCTGCCGGGGAAGCACGGGTCGACGCGCACGCTGACGACGCGCAGCTCGTCGAAGAGCGCTGCTTCGTCCTGGCCCTCGACCAGCAGCGGCAGGCGCTCGTACAGGGGCCGGGGAAGCAGGGGGCCCAGGTCTCCACCCACAGAGAGCCCCAGCAGGCTGTCGAGTCGATTCGGCGCGGGAAGCGGCAACAGGAAGGACACGTCGTTGAGCTCGAGCCGCTGCGGGTCCATCGAGGGGCCGGGCCCGGTGGCGGGTGCTCCACAGCCAGCCACCAGCAACGACACCAGGACGCTCGACGCACGCATGCGCAGCGCCCCTCGCAAGGACAGGACCAGCCGGGAACCTCAAGCCGCGCGCGGAGTTGCGTCGGCCTGCGCGCCCGCGCCTTCAGTTTTCCATCACGGGATTCCCGGCCGGCGGGTACACCCGGGCGCGATGCCCTGGTACGTGTACATGGTGCGGTGCCGCGACGGCTCGCTCTACACCGGCATCACCAACGACCTTTCGCGGCGGGTGGCAGCGCACTCGAACGGCACCGGCGCGCGCTACACCCGCTCGCGACGGCCGGTGACGCTGGTGTACTCGCGCCGCGCGCGTGACAAGTCGTCGGCGCTGAAGACCGAGTACCGGCTCAAGCAGCTGTCCCGCAGCGAGAAGCTCGCGCTCACCACCACCAGTCCGGCGAGGCGGAAGGCTGCTCGCCGCCGCGCGAGCTGATACGCAGCGGTCCGTGCTCTTCATCGTCCTCGGCCTGGTGCTCCAGCTCGTCGCCGTCGCCTGCTGGGTCCTCATCTTCGCGCACGCGTTCCAGCGCAGCCTCGGCACCGGCGTGATGGTGATGCTCATTCCCATCTACAACCTCGTCTACGCCTTCACCCAGTTCGAGCACCGCCGCAAAGGCCTCGTCCTCGCTGGCGCCATCGGCGGCTTCGTGTTGGCCGTCGTCCTGCGCACCGTCGGCAGCGCGTTGATGCCGGCCTGAAGGCGTGTCAGGTGAAGGAGGTTCGAGGAAGTTCGAGGCCGCTGCAGCACGGAGCGGTATGGTGGAGCGGCCGGCGCAACCCCCCCTGGGTTCGCGGGTTCGTGTGATGTGCGCTCCACTCCCCTCGGTGCCAGCACCGCCGCGCCGCTCCGGCTGGAGCGCACCGTGACGAGCACCGCCACCGTCGAGGCGATGGACTTCAACCTGGCCGGCGTCGACCTGGGCCCGTGGCACCTCGAGAAGGTGCTGGGCGAGGGCGCGATGGGCACCGTCTACCTCGCGCGGCACCAGCGCATCGGGCGCACCGCGGCGGTGAAGGTGCTCAAGGCCGAGCACGCGAAGAACCCCGACCTCGTGCAGCGCTTCATCGCCGAGGCCACCGCCGTCAACGCCATCAAGAACGAGCACATCGTCGAGGTGTTCGACTTCGGCGAGCAGCTGCAGCCCGACGGCTCGTCGCTGGCGTGGTGCGTGATGGAGCTGCTCGAGGGCCAGCCGCTCTCGGCCCTCATGACGCAGCACTTCACCCTCGCGCGCACGGTGAAGCTCGGCTGGCAGCTCGCGAAGGCGCTGCACGCCGCGCATCAGATTGGCGTCGTGCACCGCGACGTGAAGCCCGAGAACATGTTCCTGCACCGAAAGGGCGACGACCCCGAGTTCCTCAAGGTGCTCGACTTCGGCATCGCCAAGCTGCTCAAGCCCATCGGCGACATTCCCCAGTCGGGCACGGCCGCGGGCATCGTCATCGGCACGCCCGAGTACATGGCCCCGGAGCAGGCGCTCGGCTCGGCCACCGACCGGCGCGCCGACATCTACGCGGTGGGCCTGGTGTTGTACGAGCTCATCGCTGGCGTGCAGCCGTTCCGCGGCGACACGTTCGGCAAGCTGGTGGTCGAAATCACCTCGAAGCCGCCGCCGCCGCTGCCCAGCGTCACCGCGCTGGGCGAGCCGGTGCACCCGGTGCTCGAGGCCATCGTCAGGCGGTGCCTCGCCAAGGAGCCCGAGCGCCGCTTCCAGTCGGCGGACGAGCTGGCGCAGGCGCTCGAGCCCTTCGTGACGGGTGCTCCGGTTCGGCCGCTGGCGGCCACGCCCCAGCCGCAGGTGCCGCCCGTCGAGCTCGCGAAGCCCGCGCGGCAGGCCGCGCCGTCGGTCATCGACACCTCGGCGATTCGCCCGTCTCGCGCGCCCCTCGCCTTCGGCGCCCTCGTCTTCGTCGGGGTCGTCATCGGCGCGGTGGTGCTGCTGTCGGGGCAGGACGCGCCGGCGCCGGTCGCTCCCCCGCCTCCGGTGGAGGCCGTGCGCACGCCGCCCATCGAAGCGGTGCCGGTGGCGCCGACGCCAGCCCGGGTGCGACTCGAGGTGCGCTCCAGCCCGTCGGGCGCCACGGTGGTGCGCACGGACACGCAGGCCCAGCTGGGCGTGACGCCGCTCTCGGTCGAGCTCGACCCGGTCGACGTGCTCCCGTTGAGCCTGTCGCTGGCCGGCCACGTCACCGACGCGCGCACGGTGGCGCTGCAGGCGAACGCCACCCTCGACGTCGACCTCGCGAAGGTGCCAGAGGCCGAAGCGCCCAGGCCCGCGAAGCCGGCGCCGGTGCAGAAGCCGGTGAGCCGAGACGGCGTCGTCGACCCGTTCGCGCCGTAAGCGAAGCCACCTGGACCTGGTGGTGGCTCGGCCGGCGGCCTCTCGCTCGTTTGCCGAAGCCCATCGCGCGCTGAACTTCGCGGCGTGGCCCTCGAGGGCGCAGGCCGAGCGTTCTTCGACGACCTGGGGGTTCAGCAAAGGGCCGAGACGACGGCGCGCCGTCGTACCTGTCGAGGTCCTCCTTCCCGACGTTCCGGTGAAGTCCTCGCGCTCGCGACCCGACCGTGGCTGGGGGCACTGGTCGCACGAGACATCCGTGGCCTACCGTCCGGCGCATGTTGGCTTCGATGCTGGTGGCGCTGACGTTGACCTGGACCTGCGGAGACGAGCAGCAGCGCGTGCGCGCACATCTCGAGGGCGCGTACACGCAGCTCACGACGGTCGAGCCCGAGGGCCTCTCGCCCTCCCAGAAGGAAGGTCGGCGCCAGGCGCTGGCCGTGCTGCGCGAGTACATCGACCGGGGCGTCTACCCGCAGAACCCGGGGCCTGGGCTGACCCCCATCTTCGTCGACACGGTCGGGACCCGGTGCGCGATGGGCGAAGTCGTCGCGAAGCTCGGCGGCGCCTTCATCGTCGAGCACATCGCACGAACCAGGAATCTGGCGACCGTGGGCGTGCTCGCCGACGAGCCGGGCCTGCTCGAGTGGCTCGACGCGCATGGCCTCGCTCCGGAGGAAGCGGCGCTCGTGCAGCCCAGCTATGTGGAATGCCTCCCCGAGAGGCTCCTGAGTGCGTGCGGTGCCCGCGAGCCTTCTCTCGATGGTGGCGTGTCGTCGGGGCGTGCTCGAGTCGCAGCCGATGGCGGTGCGGTCGAGGTGGAGCGCTTTTCAGGTGCCGACGGACCACTCGTCCTCACGGTGCGCTGGGGAGCACCGCGGTGGCCCGAGGGCATGACCTACCTGTGGGCGGCTCAGGACCTGAACGTTCGCGCGCTCGTCCGTCGAAGCGGTTCGTACGTGTCCAAGGTCGACCTCCGTTGCGGGGCGGCGCCGACGCTGACGCCGGACGAAGCGCGTGAGGTTCTCCTGCTTCCACGGGAAGCGTGTCTGCGAACGCTCCTTCGGAAGGACCCGCGATGGGCCCTCCACGTGTGGAGCCATCACGCCTTCGGGTCACGAGACGGCTTGCGCGGATCAGGCGAGCCCATCTGTGACGACTCTGGCGCACTCCTGCCCGAAGTCGGGGGACCGCGGGTCGTCGCCGAGAATTGGCTCGAAGTGAACGGCCTCGCCGACGCTGGCATCGACCTGTCCGACTACGACGCCTGGCTCACCGAGCAGCCCGGACCGCCGAAGCTCGACCCCATCCTCCTCGAGGCGCCGCCGCCCCTGCCGCTCCAGGGGTGTAGTGGTGCACCCGGGCTCGCGCTGCTGGGGCTCGTCGTCTGGGCACAGCGCCGCGCGACGCGTCGGTAGACCCGCTCCCCCCGCTCAAGCAGGATGAGGCGCCCATGCCGTTTCGCCTCGCCCTGGTGCTGCTCCTCGCGCTGCCGCCGACGGCCCTCGCCCAGAAGAAGAAGGTCGACCCGGTCGAGCAGCAGGCCCGCGGCCTCTTCGGCGAAGCCCAGACGGCCTACGATGTCGGCGAGTTCGAGCGAGCCCTGACGCTGTACTCCGACGCCTACAAGCTCAAGGCCCTGCCGGGCTTCCTCTTCAACATCGCCCAGTGCCACCGGCAGCTCGGCAACTACGAGCGCGCCGCGTTCTTCTACGGGCGCTTCATCGACAACTCGAGCACCACCGCGCCCAACGTCGCGCTCGCGCGGGAGCTGCTCTCCGACGTGTCCCGGCGACAGGCCGAGAAGGAAGCGGCCGAGAAGAAGGCGGCCGACCGCAAGGCTGCCGACGAAGAAGCCGCGCGCCGCGCCGCCGATGCGCCGGTGGCGCCGCCGTTGACGCCGGCCGAGCTGTCGACGCTGCCGCCTCCACCACCGCCCGTCGTCGAGCCGGAGCCGGTGACGAAGAAAGCCTGGTTCTGGGTCGTCGTGGGCGTGGGCGTGGCGGCCGTGGCCACGGGCGTCACCGTCGGCGCAGTCGCCGCTTCCCAACCACGCGAGGTGATGTACGTGCCGCGCATGACGTCCCTGCCGGACATCGACGGGAGGCGCTGAGCATGAAGCCCTCGCGCGCGCTCGCCGCAGCCTTCCTCGTGGGGACGCTCTTCGGCGTCGCGTGCGGCCCGGTGAAGGAAGTCGGGCCGACGGCGCTCGTGCTGGTGGTGTACTTCAACGAGGCGCGCGGCACGAAGGCGCTCCTCATCTCGGGCACCGCCGACGTCGATGGTGCGCCCGTCAACGTCTTCCCCACCAGCCAACGCCCCGAGACGCTCACCGGCGCCGCGTTCCCCGTGCCGCAGTCCGTGCGGGTGCTGCTGAACGACAGCCGCGCCGGCGCCCCCGTGCAGCTCACCGTCATCGGGCTCAACGCCGACGGAGAGGCCGTCGAAGCCGCCACCCAGGTCGTCACCCCCGTGGCCCAGAAGGAGACGCCGGTCGAGCTCACCTTGAAGCCCTTCACCGACTCGACGGAGCCCGACGGCGGGGTCAGCCCCGACGCGGGCCTGCGCTTCGACGCGGGCACCAGCTCGCCCTGCCAGTGCACCACCGGCTGCTGCGACATGAGCGGACGCTGCGCGTCGCCGGTGCGCTTCGAGCTCGGCTCACGCGAGACGTTGTCCGTCGTCTTGAGCGGGCCCACCAACCAGGTCTGCAACGGGGTGTGCCCCGTCGGGAAGACGAGCGCCTTCACCAACGGCGCCTGCGTGTGTGGCTCGTCGGCCCCCTGCGGTGAGGGGCTCCGATGTGATGGTAACGCGCGCTGCACCTGCGACGCCTCGTCGGGCTGCCGCGGCTGCTGCGCCACGGGCCAGACCTGCGTCACCCGGCCGGTCAACCTCTCGTGCGGGAGCGCAGGCAACCAGTGCACGCGCTGCGAGGGCGCCTCGAACACCTGCCTGGCGACGGGCCGCTGCTCGCAAGCGATGTGCTCGGGCTCCGGCCCCATCGACCCGGCCCGGTGTTGCTCCGGTCAGGGCCTGGTGTCGACACGGTGGCCCACCTGCACCAGCACCACCGGTGACTGCGTCGCGTGCGACCCCTTGCGCAGCAACGCCTGCCGGACGGTGGGCGTCGGCTCGGTGTCGTCACCTTGCACCTGTGGCAGCTCCGGGCCCTGCCCCGCCGAGCAGCTCTGTCTCACCGGTCCCAACGGCCAGGCCACCTGCCGCCGGCCCTTCTGAAAGAGGCTCCATGCACCCCAACGCCGAGCTGATTCGCCGCTTCTACGACGCCTTCGGCCGCCGCGACGCCGAGGGCATGGCCGCGTGCTACGCCGACGACGTGCGCTTCTCGGACGCGGCGTTCCCCGACCTGCGCGGGCGCGACGCGGGCGACATGTGGCGCATGCTGTGCGAGGCCGGGAAGGACCTGCGCATCGAGGCGTCCGACATCGACGCCGACGACACCACCGGCCGCGCGCGCTGGGTGGCGCACTACACGTTCAGCGCCACCGGCCGGAAAGTGGTGAACGACATTCGGGCCAGCTTCCGTTTTCAGAACGGCCGCATCGTCGAGCACCGCGACACGTTCGACTTCCCGCGCTGGGCACGGCAGGCGCTCGGCATGCCGGGCCTGCTGCTCGGCTGGACGGGGTGGATGCAGAAGCAGGTGCAGGCCCGGGCGGCGAAGGGCCTCGCGTCGTTCCAGAAGAAACGCGGCTGAGCGTCAACCCAGCGTCAGGCTGATGGTTTCGGTGCCCAGCTGCAGGTCCATGTCGCGGTCGATGACGACCCGCTGCACCTTGCGCCCATCGGAGAACATGCCGTTCGACGAGCCCAGGTCTTCGATGATCCACGCGCGGCCATCGAACGTGATGGCGCAGTGCTCGCGCGACACCTTGGCCGACTGCACGACGAAGGCGCAGGTGTTGCCGCGGCCGATGGTGAAGCGGCCGTCCTGGTCGAGCTCCACCGAGACGGTGTGGCCGTTGTAGGTGATGCTGAGCGGCGGCGGCTCGTTGCGGGCGGGTGGGCGCTTGCCACCACCCTGTTGGCCACGCTGAGGCCTCGGCGGCTCGGGAATCGGTTCCGGCTCCGGCTCCGGTTCCGGCTCGGGCTCGGGTTCCTGGGCGACGCCGCCGCCGGCGAGGCGCACGTAGATGCCGAGGACGTGGTTGATCAACGCGTCGCGCTCGGTGCCCAGCCGCAGCGCGATGTCGTCGATGGCCTGCAGAATGGAATCGTCGATGACCGGCCGGGACACGGCGCGCAGTCTGCGTCCATTCTCCGGGGAGATCCACGTTTTGGTCGACCCATGGGGCACCAGTGGGGGTGTCGCCTACACGTGACGGGGCGTTCCCGAACGGCTGGACAGCCCAGGCCCCGTCTTCGATGGTGCAGCGCATGAACGTTCGCCGTTTCGGGGTGGCGCTGCTGCTGGTGCTCGGCGCGTGCGCCGGCGAGGTCGAGCCGATGACGACGACGACCCGCTCGGCGCTCGAGGGCGCCTTCGAGGCGGCGGCGCGCGAGTACCAGGTGCCGGTCGAGCTGCTGAAGGGCATCGCGTGGGTCGAGACGCGCGTGTCGGTGACGGCGAACCTCGAGTCGGCCTCGGGCAGCCTCGGCGTCATGCAGCTCCCCGAGCGCGACGACTGGAAGCTGCAGTTACGGGCACGGGCGCTCACCGGCGCGACGAAGGCCCAGCTCGCGGTCGACCCGGCGGCGAACGTGCGCGGGGCGGCGGCGGTGCTGCGTGAGCTCTTCGACCGCACCCAGCGTGACGAGCCCGGCCTCGACGCCCGCGCCACCGGAGACTGGTTTCGGGCGCTCGCCCTCTACCCGGGCTTCGACTCGGCGGAGGCCGCGCACGCGTGGGCCGCTGACGTGTACCGCGCCATCGCCCGGGGCTTCTCGGCGCCGCAGCCCGACGGCGTGGTGACGCTGGCTCCGACGTGGACCGGCTGGGAGCGCCACGCGCCCACCGTGCAGACCCGCCACGACGCGCTCGGCGACTACCCCGGCCGCGCCACGTACGTGCAGTCCCCGCACCGCTCGAGCGGGCGCGCGTCGTACGAGTTCATCGTCATTCACACGATGCAGGGCAGCTATGCCGGCTCGCGCTCGTGGTTCCTCAACCCGAGCTCGAACGTGTCGGCGCACTACCTCGTGCGCTCGAGCGACGGCGAAATCACCCAGATGGTGGCCCACGCCGACACCGCATGGCACGCGCAGTGTTACAACGGCCGCAGCATCGGCATCGAGCACGAGGGCTTCGTGCAGGACCCGGCGCGCTGGTACACCGACGCGATGTACACGGAGTCGGCAAAGCTGACCCGCTACATCGCCGACCGTCACGGCATTCCGAAGAACCGCACGCGCATCATCGGGCACATCGAGGTGGCGCCGAGCTGCAACACCGGCCGGCACACCGACCCGGGCAGCGGCTGGAACTGGACCCGCTACATGAACCTGGTGAACGGCTCGGGCCCGACGCCCGGCTCGGGCACCCTCGTCGGCCTCATCTACCAGGGCGGCAGCACCACCAACCGCGTGTCGGGCGCGACGGTGACGGTGGCCGGGCAGAGCGTCACCACCGGCGCCGATGGGCTGTACCAGTTCACCCTGGCGCCCGGCGCGTACACGGTGTCGGTGTCGAAGGCTGGCTTCAGCTCGAACAGCGTCTCACGCACGGTGACGGCCGGCGCGCAGGCCTGGGGCTCGATGGAGGTGAACCCCATGGCCGCGGCGAACGGCACGCTGCGCGGCAAGGTGTACGTCTTCAACGCGGCCAACCCGGCGGACCTCTCGCAGGGCGTGCCCGGCGCGACGGTGACGGTGAACGGGCAGACGGTGACGGCCGATGGCAGCGGGAACTGGCTCGTCCTGCTGGCACCCGGCACGTACACGGCGACGGCCACGGCCCAGGGCTTCCAGTCGGCGCAGGTGACGCGCACGGTGACGAGCGGCGCGACGACGTGGGGCTCCATTGGCGTGACGGCGACGGCGATGCCCGACCGGCAGCCGCCCGAGGTGATGTTCACCGCGCCGATGGCCAACGCGATGCTCGACGTGGGCATGGTGACGGTGACGGGCACGGCCAGCGATGACCGGGGCGCCGTGGCCGAGGTGCGGCTGACGCTCGACGGAGCCGCCGAGCAGCGCGTGCCGGTGATGGGCGGCCGCTTCTCGGTCGACGTGCTGCTGAAGCCGGGAACGAACACGCTGGTGGCGAAGGCGACCGACGCGGCGGGCAACGAGGGGACGGCGACGGTGACGGCGTCGTTCCTCGCGGGCGTGCGCGGCACGGTGACGCGGGCGGGTGATGGCGCGGTGCCCATCGCTGGCGCGACCGTCGAGCTGCGTGAGGCGGCCAGCGGCACGATGGTGTCGACGGCGACGAGCGCGGCCGATGGCGTGTACGTGCTCTCCGTGGGCCAGGTGCCGGCGGACTACCTGCTGGTGACGAAGGCGACGGGCTTCCGCACGGCGAGCGAGACGGTGTCGGTGCCCGAGGACCGACGGCTGACCGTCGACGTCGCGCTGATGCCCGGAGAGGACCTGCCGGGCGAGGCCTCGGTGCGGTTCCTCGAGCCGACCGACGGCGCCGAGGTGATGACGGACTCGGTGACGGTCTACGGGCAGGTGATGGGCTTCGACGTCGCTGGCGTGCAGGTGAACGGCGTGACGGCCGAGCTCGTCGGCGCCGGCGGCTTCTCGGCGACGGTGCCGCTGATGGCAGGGGACAACGTGCTGACCGCGACCGCGTCGGGCATTGCGGGGGAGTCGGCCGTGGGGCGGTTGACGGTGAAGTACGCGAAGGCGCCGGGCTCGGGAATCGCGCCGGTCGACCCGAAGATGGGCGTGGCTGGCGGGTGCGGGTGTCAGGGCGCGTCGGGTGCGTGGCCGGTGGTGGTTTTGGCGGTGGGGGTGTTGCGTCGGCGTCGCGGCGCCTGGTGACGGGCTCGTCTTGTCGAGCCGGTCTGGGCGCTCAGCTCGACTCCACCCATCTGCCTTTGGTGCGCTCCTGTTCCCGTCGCCGGTCGCGCGTCACAGCCGCTCGAAGGCCGTCGAGCGACGGACGGACCGCCGCCGATGTCAGCCCTCCGTGAGAGAAGCATCCCCGCGCGATTGCCGCGCCCTGTTCGGGGGATTCATGCACACGGATGACAACGTCGTTGAACAGCAACAGCTCTTTTCATTGATGGCCAGGGTGGAGCGCCGATATCGCGCCCATGTGAAGGACCGGCTCGAGTTCCTCGGGGTGACCACTCGCGAGTATGAGCTGTTGCGCATCGTGCAACGCCAGGGCTCACCAGCGCCGGCCTCCATCGCGAGGTCCGCGGCTGTGTCTCGGCAGCTCGTTCATCGCCTGCTGACCGAACTCGCGCGCCGTGACCTCGTGCAGAAGTGGAGTCCGAGCGATGACCCGAGCGACGTCCGCGTGGGGCTGACTCGTGCTGCCGAGGAGCTCCTGGCCGATGCCTCGGCTGTCGTCGAGACCGTGCAGCAGACGGTGCTTCGGACGCTGGGCGTCGAGCGGCAGATGGCCCTCGCGTCGCTCCTCGGCGCGCTCGAAGCGGCGCTCGTCGAAGTTCACCGTCGACCGGAGCCTGCCGACCACTGAGCCTGGCCTGTGGGAGCGGCGGACTCGATCGTCGCGCTCCGAAGCCTCGAGAACCGGGGGCCGCGTCGAATCACTCCGGCTGTTCCGCCATCACGCACGAGGACGTCGTCGCGCTCCGAAGCCTCGCGAGCCGAGGGCCACGTCGAATCACTCCCGCCGTCAGCTCGACTCAACCTTCACGGCGACGGGGAGGCGGAGGACCGGGCCGCTCTCCCAGGGCGTGTCCACGTGTTGACGGAAACCGTCAACAGATTGACGTCAACTTGTTGACCAAAAGCGTCAACAGGTGGACACGTCCTGGGAGCGGCTCCCCCTCCGGCACCAACCGCACGCGCATGGCTCTTCTGCCAGTCGCTGCACTTCGCTCGTCAGCGCTTCACGCAGCTGAACCGCCGTCCTCTTGCTGCTCCTCCTGATCTGGGTGTTCGAAGTGCAGCTCGCGAGCGCCCCAGGAGAGAGTTCGCGCGCCGGAACGTTCAGCCGTGTCATCGCCCCCCGACTCGGCCACCATGCACCCGTGACCGACGCACTGCCCCGGCTCGCGACGAGCGCCGACAACGCCGCCCTCCTCGACCTCTTCGGCGACGTGCCGATGCGCGGCGAGCTCGTGCTGGCCACCCGCCGCGAACCCGACTTCTTCTCGCTTTACCGCATGCAGCGCGCCGAACCGTTCGTCTACGTCGCCGACGGCCCGCGTGGCCTCACCGGCATGTGCACCGCGCTGCTCCGCGACGGGTGGCTCGACGGCGCGCCCACGAAGGTCGGCTACCTCGGAGACCTTCGCGTTCGCTTCGACCGCTCCCGCGCCTTCGCCCGCTTCTTCGGCGAGTACTTCGACGACCTCTGCCAACGCACCGGCTGCACCCGCTACTACACGTCGATCCTCGCCTCGAACCAGGCCGCCCTGCGCGCGCTCACCCGCAAACGCTCCGAGCGGAGCCGCCAGCCGCACTACGAGCTGCTCCGCCCCTTCACCACCGTCTCGGTGCAGCTCACCTTCCGCCCGAAGGACACCACCGGGCTGCGCGTCGACTCCGCCCGGCCCGACGACGTGCCGGCCCTCGTCGCGCTCCTCGACGCCGACCACCGCAGAAGGCCCTTCGGCTATCGCTTCGACGACGGCGAGCTCGAGCACCGCCTCGCCCACTGGCCAGGCTTCACCCTCGACTCCACGCTCGTCGCGAAGGACGGCGCCGGTCGTCCGCTCGGCGTCGCCACCGTGTGGAACCCCCAGCCCGTCAAACGCTTCCAGGTGCGCGCGTACGGCGGCTCGATGCGCTGGGTGAAGCGCGGGTACGACCTCGCCGCGTCGGTGCTGCGCTGGCCGAAGCTCCCCGACCCGGGCCACGAGTTCCGCTACGCGTACCTCGCGAACGTCTCGGTGCTGAACGACGACGTGCGCGTCTTCCGCGCGCTCCTCGAGGCAGCGTATCGACGGCTCCACGGCTCGGGCCTGCACTTCTTCTCGTTCGACCTCGGCCGTGACGACCCCTGGTGGCCCGCCGTGAAGGGCTTCGTCACCCAGAAGCTCGACTTCGCGCTCTATGCCGTCACCCCGCAGGGGCAGCTCCGCACCGAGTGGCCGACGGGGCGCACCGGCTTCGAGGTGGCCCTCGCCTGAGGTCGGCGCGGCTGGTGTAGAGTTCACTTCATGACGGTGCTTCCCCGCACGCCGGTCGAGCGCGCTGATCAACGGGTCGAGCTCCCGATGGACTGGACCGCGTTCGAGCAGTTCCTCGTGCTGCGCGGAGAGTCAGGGGCAACGCGACTCACCTACCTCGACGGCCGCCTGGAGCTCATGAGCCCCTCCGAAAGTCACGAAGCCATCAAGACCCGCATCGGCCGCTTGCTCGAGGCCTGGGCAGAGGAGTTCGACGTCGACCTCGATGGGGTGGGCTCGTGGACCGTGACGAACCCCACGGCCAAAGCGGGCGCCGAGGCCGACGAGAGTTACCTCATCCCCGGCCGAGAGGGCGCTTCGCGGCCAGACCTCGCCATCGAGGTGAACTGGTCGACCCACGGCCTCGACAAACTCGAGGCCTGGCGCCGCCTGCAGGTGCGCGAAGTGTGGGTGTACGACGATGGCGTCTTGCGCGTGTTTGTGCTCCCCGGGGACGGTTCCGATTACGTCGAGCAACAGACGAGCGCAGTCCTGCCGACACTCGACGTCAAGCTCCTCGCTCAGTTCGTGGGCATCCGCAGCCAGTTGGTCGCGGTGAAGTCGTTCCGCCGGGCGCTTCGAGAGACGCCGTAGCGACCATGCTCTCGCTGCTCGTCACACTCGTCGTCGCGCAGCGCACCGTCGTGATGCCCAATGGGCCTGCGCCGAAGGTGGCCGCGTCATCCGCCGTCGCGGTGCTCCTCGACCCCTCGTCGTCCTGGGAGCGGCGCAGCGCCGCAGTGCAGGCGCTCGAGCACGTGGCGCGACCGCTGTCTGAAGCAACCCAGGCCCAGCTCGTCGAGGCATTCGAGCGCGCGAGCGCCAAACTGCCACCGTGTCGCGCAGGAGCAGGCTCACCCTGTCAGGTCGAGTTCGGTCCGTGCACCAGTCACCGTTCCTTTCTCCTCGCGGCGCTCGCGGCGTCGACCGGAGTGCCTGCTCCAGCCGCTCAGACCCTCGCCTTGGCTCGAATCGAGGAGCCTCAGGCGCCAGCGATGGAGCGCCAGCTCGCCTTCGAGTTGCTTGCACGCGCCGCTCACCCGGCAGCCGAGCGCGTTGCCAGAGGCCTCCTCAACCACCCGGAGTATGCCTGTCAGACGAGCGCGCTCGGCACGTTGGCGGGCTTTCCCTCGTTGACCGACGAAACGGGAGACGTCCTGGCGCTGGCGCTTCGAAGTGGCAGCATCGCTGAGCTCGACCTCGGCGCACTCCTTGCGGGCCGAACCGAACCGTGGGCCCCGCGCCTCCTCAAGGCTGCGCTGAGGCACCCCTCGGGCGGGATCAGGCGTGGCGTCGTCCGTGGAGCGGCGTTGCGACCATCAGGCTCGGCCGAGCTGAAACGCGGAGTTCTCCAGCTCGCCACGTGCGACCCACTCCTCGACGTTCGCGAGGAGGCGAAGGCCGTGCTTCGCAGCTGGCGAGTGAGCACACCGGCGATCGCCTGTCAGAGCTCCGGGTGGAAGCAACAGGGTCGAGTCGTGACGGGCCGCGACGGTGGTGTCAGCCTCGACGAGAGCAGAGCCCCGCCGGGTGGCGCGTGCCTCGAACTGTCCAAAGTCGCGGATGCAGGCAGCGCGCGAACGCGGCGCGGAACGGTCGTCATCCTTGGAGACGTCGGTGGCTCGTGCGTGCTCGGCCTCGACCATGGCGAATTCGGTGGAGCGCTCCTTCGAGTCGTGGCCGATGGTGGCGCTGAGGTCATCACCGAACGCTCCATCGACTTGAATCCAGAAGCGCTCATTCGCCGCGGCGACGAGCGCCTCGTCATCTCGGGCCTCGAGCACATGCACGGGTCGGGGGCCGTCGGCCGGCTCGACACGCGCGACGGCGGCTCGTTGAGCTACGCCCCTTTGGCGAGCCTCGACGGAGTACCGCGCGCATGGGCCGCGACGACGACTCACCTCTTCCTCGCCTTCGACGCCGCCTCGGGCATGCGGGTGTGCCCGGGACAAACGGGCGAAGTCATCTTCATCTATGGCGCCGACGGCTCGTTCGCGGTTGCAGACGGGCCAGCGAGCAGGTGCCTCTCGAGGCGGTGACTACTCCTCGACCTCGTCGGGCAGGCTGTCGTCCGGGAGCACCGCACCACCCGGCTCCTCGTCCTGCGTCGGCACCGGCGGCCCCGGCTTCGACGGCACGTGCGCCGGCATCGCGCCCGTCACCTCGTCCCGCGCCTTCGCGCGCGCCTCGAACTGAGCGAACGTCTCATCGCCCATCATCGTCATCGCGTCGTGGCCGATGAACTGCTCGGGCTTCGGCTTCTTCGCCTCGACGGCCTTCACCACGGGGCTCGACTTCTTCTTCGGTCGTTGCGGCGCCACGACGGACACGAAACCCCCGTTCCTGCCCCGGTGCAACCCGCATCGTCAGGGACGCTGCCGCTCGATGCTCAGCACGGTGTCACCCCGCACCCGCAACACGAAGCGGCCGCCCGAAGCCAGCTCGCGCAGGTCGTTCGCCGTCGGCACCGTCCACGTCAGCACACGGGACGACGTGGTGTTCGGCCCCGGCACCTCTCGAAACGACACCGTGTACGTGCCGCGGCGGCCGGCGAGGCGCTCCTTCACGCCGCGCGGGAGCACCGGCTCCGTCACCTCGAAGCCCTCGCCCGCCGAGTCCTCGACCCGGTTCAGCACCCAGTCCTCCTGCTTCCACGCGAACGCAGGCGCGGTGCGCTCGACCTGCTCCCACACCGGCACCCGGCGCGTCTTCTCGACCGTCTTCATCACCGGCTCCTGGACGGTGCGCCGCACGGTGCGCGTCTTCGGCGTCCGCTCGGTGCGCGACTCGTTGCAGTACTTCGGCTCGCAGCGCTCGCGGCCCCGCGTGCACTCCTTCCGGCAGGTCGCAAAGCCGTTGCCGTTGGGTTTGCACACCTCGCGGCACGTCTCGCGCCCCGGCTCACACGTCTCACCGCAGCGCACGCGCTCGGTGGTGCGGCGGGTGTCGAAGCCATCGTCCACCTCGTCTTCCACGACGCGCTCGCGGGTGCCGTCGGGCACCTCTTCCTCGTACGTCTCCGTCGTCCACCCGCGCTGCACGGTGTCGACGTGGTGCACGCGCAGGCCGATGGAGCGCACGCCCACCGCGCCCTTCGGAATCTCGCCCTTGAAGCCCTCGTGCTCGACGAGCTGGAGCCGCTCCACGTCGACGTGGTGCTCCCAGCGCGCCGACTCGACCTCGGCGACGACGTCGACTTCTTCGAGGCGCTCGCTCACGGGCGATGACGGCTGCACCGGCTCCGGGCGCAACAGCAGGTACCCGCCCACGCCCACGAGCGCGAAGGCCCCCGCCACCAGCCCCACGAGGACAAGGAGAATCGTGCCGCAGCCCCAGGTGCAGCCCGTGTCGCGAATGACGATGGGCGGCCGCTTCGGCGCCGGCGCTTCGGTGTGTTCCACCTTGCCCGCCCCGCACTGCCGGCAGCTCCCGTCGGCCTGACGCTGGTTCGAGCCGCAGAACGCGCAGCGCCAGTCGGGCCCGCCCTTCGCCAGCGCCAACAGCGCTGGGTCGGTCACCGAGGGCGCGGCCGTGGTGTCCGCAGGCATGTCCCACGACTCGGAGCCATCGAGCGGGTTGCCGCACCCCTGGCAGACGCCGTGCCGGCCCAGGTTGCGGGTGCCGCAGCTCGTACAACGCCAGGTCAGCTCAATCTGCCGGTCGGTCATCGGGGGTGAAGGCCCTCCATCACTGCGCTTGGCCGCAGACGAGCGTTTCCGTCAGGCGATTCACCGTCGATGGGACATTGCGTTGCACCCGCCGGCCGGGCACGCGTCGCCATGCGCGTTAGGAAGTCGTTCCATGAGCGCCAAAGTCCTCGACGTCGCCCGCCTCGGCTTCCCCTGGCACACGGCCGACCCGTTTCTGTTCTGCGTGCACCACGACGACGCCTACCCGAAGGGCAACGAGGCGATGGGCCCCGCGGCCTCACTCGCGGGCCGCGCCATCGGCAACGACTTCGAGGGCAAAGACGGCTGGCGCATGTACCACGGCGACACCGTGCCCGGCTTTCCGCAGCACCCGCACCGCGGCTTCGAGACCGTCACCATCGCGCGGCGCGGCTTCATCGACCACTCGGACTCGCTCGGCGCGAAGGCCCGCTTCGGTGAGGGCGACGTGCAGTGGCTCACCGCCGGCAAGGGCATCGTGCACAGCGAGATGTTCCCGCTGGTGAAGCGCGACGCCGACAACCCGGTGGAGCTCTTCCAAATCTGGCTGAACCTCCCGCGCGCCAACAAGATGGTCGAGCCACACTTCTCGATGCTGTGGAGCCATCGCGTCCCCGTGCACGAGGTCGTCGACGAGCGTGGCCTGAAGTCGACGGTGACGGTGGTGGCGGGTGCGTTCGCCGGCCAGCAGCCTCCGCCGCCGCCGCCGAAGTCGTGGGCCGCCGCGGCAAACAGCGACGTCGCCATCTGGACGCTGAAGCTGTCGGCCAACGCCACGCTGACGCTGCCGCCCGCGAAGGCCGGCTCGAACCGCGTGCTGTACTTCTTCCGTGGCGAGACGCTGCACGTCTCGGGCGAGGCGTTCCCGCGCGGCGTGGGCATCGCCGTCGAGGCCGACGCGCCGTGTGTGCTGAAGAACGGCGCCGCCGAGGCCGAGGTGCTGGTGCTGCAGGGCCGACCCATCGGAGAGCCCGTGGTGCAGTACGGGCCCTTCGTCATGAACAGCCAACAGGAGATTCGCGACGCCTTCGCCGACTACCAGCGCACCCAGTTCGGCGGCTGGCCGTTCGACCGCGACGACCCGGTGCACCCGCGGGAGCAGGGCCGCTTCGCGCGCAGGCCCGACGGCTCGGAAGAGACACCCACCTGACGTGACGCGGGCCCGCCAGCGCGAGCGACGGCAGCGGCAGCCGCCCTTCGCGAGAAGCGCGTGAACACCGCGCTGGGCTCACTCGGGGTTGCCCGAGACGATGGTTCGACGCGCCTTCGTCTCGACGTCGAACGCGAACACGCGCAAGTCTGGTCCCATCGAGACGTAGAGCTCACGCCCGTCGCGCGAGAAGACGAGGTTGTCGCCGCGCACCGGCAGCTCGACGAAGGTCTCGGCCTTGCCGCCAGCGATGGACACGACGCGGGCTCCATCGAGCGCGAACACGGCCCCGCGCGGGTCGAGCGCCACGGCGTAACTCTCGGGCCCCAGGCCGTCGGCGAGCACCTCGAGCGTCCTTCCATCGAGCTGCACGCGCACCACACGGCCCATCGTCGGCTGAGCGCCATAGAGCCAACCGTCTGCGCCGAAGAGCATGCCGTTGAGCGAACACCCCGTGCCCACGTCGGCGAACACCGTGCGCGGTTCGGACACCGAGGTCGGCGACAGCGCGAACAGGTCGTTGCCGATGCCGAGGCCGCAGCGGCCGACGATGAGCTCTCGCTCCGGGCTGAGCGCGAGGGCGTTCGCTCCGGTGCCGAGGTCCGCGAGGATGACGGCGGGCCCGTCGCCAGACGAGCGGCCCACTTCGCCCGAGAGCAATGACGTCCACCAGATGGCGTCGTCGAGGCCAGCCGGGTCGACTTCGACGTCGTCTGGCACGCGGACGCCGGTCGTCACGTCGCGCACCCGGGCTCCCGTCGCCGGGTCGACGACCCGGATGAGGTTGAAGCCACCGTAGGCGATGACGAGCTGCCCCTCGCGGGTGACGGCGAGGCCGTTGACGTTGGCGGTGCTCGAGCCACACGCCGAGAGGCCAAGGACGATGAGCATTCGAAGGACCTTCATGGCGTCGACCTTTCCGCGCGTGGACTGCCGCCGAACAGCACACCGAGCCGGACGCTCAGCTGAGGAAGCGACGCACCCGGCAGCAACGTGGCGCGGCCGGCCAGCACGGTGTCGAGCCCCACCTCGGGCACGAGCTGCACGACACTGCCAAGCGCCAGCGCAAAGCCGACCGAGACACCGCCCGAGAGCTCCCAGCCGAGGTTGAGGCCGCGCGCATCACCCGGGGCGACGACCTGTGCGAGCCGCGCTCCGAAGACGAAGCGGTGCGACCCGACGGGCACGTCCACGAGCACGGGCACCGCGAGGCGACCGTAGAAGGGCCCGACGCCAGCGACGTTCGCGAAGGCGACGGCGAGGGTCGGCGCGAGGGAAACGGCGAGCTTCGTCTGACGCGCAGCTCCCGGGTCGACGAGCAACGTCTTTCCCTGCAGCTCGATGAGCCCGGGCCCCAGCCGAAGCCCCAGGTCGAAGCGGTCGGTCACGCCGTATCGAGCCGACACGGCGATGGACGGCAGCACCGTTTGCCGCTCGTCGAAGCCCGTGATGGCAGCTCCCACCTCTGGCGCCACCTGGAGCCGGCCCCGACCGTTCGTGAGCGCGGTCTGCGTGAGCGTCGGCGCGCAGCTGCACGCCACCAGCACCGCCCCCAGGAGCACCTCGCCCCTCAGGCCTGCGCCTCGACGGAGGCGCCCGACGGCATCGATCGGCCCTTCACCGCCCCGGCCTCGAACACGGGCTTCCCGACGCGTACGAGGCACCAGATTATTTATTAGACTCACGTGGCTTCAATAAAACGACCAGACACGGCTTGCAACGATGCGCGCCATGATGGCCTTTAGAATCAGTAAATCCAGACAATTGGAAGGCTCAGCGCGGCCTGCTGGCGACGGAGTGGAGGGAAAACTCGCCACTTTGGGCTGATTTTCCCGCCATCCGGCTTCAGCGCGCCAGCTTCGGGAACCAACCCGCCAGGAACCGCTGGAGGTGGGTCTCGACGAACGCGTCGACGTCGAGCGGGCGGCACTTCACGCCGTGCAGCGACTGCTGGTGCATCAGCGCGAGGACGACGGGCGACACCAGCGAGAGCGCAGCCTGTCTCGCGTCGACCTCGGCAAGGCCGGCGGCGTCGAGGCGCGAGGCGATGTGCCCCTCGAACGACGTGAGAATCGGCTCGAGCATGTTCGTGACGTACACCGGGCCGAGCTCGGCCTTCGTGAGGCCCCACAAGAGCCCCGAGGTGAAGAGCGAGCCGACTCCGACGCCCCAGGCGAAGACGAGCCGGTGGAGCGACAGGCGCAGGGCCTCTTCGAGCGACAACGACGCAGACACGGGAAACGCCGCGCCCGCACGGTCCGACAAGACGCGCAGGTGCTCCAGCATCGCGTGGAGCAAGGCGTCGCGCGTGGGGAAGTAGTGCCGCAGCGTCGCGCGCGAGACGCCCGAGGCTTCGGCGAGCTCGGCGAAGGACGAGGCCTCGGGGTTCGTCGACACCGCATGCACGACGCGATCGAGGAGGTCGCGACGGGACTCTTCGAAGTCAGCGTTCCGTCTGCCGGCGGGCCTGCTCATGGGAAACACCTACTCCACCGACGCCGCGCGAGTCAGCGGGACGTTGTGGGTACTGTCGGAACGCGAGCTCCATCGCCGGCCCTCACCGGCCTGAAGCACCTGAAACGTCTATAGAACCAGAACGAGGGGTCTATCGGAAACACCATAAGATATTGATTTGACTAACCGAGGCCGCATCCCTGATTGAATGGCGAGCGCGGCCCCAGGCGTCGGCATAGAAGAGCCGCGTGCGACTAAAATACATCATTCCCCTTTGTGATGACGACGCAGGTGGCCTGCTTCCCCTCGGTCGGGAGCGCCGGAATGGAGCTCGACCCGGCCGGGCGCCTGGTCGTGAGCCGCGTCTGGACCAACGAGTTCTTCGTGCTCGACCCTCGCACGGGCGAAACGCTCGAAACCCTGCGCGACGGCGTCGTCAGGCCCGATGACGTCACCGCGGACTCGAGCGGCACGCTCTTCTACACCGCCATCTTTGCAGGCGAGGTGCGCTCCTCTCGGGCGGGCGAGGGCTCGAAGCTCGTGGGCAGGGTCCCCGGCGCCAACGCCATCACCTTCGACCGCAAGGGCCGTCTCTTCGTCGCCGAGTGCTTCAC
>JALOQF010000292.1 GCA_025459425.1 Myxococcaceae bacterium | reverse complement strand
GTCTCACACTGCTGCGGCGCCAATTCCTTCTCCGCCACCGCGCCCGCCGGCAGGCTGAACATCGCGTCGCTCCCCACGCCCATGTCCAGGTTCGACAACAGACAGATGTTCCCCGTCGCCGTCGCGGGCGCCACGTTGCACACCTGGAACGTCAAGTCCTTCACGTTGGGCGGCGACACCACGCCGTAGTTCAACGACACCGGCGTCAGCGTGTACTCGCACGGCGGCAACATCACAGGCCGCGCCGTCACCGTGATGCGCACCTCGGGCTCGTCTGGGTCGTTCGAGAAGATGGTGACTTCCCACTCCTTGTTCCCGCTCGTCGCATTCACCGTCAGGTTCTTCGGCTGCACCCGCACCGGAATGTCCAACGTCGCCGCCGCTCCAGACGCCACCAGGCCCACCGACGAGTTGTACGCCCCAGGCCCGCTCGCGGGCAGGTCGTTGCTGCAGGTGCCCGCCGTCGCGTCGAAGACGCCCACGCAGATTTCGTCCGCCGCCGACTCCGCATTCTTCGGCGTCACCGTCCAGTACGGCCGCCCTGCCCCCATCGCCCCCAGCCTCAAGTTGGCCCGGGGGTCCGCCACCGCCGGCGCCGTGCCCACGTTCCGCACCGTCAGCTTCCTCGTCGCCGCTGACGTCGTGCCAGAGAAGAAGGCGATGCGCCCGAAGTTGAGCGTCTGCGCTGGCAGCACGTCGATGTCGGGGCCTCCGCCGAAGCCTCTCAGCGGCACCGTCACGCTGGGCTGGCTCACGTCTGCCGTCGCCACCAGCGTCCCATTCCTCGGGCCCAGCACCGCTGGCCGGAAACTCACCGTCACCTTCGCGCTCCCAGGCACGATGTCATTCGTCGCTGCGTCTCGGCTCCCAGCAGGCACCGTCAGCCGCGTCATGTCCCCCATGTTGGCCGCCACCACACGGTAGATGTTCGACGGGTTGCTTCCCTCTCTCGTCGCAAGCCCACTCAGCTGCACCGGCTTGAAGCTCCGGTTGAGGAACGTCACCTCTCCCGTCACCATCACCCCGGGCTGCACGTACCCGAAGTCCAGCGGTGACGGCTGCCACGACAGCACGTTGTCCACTCCCGTCCCCACCAGCCTCGTCGTCACCTCGGGGCACCCGTCCGCTGGCAGCACCACCATCGTCGCCGTGTAGTCCCTCACCTCCGTCGGCCGGAACACCACCTTCACCGCACGCTCGCGCCCAGGCGCCAACGTCACGTCCCCTCGCGGCGAGTCACTCGTCAGCGTGAAGACGTCCGCTCCCTGCGAGCTCTGGATGTCTCCCACCCTCGGAAAGCTGTCCACCATTCGCCGGTTTCTCAGCAGCGTCGCAATCTCGAAGCTGTCCCCTCTCCCAACCGCCCCGAAGTCGATTCTCGTCGGCCACTCACACTCCCCTCGAATCGCTCGCCCCTTCAGCTTCACCGTCACCTGCCCACCCTCGGCCGAGACGTTGCGAGCCGCCACCTTGAGGAGCACCTCGTGGTCGACCACCGGCCGCATCTCTTCAGGGGGCTGGAAGAAGAAGCGCAGCTCGCGCGACTCACCCGGCGGAATCTCGAGGGGCTCGAGGTCGAGACCGAAGACGGGGTTGGGCTCGACGACCGAGGTCCCGATCTGCACCCGATGTTGGTGACCGTCACCACCTTCTCGACCTTCTTCGTCATCGGCACGATGCCGAAGTCCACCTCGGTCGCCTCGACGTTGATGCCGTCGACCTCGACGGAGAAGCGCGGCTCGCCCACAGCCTGGGTCTGAATCGTGGGGCGGCACCCTTCACAACCGACCGCGAAGCTGAGCGCCGCGAGGGCTACTGCGAAACGGAATGAGAGCTTCATTGAGCGTGCTCCAGGAGGATCGTGACCGGCCGGTACGACGTTGGCGCTCAATTGATACGGGAGAGGCCGGTTCGTCAACCCTCGGTGACCAGTTCGACAGCTGAAGGTGACAGGCACCGTCCAGCGCCATGGAAACCGTGCAGCACGATGACGCTGGTCCGACGGCGCGGCCGGCGTTACACCGCGCGCGCCACTCGCCAGACCCCGGAGCCCCCATGCCCATGCGCGACCTCAACGTGAAGAAGGCTCAGAAGCTGCTGTCCCGGATCATGGAGTTCGAGCTCGCCGGCGTCGTGCGGTACACCCACTATTCCCTCATGGTGGCGGGGCCCAACCGCATCCCCATCGTGGCGTTCATGAAGGCGCAGGCGAGCGAGTCGCTCCTCCACGCCCAGCAGGCGGGTGAGATTCTCACGGGCCTCGGCGGGCACCCCACGCTGCAGATCGCCCCCATTCCTGAGACCTACAAACACTCGGTCAAAGACATTCTCGAAGAGTCGCTCTCGCACGAGCGCGACGCGCTCGACCTGTACCGGGAGTTCCTCGACGAGGTGGAAGACCGCAGCGTGTACCTCGAGGAGTTTGCCCGCACGCAGATTGCCCAGGAAGAGATGCACGGGCTCGAGGTGCGCAAGATGCTCCGCGACGTGGCCGCGACGGATCACCCCGGTCACGACGAGGCCGAGCGCGACGACGATGACGGCAGCGACGGTGACGACGACGACGCGCGCGACGACAAGAAGAAGAAGAAGGACAAGAAGAAGAAGAACAAGGACTGACGGCGCGCCCGTCAGAGCCCGAAGACGAGGCCGCCGGAGCCGCCCCAGACGATGGCCTCACCGAAGCTGAAGACGCGGCCGCCGAGCTTGAGGTGCAGCACGTCGAGGAGCGGCACCACGAGCGCCGCCTCGAGGGACGCATCGATGCCGCGGGGCCCGAACTGGAGCGCCGGCCGCACCTCCAGGCCGAAGGTGCGCAGGTCGTCACGCCAGAAGGCGTAGCGGTGCGGGAGCCCGACGTCGAAGCCGCCCCGCACGTCGCTGCCCACGTTCATCTGTCGATAGCCGGCCGCCAACGCGCCTTCGAGGTGCTGCTTCGGGGTCAGCCGCAGCTGCAGGTGCGTCCCGAAGGTGTTGATGGCCGAGGGCGCGAAGTCGAACTGCGCGTCGAGGCCGAAGTGGCCCGCGCCGAACGACACGCGGCCTGCACCGACGGGGTGAACCCCAGGCAGCTCGCGGCCCGTCAGCGCGCCGCCCTGCACCTCGACCTGGAACGACGGACAGAAGAAGCGCTGCTCCACGATTCGCGGCGCGTCCGAGTCGAGCGCGTACACGACGACCGGCAGCGCCAGCGCCACCAGCACCACGATGACGAGCGCGGCCTTGCCGTCGCCGCCGCCGAGGCTCCCGAAACCACCTCCGCCCGAGCCCGTCGTCGACGCGCCCCGGCCGGGAGCCACCGGCGCCGGGCCGCCGACGTTGACGCCCACGCGTGGAATCGGCACGAGGTACGCGCCCGCGGGGAAGCCGAAGCACTGCTGGAGGAAGGTCGGCGCTGGCGTCGGAATGGGCGCGGCGGTCGGTGGTGGCGGCTCCAACGGAACGGGCGCGGGCGCCACCTCGGGCACGGGCTCCGGGAGCGGTGGGGCCGAGGGCTGCTGCGCCAGCGACCGGGCGCCAATCATCACGATGAGGAGCCAGCTCGCGCCACGCATCTGACGTGACGTTGTGCCGACGCCGCCCGCCACGCAAGCCCGGGCGCAGTGAAGCGCCGCCTCGAACGCGCTGAACGCCCTTCGGGTGGCGTGCCGATGTGGCCCGGGCAGTCACCACCGCCAACGAGGAACCTTCATGCCGACCCCCGTCTTCGAGTCCGATTGTGTCGTCGTGTCCTACGAGCCCGAGATTCAGACCATCCACTACTCGTGGAAGCGCTTCGCCAAGGGCGCCGAGTTCAAGGAGGCCCTCGAGCAGGGCCTCGAGGGTGCCCAGAAGTTCAAGGCCACCGGGTGGATCGGCGACGTGCAGCAGCTCGGCGTCGTCGACGAGGCCGACACGCAGTGGGTGAACACCGACTGGTTTCCCCGGCTGCTCTCGGGCTCGTCCATCTCGTTCATGGCCGTCATCGTCGGGCCTCGCGCCATCACCAAGATGAGCGTGGGCGCCATCATGTCGAAGGTCGCCGGGAAGCTGACGAACAAGTACCTCGGCACGGTCGAAGAGGCGCGCGAGTGGATTGCGGCAGAGCAGCGGATGAAGAAGAGCGCGTGACGGTTGTCACCGCCGCGCGCCTCGGGCACAACGCCGCGCATGAGTGTCTCTCGCGCGGTGGTGCTCGGGGTGCTGGTGGCGGCGTGTGGCCCGATGCCGATGACGCCTGACGCGGGCGGCAGCTGCGCGAGCGCTTTGAAGACGCCGCCCAACCTCGCCCCCAACGCCGAGTTCGAGTGTGCCGGCACCCCGCCGTTCAGGGCGCTGGGCACGGGGAGCCGCGTCGAGACGGTCACCGGGCGCTCGGGCCAGGCCCTGCGCTTCACCACCGCGAGCGGGCTGTTCAACAACTCCCTCACCTCGGAGTGGAAGGTGGTGGCGACCGGAACGGCCACGTATTGCCTGACGGCGTGGCTCAAGAGCACGTCGACGGCGACGGTGCTGCGCCTCACCCGCTTTCAGCCGACCTCGGGCCAGGGCCTCAACCAGGACTTCACCAGCCCCGGCCCCCTCACCACGTGGACGAAGGCCCCACCGAACGTGAAGCTCGACCTGAGCGTGAGCGCCGGTGACGAGGTGACGGTGTCGGTGAACGACCGCACCGAGACGGCGGGCACCGTCATCGAGCTCGACGACGTCGACCTCTGGCAGAGCGCGAGCGGCCGCTGCGACGAGGCTCGCTGACGGGCGGTCTTCCGGCTTTGCGCCGAACCGGGCAGAGTGTGCCGCATGCCGGGGTCCGAGCTGCAGGTGAAGGGCTTCGCGTGGCTGAACCTGCTCGGGCTCGTCCGTGAGCGCTTCGGCGCCGATGGCCTCTCGGACCTCAAGGCGGCCTTTCCCCAGCACGCTGGCTTCTTCGACGAAGCGACGGTGCTGCCCGTGGCCTGGGTGCCCGGCGCGCTCCACTGCGGCGCCATCGCCTGGCTGGTGCAGCACCGCTTCGGCGGCTCGGTGCAGGGCGCGCAGGAGATCGGCACCCTCCTCTCGTCACGCAACGTCTCGAGCACCTTCCGCTCGCTGAGCCGGCTCGAAGACCTGCGCACGGCGCTCCACTCGACCCAGCGCGCGTTCGCCCAGTTCTACTCGCGAGGCACCATGGCCTTCACCGTGAAGGACGACGTGCTCGAGGCCCGCCTCACCGACTTCCCCGCGGCGAGCCTGGTGATGGGCCATTCCCTGGGCGCCGGCCTGGTGACGTTCCTCCGCGCCGGCCACCTCGAGGCGAAGCTGCTGCGCGTCGACGTCGGGCCCGACAGCATCGCGTACGACATCAAGCTGCGGTGAGCCCTGCGCGAAGTGGCCGAAGACGCCGACGGACAAGTTTGGAGCACAATAAATTCAGTATCTTAAAGCGCTGACGTGAGGTGTCCGAGCTTCTGTCGTCTTTTATCCCACACGTCGTCGACAACCGTTCATCTCGCAGGAGCCCGGTATGCGAACGAACGATCTGACGACCTTGCTCACGAAGGTGAAGCGCACGCTGACGCCCGACGCGACGCCCATCGCGCGGTCGCTCGAGCTGTACCAGCGCTTTGGCCCCATTCTGTTCTCGCACTTCGTCCGCGCGACAGGAGACGAGCAGCAGGCCATGGCGGCGACGCGGGTGGCCTTCGAGCGCCTGCTCGAGACGGGGCTGACCGACGACCGCGACGTGGTGACGTGGGTGCGCTCCCTCGACGTCGAGACACTCCACTGAGCCTTCTCAGCGACCCGAGAGGCCGAAGCGCCAGCCATCGGCTCGGGTGAGGCGAACGGGCGGCGCGCAGCGGTCGTCGAACGAAGCGCGGCTCCGCTCGAAGCCCTGCCGGTCGCGGGTGACGAAGTCGGAGCCTTCACAGCGGCTGACCGAGCAGGTGGGCGCAAACGGCTGGCGCGAGAACTCCACCCCACGGTGGTCGGACCGCACGAGGTCGACGCCCTGGCAGCGCGTCACCACGCACTGGGCCGCGAACCGTGAGCGCCCGAACTCCAGCCCGCTCGCGTCCCGAGACACCAGGTCGGGCCCCTCACAGAGCCGCGACAGACACGCGTTCACCTGCCGACGAACCTCGCGGTGGTCGTGGTCGCGCACCACCAGGTCGGGGCCTTCACACCCGCTCGTGGTGGGGGTCCGGACCACGGGCGACACCATCTTGCAGGACAGGGTGAGGGCGACCAGCGCGGTGAGCATGGAGCCTTCAACGGCCCTCCCCTCGGGTCGATCTGTCCGCCCCCGCAACTTCCAGTCTACAGGTACGACAATGTGGTTACGTCGTTGATCGCCACCTGCACACCGGTCGCGGTAGAAGTGTCGACCGTTTACCGCTTTCGTTCGAGCCTTCCATGCCCACGCCCATCACGAACTCCATCACCCGCGCGCTCCGCGACACCCGCATCAGCAACTCCGAGGTGAGCTCGCTCATCAGCCAGGCGCGGCGCAACCTCACGCCCGAGGTGAAGGCCGAGTTGCAGGCGCTCCTCCAGACGCACGGCGACAAGTTCTCGAACGGTGGCAAGCGCGACCTCCAGCGCTTCCTCGGCACCTCGAACGTCATCACCCCGCCCTCGCCGCAGCCGCCGCCCCCGCCGCCGTCGCCGCGCGACCTGGCGGACCCGACGGTGCTCACCAAGCACACCACCGACACCACCTGGAAGCCGGTGCAGGACGGCAAGCTCTTCGTCGACGGCATCAGCTACGACGACGTGGTGCAGGGCAGCATCGGCAACTGTTACCTGGTGGCCGCGCTCTCGTCGCTGGCGCACGCGAACCCCGACATCATCAAGAACGCCATCAAGGACAACGGCGACAACACCTTCACGGTGCGTTTCTTCGAGGGCAGCCGGCAGGTGAACATCACCGTCGACGGCGACCAGGCCACCGGCCCTTCGGGTTCGGCGCGCTACGGCAAGTCGCGTGACTCGAAGGAGCTGTGGGTCGGCGTCATCGAGAAGGCCTACGCGCAGTGGAAGGGTGGCTACGAGGCCATCGGCAACGGCGGGCATGCCAGCGCGGTGATGACGGCGCTCACGGGCCGCGGCACCGGCTGGAGCTCGACGAAGGGCAACCTCGACATCCTCTACACGCAGGTGCAGCGCGGCGCGCAGTCGAACAAGCCGATGGCAGCGCCCACCTTCGGCAAGGACTCGGGCGTCGACTACACCGGCACCGGCGTCTACGCGTGGCACATGTACTCGGTGCTCGGCGCCTCGGAAGAGAACGGCACGAAGTACATCCAGCTGCGCAACCCCTGGGGCCGCTCCGAGCACGGCAGCGATGGCAAGGACGACGGCATCTTCAAGATGAAGCTCGAAGACTTCGCGAAGCTCTACCAGGGCGTGAACGTCGGGTACTGACGCGCCGCTTCGCTGCTAGAACCCCGCGCCCATGGACCTGGCGCTGGCGCTCAAAGACGCGAAGCCGAACGACACCCTGCAGCTCCCCGGGGGCCGGTACACCGGCTCCTTCACCATCGACAAGCCGCTGACGATTCTGGCGCGGGGCCAGGTGGTGCTCGACGCCCAGCACGCGGGCCCCGTGCTCACCGTGTCGACGGACGGCCTGGTGCGCATCTCGGGCTGCACGGTGGTGGGCGGCAACGCGCGCGAGGCGGGCGGTGGCATCTCACTGCTGGCCGGCAAGCTCGAGCTGTCGGACTCGGTGGTGCGCTTCAACAAGGCGCCAGCCTACGGCGGCGGAGGCCTCTTCATCGCAGGCACCGCCCAGGCCCTGGTGACGCGCTGCCGCTTCGAGGCGAACACCGGCCGGCAGGGCGGCGCGATTCTGGTGGACGACGAGGGCGTGCTGCGGCTCGAGCACTCGACGCTGGTGCAGAACGCGGCGACGGACGGCGGTGGGCTGCGCGTGAAGGAAGGCGCGAAGGTCGACGTGTTCGCGTGCACGGTGGCCGACAACAAGGTGGTGGGTGAACAGGCCGTCGGCGGAGCGTTGTCGATGGGTGGCACCACCACGCGCGCGCCCACGGTGATGCTCTCGCACTGCATCGTGTCGGAGCGCGCGAAGGGCCCCGCGGTGCTCCACAACTGGCCGAAGCACCCGGGCACGCTGACCGTCACCCGCTCGCTGTTGCCGGAGTGGGCGGCGGGCCTGGGCACCGACTGCCTCTACGCCGCTGCGGGCTTCACCTCGTCGGGCGCGGAGCCGTACCAGCTGACGCAGGGCTCTCCCGCCGTGGGCCGTGGAGACGCCGGCGCCTTCGAGGCGGGCGCGAAGGACGTGCTCGGCCACCCGCGACTGAAGGGGCAGAAGGTCGACCTCGGCGCGTTCGCGTTCATTCCCGGTGGCTCGTCGGCGTTGCCGTACTGAGGCCGAGGCGTCCGACGAGCGGGCTCGCGCAGCGCGTGTCCCTTGTCCGGGTCAGAGCGCCCATTCTGCGCAGGCTGCTGCACCCGCGACGGGAGTCGCCCCGAGGTCGTTCCCGACGGGCACGCTTCGCCCCGACGACGAAGCCGACCACCGCGGCGGCAGCGCCCCTCTGAATCGACCTCCGATGGGCCACGGGTGACGGTCTGCGCAAGACACTCGCGGGCGGCGCCATGCCGCACCGTTCGGGCGCGGAATACGAGGCGCGACTCGCGCATTGCAGCCTTCGAGGCCGCCCACCGAGCTCCCCGATGCATGACGCTGCACACCTGAACGACACCCCCGACTTCGCGCCCGAGCTGCAGGTCGTCCGGCACCTGCTGGCCCACCGCCTCGAGCGGAGCGCCCACGACATCGTCCCCATGGACCGGCTGCACGCGGACCTCTCGCTGGGCCTGTTGGGCCTCGCCGTCATCGCCCTCGAGCTCGAAGACGTCACCGGCGTGTTGTTGCCCTTCGACACGCTCACCCGGGCCGTCACCGTCGAGGACCTGGCGCGGCTGCTGCACGAGTACCGGCGGCACTGACCTGCCAGAGCGCTCCGACACCTCAGACGTCGAGGGCCGAAAGTGGTTGGGTCCTGATGTGGCTCGAGTGGAACGAGAAACCGACTCGATTCAGCCGGGTGTTCCACTCGCCAGCGCGGCAGCGCGACGTGACGGAACCGATTCCGTGGGCGCAGACGTCTCGTCCGGTGCGTGGTTTGTTCGCGCGCCCGGAGGGGCACTCACCCATGACATCCATCGACACCCACATCGAGTCGGTGACGCTGTACCACCGCGGCGCCACCGTTCGCCGGGTCGCGACGCTCGACTTCTCGGCTGGGGTGCCGGCCTCGCTCGTCGTCACCGGCCTGCCGCTGGCGCTCATCGACCACACCGTGCGCGCCCGCATCGACGCCGACCAGGGCACCGTCGTCACCTCGCTCGTCCGCGTGGGGCTCTCGGCTCCACCCCGCGGCACACCCGAGGCCCCGCCCGACCAGCAGGCCCTCGAGGCCGTCGCGTCGAAGCTCGAGCGCACACGGGCGCGTCGACAGCAGCTCGAGGCCGAGCTCGCCCAGTTGTCCCAGCTCTCGGTCAACGCGCGGCCGTCACCAGAGGAAGGCAAGCCACCGGCGCCCTCACCCATGTTCGCCCGCGCCTCGCTCGAGGCGATGCTGGAAGAGGCCTCGGGCGCGCGGGTGGCGATGCTGCGCACGTTGCGCACCGAAGAGAAGACGCTCGCCGACGAAGAGACTTCGCTCCGAGCCCGGCTGGCCCGCGCGTCGACGGCGACCCACGTTCGACCCGACGAGCTCTCGAAGTCCGTCACGGTGCAGGTGGTGCCTGGCGCCACGGCGAAGCGTGGAACGCTGGTGCTCGAGTACTTCGTCGTCGGCGCGCGGTGGGCACCGGCCTACCAGTGCCGCATGTCGCGGGACTGCCGCTCGGCCGACCTGCAGCTCCGCGGCGTCGTCGCGCAGCGCACCGGTGAAGACTGGCGCGGCGTGCGCCTCAAGCTGTCGACGGCCTCTCCCGTCAACTGGACCGAACTGCCTGAGCTGTCGTCGATTCGCATCGGTCGCGCCCAACCACCGCCTCCGGCGAAGCGTGGTTTCCGCCCGCCGCCTCAGGGCGCTGCCTCGCTGTTCGGAGACCACGACCGGGGCCTCGAGCGGGCGCGGGCGCAGCGCCCGGTGATTCCATCGTGGCAGCCGCCCGTGCTCGAGCCAGCGCCCCGCCCCACCCACGCGCCCAGGAGCGTCCCCGCCGAGGTCACGCTCGGAGCCATGGCCGACTTCGATGACGGCCTCGTCGCTTCGCAGGCGATGGAGCGCGAGGAGGCGCCGATGAAGGAGATGAAGCGCATGATGGCGCCTCCGCCGGCGCCCATGGCCTCGGCAGCGCCTGCTGGCCCACCCGCGCGGCCCCAGGCCCGGGCGCTCGTCGCCGCGAAGAAGTCGTCGGCCCTGCGACACGACGACGCCGACGAAGGGGGCTTCGACGAGGAGCCGTCGCTCGGCCCGCCCGACGTGGTGGCGTACGGCGCGCTGCGGCTCTCGGGCCCCGGCGAGCGCACCAGAGGCCAGCTCATTCCCGTCGACCGTCGTCGCGCCTACCTCGAGTCACTCTCGGCGCAGCAACGCTCGGCGCCGTTCGACGTGCTG
>JALOQF010000043.1 GCA_025459425.1 Myxococcaceae bacterium | reverse complement strand
TCCGGCCGCCGGGCAGCTCGGTCGGCCAGCGAAGAAGCGGTTGCTGGCATTGCCCAGGCGCGTGCAGAAGGCCGTCGCGTTCGGCGACGACCCGCCGCCCGCCGAGCCACCGCCCGTCGCAGGCCCGCCGCTCGAGCCACCAGCCGACCCTCCACCCACTGCTGAGCCGCCGCCGGCCGCGCCACCACCGACCGCCAGGCCGCCGCCCACCGCCGACCCACCGCCGGCCGAGCCACCACCAGCGGAGCCGCCTCCGGCCGTGCCTCCGCCTGCGCTGCCGGCACCGGCCGAGCCCGCGCCCGAGCCGATGTTCTGCTGGCAGGTGCCGCTCGAGCACACCGACGTCACCCCACACGAGGTACACATCGCGCCGCGCTGGCCGCAGGCAGACGAGCTGTTGCCCGGAGCGCAGACCCCGGTGGTGTCACAGCAGCCCAGCGGGCACGTCTGCGCGTTGCACGGAGGCCGACCACCACAGGCGCTGGCGACGAGGAAGCCGAGGAACAGCCCGAGCGAGACGATGAAGGAAAGGCGCATGGCGGCGCGTCTGCCACGTCCGGGCGCGGGTGGCGAGCAGATGAAGGGCGTCGCGGAGCGGCCGCTTACGCGTGGCGGCGAATGGCCTTCACCGTCACCTCGTCGCGGTCGTGGTACAGCTGCCGCAACGTCACGTCGCTCCAGCCGCCGGCCTCGAGCGCCGCGCGGGCGCGCACCAGCGTCGGCAGCTTGTCCTTCATCGGTAGTTTCAGGTTCGCCACGAGCTGCCGCGCCCAGCGGTTGCGCGCCCACTTCGCGAGCAGCTGCGCCACCTCGAGCGGCCGCCAGGCCATGTCGCAGAACAGCCAGTCACACGGCTCGTCGGGCGCGAAGGCGAACGCGCTCTGGTGGAAGTGCTTCACCCGCCCGTGCGAGGCGAGGTCGGGCGCGAGCAGGCCCGTGTCGACGCTCCACACCCGCGCGCCGCGCTCGACGAGCCGCCGCGTCCACCCACCGGGCGCCGAGCCGAGGTCGACGCAGACGTCACCTTTCCCCGGAGCCACGCCCACCCACTCGAGCGCCTCGTCGAGCTTCATCGCCGCGCGCGAAGGCGCCTCGGCGGTGCGCTTCATGCGGGCGCGGCCTCCTGCGGCGAGCGACAGCGCCTCGCGCGCCGGCACCACGCCCACCGCCGCCGTGTGCGGCGCCACCAGAGACACCTGCCCGAGCCCCGCGCCCAACTCGAAGGCGCTCCACGGCGTCGACGGGTCGCTCTGCCCTTCGCGCAGCGCAGCGATTGTCGATTCCCACGCGACGCACTCGCCCGCGCGCGCGTTGCCCGCTTGCGTGTCAGGCACCCACACCTGCACCTTGAGCCGGCGGGGCCCCAGCACCTGCGCGGCCTCTTGCGGCGTCGCCACCACCGCGTCGACGCGGAACACCATGCGCGCGAACGTCGGCATCACCCGCGGCAGCTTCTCGCTCTGCACCAGCCCCGCCGACAGCAGCGTGACGGACGTCTTGTGCCAGCACAGCTCCTCGAAGAGCGGGCCTTCGAAGCCTTCCCGGCAAGTCCACAGGAAGGTACCGGGCGTTGGGAGCAGCGTCTTCGCCGGAAGCGTTGGCACCTTCACCCGCGCGGGCAGCTGCACCGGCGGCGGCGGGGCTTTGGGCTCCTTCGGCGGCGGTCGGCGCTCCTTGCGGAGCTTGTGGTGTCCCTTGCGCATGACTCACACCACCCGCGCGGCCAGCACGTCTTGGACGTCGACGAGGCCCACCGGCCGGCCCCGCGCATCGACCACGGGCAGCTGATCGACCTTCGTCTCGCGCATGATGGCAGCGGCTGACAGCACCAGCTCGTCGGGGCCGATGGTGCGCGGGCGCTTCGCCATGCCCACGAGGCGGCCTTTCGCGTCGACGACGTTGGTGGCGCCCGGGCGCCCGGGGGTGTTCGTCATCACCACCAGCGCGTCGCTGACGCGGGCGCTCGCCTTCACCAGCGGGTTGGCCTCGCCGCTGCGCATCACCTCGCGCACCTTCAGCACGCTGCGGCCGAGCTTCCCGCCCGGGTGGAAGAGGGCGTAGCGGTCGGGCGTGAGCTCGCGCCGCCAGGCCAGCGTCATCGCCAACGCGTCACACAGCGCGTGGAGCGCCGCCGAGCTCGCCGTGGGCACCAGCCCGATGGGGCACGCCTCGTCGATGGCGCCGATGTCGAGCACCACGTCCGACCCCTTCGCCAGCGGCGACCTCGGGTCCGACGTGAGCGCGACGATGGTGACGCGCTGACGCTTGAGCGGCACCAGCAAGCGGAGAATCTCTTCCGTCGTGCCCGAGTTCGACAGCGCCACCACCACGTCACCCGAGACGACGCGGCCCAGGTCTCCGTGCGCGGCCTCGGCGGGGTGCAGGTAGAGCGAGGGCACCCCCGTCGAGGCGAGCGTCGCCGACAGCTTCTGGGCGATGAAGCCGGGCTTGCCGATGCCGGTGGTGATGATCCGCCCGGTGCAGGCGTGGAGCGCCTCGACGGCGGCCAGGAACGTCGCGTCGAGCCGCCCCGACAGCGAGGTGATGGCGCGCGCCTCGGCGGCGAGCACCGTGCGGGCCCAGGCGAGCTGCGCCTTCGCGGTGGAACGTCTGGGAGGCCTCGCCATCGAGCGGCGCCTCTACACCCGTCATTCCCTTGCCGCCACAGTGGGTGTTAGGAGGCGCCGCCGCTTCATCACGCTTCGAGGAGTCACGCCGTGTCGACGACCGACGCCGTCAAGGAACCAGCCACCCTCGCCGAGGCGCTCCTCGGCAAGGAGCTGCTCAACCAGCCCGCGCTCGCGAAGTTCCGCGCCTGGCCGGCTGCGATGCGGGCGGCGCTGGTGGCCGCGCTGCTGGGCTCGCTCGTGCTGCTCCCGTACCTGGGTGCCGTGGGCCTGTGGGACCCGTGGGAAACGCACTACGGCGAAGTCGCCCGCGAGATGGTGCAGCGCAACGACTACGTGCACCCGTACTGGGAGAACGCCTGGTTCTTCTCGAAGCCCGTGTTCACCATGTGGATGATGGCGACCGGCATGCAGGGCGCCGATGGCGGGCCCATCGCAGCGCTCGGTGTCGGAGGCGTGCTGCTGGCGCTCGGCCTCGCGCTCTTCTTCGGCAAGGTGCAGGGCGCCTCGCAGCTCAAGGAGTTCTGGGGCTCGGTGCTGTCGCTGCCGGGCATCGTGCTGCTGCTGCTGGGCGTGTACGGCTTCGTCGTCTCGAGCCCGTGGAAGTTCGCGAAGATCTCGGGCGGCGACGGCGCGCTGCCGCTCTTCACCGAGTGGGGTTTCCGGCTGCCATTCGCGACGTTCTCCATCGTGGCGCTGTCGCTGCTGACCTACGCGCTCGCGCGCCTCGTCAGCCCGCGGGCCGGCCTCGCCACGGCGGTGGTGCTGGTGACGATGCCGCTCTACTTCCTCATCTCGCGGCAGGCCGTCACCGACACGCCGTTCGTCTCGGCGCTCATCTCGGGCATGGCGTGCACGCTGGTGGCGCTGCTCGACAAGGACACGAAGTTCCGCAGTGAGTGGTGGTACGCGGCGTACGTCTTCTTCGCCATCGCCACGCTGGCCAAGGGCCTGCTGGGCTTCGGCATTCCGATGGTGGTGATGGGCCTGCTGGCGGGCATCTGGCTCGCGTGGGCGCCAGCAGGTTCGCCGCGCTGGTTCGATATGGCCGACCACATTGGCTGGGGCTTCAAGCACGGTGCCATTCCCGTCCTCAGCGCGGTGGGGGCTGGTGTGTTCGCAGGCCTCGTCGTCGCGCGGTGGGGTGCGGCTGCGGGGACAGTCTTCATGGCAGTGCCATTGCGGGACAACAACCAGCCCATGATCTCGGCCGCGACCTGGCTCGGGATCATGTGGGGCTCGCTCGTGTTCTGGGTCGTCGCGACCGTGCTGCTCGGCCAGGAGCTCAAGAAGGTCACCCAGCGACCGCCCGCGCTCTTTCAGCTGATGCTCGAGATGCGTCTGGGCACGGGCATCCTCCTGTTCCTCGCCGTGTGCCTGCCCTGGTACTACCACATGTTCACGTTCCCCTCGGTCGACGACGAGGGGAAGCTCTTCTGGTACCGCTTCATCATTCACGACCACTTCGCCCGCCTCGGGGCCGGGGTGCACACCACGACGCCCGGAGGTGATTTCACGTACTTCATCCTCCAGGGTGGCTACGCCATCTTCCCGTGGGTGTTGCTCCTGCCGGGGGCGTTCTCGGTGGTCGGCCGGCTCAACCTGCGTCGGGCCAACCCTGCCGACATCGTCGGCCTCGTTGCCGTGCTCTGGTTCGCCATCGCCTGGGGGTTGATCGGCGCTTCGGCCACCAAGTTCCATCACTACGTCCTGCCCATGCTGCCCCCCGTCGCCATTCTGATGGGCATGTTCGTCGAGCGGGTCTGGGAAGAAGGCGTCGAACAGTATGGCATGGCGCTGCTGCTCGGCGTTCCCTTCGCCATCCTCGTGGGGAAGGACCTCTCGGGCACGCCGAAGAACTTCACCGATCTGTTCGTGTACAACTACGACCGTCCGTACCCCCAGTTCATCATGGAGCAGGCGGTGTCGGCGACGGCGGGCCTCGAAGCACTCTCGCTGCGAATGGGCTTCGACAAAGCTGCGCTCTTCCTCATCCTCGCCTTCGCGGCTGCCCTGACCGCAGCAGGTGCACAGCTGATGCTGCTGTTCGGTCTGTTCAGGACGGACTGGCGGCGAGGCGTCGCAGGGTTCCTGTTTCCGATTTATTCGCTCATTTGCGGCCTCGCCTACGGCGAGGAACTCGAGAAGCACCAGAAGCCCATTCTCTTCACGTACAGCCAGTGGGCAATCGCGTGGCTCGCGGCGCTGGCCTTCGCCGTCCTCGTTCTCACGAAGGCGATGCCGATGAAGACCTTCATGGGCGTCTGCTTCATCGTCGCTGGCGTGGTCTTGGCGTTCCTGACGCTCTGGGGCTCACGCACGTCCTTGTTCACCGCAGGCCGCGCCACCGCGCTCGTCTTCGCGCTGTGGTTCAACTGGGGCCACTGGGTCGACCTCTCGCACCACTGGACGCAGCGCGATCAGTTCTGGCGCTACTACACCAACCGCCGGCCCGGAGAGCCCATCGCCGCCTTCCTCATGAACTGGCGCGGCGAGACGTTCTACTCGCGCAACACCGTCAAGCAGATCAAGGACAACGCGAACGTCGGCATGTACAACTACGCGCAGCAGCCCGGCCGGAAGTGGGCGCTCGTCGAGCACCCGCGCCTCGGCATCCTCAAGGGCGCGGTGGGCGCCGACAAGACGGTCACGCAGATCGACAAGGACCTGAACAACAAATTCGTCCTCGTCACCATCGAGTGAGGGATTGCGCGCGCCACCTGGCGCGTTGTCCGCAGCCCGCATGCACGGCATTCGCGTCGAAGGGCTCGAGAAACGGTTCGGCGCGCGGCTCGCCGTGAGCGGGCTCACCTTCGAGGTGAAGCCCGGAGAGGTGTTCGGCCTGCTCGGCCCCAATGGCGCGGGCAAGACGACGACGGTCCGCATGTTGACGGGGTTGCTCGAGCCGTCGGCGGGGCGCGCGTCGGTGTGTGGCGTCGAGCTGCCGCTCCGGGACGACGGCGTCACGCTGCGCCGCAAGGTGGGCCTCTTGACGGAGCAGCCCGGCCTCTACGACCGCCTCACCGCGCGCGAGAACCTCGAGTTCTTCATTCGCCTCAACGAGGTCGACCACGCCTCGGCGTGGGCGCTGGCGCGCGGGCTGCTCGAGCGCTTCGGCCTCGGCGGGCGTGAAGACGAGCCGGTGGGCGGGTTCTCGAAGGGCATGCGCCAGAAGCTGGCCATCGTGCGCGCGCTGGTGCACTCACCCGAGGTGGTGTTCCTCGACGAGCCGACGTCGGGCCTCGACCCGCAGTCCGGCCGGGTGGTGCGCGACGCCATCGCCGAGCTCGCGCGCGAAGGGCGCACCATGGTCCTCTGCAGCCACAACCTGCCCGAGGTCGAGCGGCTCTGCTCGCGGGTGGCCGTCGTGAAGAGCACGCTGCGCACGGTCGCGAGCCTCACCGAGCTGCGCCGCGAGGGCCTCGCGCTCGACGTGCTGGTTGAGGGAGACGCCGCCAGGTGGGCACCGGCCCTCGAGGCGCTCCCGTTCCGCGTCGTCGCCCAGGCCGAGGGCAGCCGGCTCCGGGTCCTCCTCGACTCGGAGGCGCAGGCCCCCGACGTCATCGCCTGCGTCGTCACCGCCGGGGCGCGCGTGACGGCCGCTCACCGCGCCGCGAGGCCCCTCGAAGAGGCCTACCTCGAGCTGGTGCGAGAAGAGGCCGACGCCTCATGAGCTTCAGCGTTGCCCGCGCGCTCGCCATCTTCCGCAAGGACGTGCTCGAGCTGCGCAAGAACCGCGGGCTGGTCTGGTCGATGCTGACGCTCCCGCTCGTCATCGTCGTCACGCCGCTCGGCGTCGTCTGGGCCTACGTGCGCAACCCCACCGACTCGGGCGTGAAGGCGCTCGCGCTCTATTACGATCTGTCCGTCGACCTCTCGAACGCGGCCCGCTTCCTCGTCGACAAGGTGCTCGCCGATTGGTTCACCATCTACCTGGTGATGCCCGTCTTCGTGCCCATTCTCATCTCGTCGCACGCGGTGGCCGGCGAGAAGGAGAAGCGTACGCTCGAGCCGCTGCTCGCCTCTCCGGTGACGCCGCTCGAGCTCGTCGTCGGCAAGTCGCTCGCGTCGCTGGTGCCGTCGGTGGCGGTGTGCCTGCTGGCCTTCTCGCTCCTGTGCGTCGGCGTCGACGTGGTGGCCTGGCCGCTCGCGCACGAGCTGGTGCTGCCCAACCGCATGTGGGCGTTCGGGGTGCTCGTCATCGCGCCCCTCTTTGCGTTCTTCGGCAACGGCGTCGCCGTGCTCATCAGCGCCCGCGTCGGAGATTCCCGGCTCGCGCAGCAGCTCTCGGGCCTCATGGTGCTGCCCCTCGTCGGGCTGGCCGCCGGGCAGTTCGCGGGGTGGCTCAAGGCAGGGCTGGGGTACTACGCCCTCATCGGCGCGCTGGTGCTGCTCCTCGACGTGGCCATCGTCGTCGTCGCCCGCCGGCTGTTCGACCGCGAGCGCCTCATGTCGCGCTGGGGCTGAAGAACGCTTGTCAGCCTGCGTCGGTGGCGCTTTGACCCGGTGCCGGGAGGTACGTTCATGGCTCGTCGACTCTTTCCACGTCTTCGTCGCATGGCCAGCGGTCGTCGGCCCGGTGGTGTCGGGCTCGATCGCCGCACGGTGCTCGCCGGGCTCTCGGCGTCGTCGCTCTTCGCGTGCGTCAAGCGAGATGGCCTCATCCGGGTCGAAGGCCCGTCCCGCGTCGCCGTGGTGGGCGCCGGGCTGGCCGGGCTGTCGGCGGCGACCCGGCTGGCGGCGGCCGGCATCGGCGTCACCGTGTACGAGGCGGGCGCGCGCGTCGGCGGCCGCACCTACACCGAGCGCGCCGTGTTCCCCGGTCGCACCGTCGACCTCGGCGGCGAGTTCGTCGACTCGTGGCACGACCAGGTGCGCGGCATGGTGTCGGCGTTGGGGCTCGAGCTCGAGGACACGTGGGAAGACGACGACGTGCAAGACACGCTCGCGTACATGCACGGCGACATCTTCGGAGAAGACGAGCTCGAGGTGTTCGAGCAGAAGATGAAGGAGGCCGTCGTGCGCGCCATGGCCTCGCACCCGTTCGACCCGGCCGAGGTCACCTACACGTCCTTCGACGCTCACGAGAAGGAGCTCGATCGGCAATCGGCGTCCGACTGGCTCGACCGCATGCGCATTCCGCGTGACCGCCTGCGCACCGTGCTCGAGGCCGACTTCATCTCGCTCTACGGCGGCAGCCTCGAAGAGGTGAGCGCCCTGGTGCTGCTCCAGGAAGTCGTGGGCACCGGGCCCGAGAGCGACGAGCGCTACGTCGTGCGCGGCGGCGCCGGGCAGATCGCCGAGCTGCTGTCGAAGCGCCTGCCCGACGGCACCGTGAAGCTCGGCCACCGGCTGACGGCGCTGGACGAGCGGGGCTCCGGCAAGTTCGAGCTCACCTTCGACGTCGACGGCAAGGACGTGCGCGAGCCGGCCGAGGCGGTGGTGCTGGCGCTGCCCTTCAGCACGCTGCGCGAGGTGAAGCTGTCGGTGCCGCTGTCGGACGTGAAGAAGCGCGCCATCGCCGAGCTGCACTACGGCGCCGCGAGCAAGGTGTGCGTCGGCATCACCGGCAAGCCCTGGCGGGCGCTCGACTCGTCGGGCACGGTGCTCAGCGACACCGGGTTCCCGTACTGCTGGGACGCGACCCGCATGCAGGACAGCGAGCACGGCGTCGTCACCTTCTTCACCGGCGGCACCGATGGCCGCCTCATCGGGAAGGTCGACGACGACCTGAGCCGCTCGGCCATGCTCGAGGTGCTCAACCGGGTCTTCCCCGGCACCCGCGCCCTGGCGCGCCCGGGAGAGCAGGTCACCGTGCCCTGGGCCGACGAGCCCTTCGCGAAGGGTGGCTACGCGCTCTATGCGCCCGGGCAGGTGACGGCCTTTCGCGGCTGCGAGGGCGAGCCCGAGGGGCGCGTCTTCTTCGCCGGAGAGCACACCAGCCTCGAGGCGCAGGGCTACATGGAGGGCGCGGTGCGCTCGGGCGTGAAGGCGGCCCGTGACGTGCGCGCGGCGCTCGAGGGCTGAAGGCCCCGTCAGGCCCGCGCTTCGATGAAGGCCTCGGCCCACTCCACGGGGCTCCAGAAGCGGCCGCGGTCGACGCGGTAGTCCGAGAAGCCCGCTTCACCCAGCAGCTGGCACCACTGCGTCACCGAGAAGATGCGCACCTCTTCGAGCCCGAAGATGGCGTTCTCGACCAGGTCGATGGCGCCCCAGCCGAAGAGGTGATCGCGCCGGGGGTCGACCAGCACCAGCAGCCCGCCGGGCTTGAGCACCCGCCGCATCTCACAGAGCGCCTGGAAGTGGTCCGGGTAGTGGTGGAACGAGTTCGTGCAGACGAGCTTGTCGAACGCGCCGTCGCGGAAGGGCAGGCGGCCGGCGTCTCCACGAACGAGGCGGCCGGTGAGCGTCGCTTCCCGGCGCGCGGTGTCGATCATGCCCGCCGAGTAGTCGAGCCCCACCGCGAGGGCGCCAGCCTGGGCGATGCGGGCCGCGCCGTCTCCCGGGCCGCAGCCGAGGTCGAGCACCACCTGGCCCGGCACCAGTTTGAGGCGCTCGATGGCCAGGCGCTGAATGCGCCGCAGCTCCCGGCCGAACAGGTTGTTCCGGTAGAAGCGTGACCAGACGTCGAAGAAGCGCCCGTGTTTGTGCAGCCGCTCATCCATCGCGTCGACTCCACCATGAGGTCCCGTGAAATTCCCGTCCTTTGCGGCAGGGGGGCCTCATGCAATGGTCCGCCCGCTCGTGCGTTGAGCGCCACGTCGTGTCACTTCGGAGCGCCGGCCCTTTCGGCGCCCTTCGCTGGAGGATGGGATGGGAATCTTCGATTCGATCAAGAACGTCGCTTCGTCAGCCGCCGCGGAAGCCAAGCGGAACTTCATCGCGCGCGCCGACGACGCGAAGGATCAGATCATCTACAAGTACCCGGAGCGCAACGTCCGGGCCTTCACGCAGCTCACGGTGCAGGCCGACGAGATGTGCCTCTTCGTGAAGGACGGCGTGGTCGTCGGCAAGCTGGGCCCCGGCCGCCACAACCTCGAGTCGAACAACATTCCCTTCCTCTCGAAGCTGCTCGAGAAGGTCACCGGCGGCGACCTGTTCATCGCCGAGATCTACTTCGTCAGCACGCGCGAGTTCACGCAGATCAAGTTCGGCGGCCCCATCGGTGACGCGCGCGACCCCGAGACGGGCCTCGCCATCGGCACCATGGTGTACGGCGACTTCGCGCAGCGCGTGGTCGACCCCGAGAAGCTGCTGGTCGGCATGGTGGGTCTGCAGAAGACGAGCAACGAGAGCTTCGTCGGCTGGTTCAAGAGCCAGGTGATGAAGGTCATCAAGGACCGCATCGCCGAGCTGCTGGTGAAGAAGAAGTGGCCGCTCCTCGACGTCACCTCGGGCGCGTACACCGAGGAGATCGAAGAAGAAGTCATCGCCGGCATGGACAAGCACACGCAGAACTACGGCGTGAAGATCACGTCCTTCGGCAACTTCACCATCAGCATCAAGCCCGAGGACGAGGCGACGCTGAAGAAGCTCTCGAAGGACGTGGCGTACTCGCGGCTCGCCGGCGGCTTCCAGCAGTACGCGCAGGGCCAGGCGATGCTCGGCGCGGCCGAGGGCATGGCGAAGGGCGGCGGTGAAGGAGGCGGCGGCGCCGGCAACGCGCTGGGGGGCATGGGCATGGGCATGGGCTTCGGCATGGCCCAGATGTTCATGAACCAGAACCAGGCGAACCAGCAGCAGGCGGTGCAGCAGCAGGCGCCCGCGGCGGCCGCGGCCGCGTCTGCCGGCCCTTCGGTGATGGACCGCCTCAAGCAGCTCAACGAGCTGAAGGGCGCGGGCCTGCTGACCGACGACGAGTTCAACGCGAAGAAGGCCGAGCTGATGAAGCTCCTCTGACGGAAGCCTTCGTCGGTCCGGTTCTGGCGCCGCGGCTTCCCCAGGTGGGAGCCGCGGCGTCGTCGTGAAGGAGGGCGGTATGCAGTGCCCGCGATGCACCGTGACGCTCGAGGCCGTGGCGCCCGATGAACGAACGCCCGAGGTGCAGGGCCTGGGCTGCACCCGCTGCGGCGGCGTGTGGCTCGAGCAGCAGGACTTGTCGCGCCTCGAGCAGGTGGTCGACGTGCAGTGGCTCGAGCTGCGGCACGTGCCTCCGCCGGAGCTGCAGGCCGAGCTGCTCACGTGTCCCCGCTGCGTACCAGCGCGTCACCTCGGGAAGGTGCAGAGCGAGCGCGATCGCAAGGTGGTGCTCGACGTCTGCGGGCACTGCCATGGCGCGTGGCTCGATGGCGGGGAGCTCGAGGCGATTCAGCAGAAGGGCCTGGTCGCCGCGCTCGTCGACGCCGTGCGCTTCCTCATGCGCCGCTGAGGCGCCGCGCGGGCGAGGCCCACCACACCGTCGGGGCCGCAGCGCTTCCCGAGGAGCACCGCGAGGGCCACGCCTGGCAGCACCGCTCGCTTCAGGCGGCTGCGCTCAGGGGCCTGCGTCGGGGCGCTCGATGCGTCGCTCGAGCGGCTGTGGCCACGGGCGAGGAACCCACCGTCGCTCGATGGTCCGTGGCGTCATCTGGGGCCAGTCGCGCACCTGTCGTCCTCCATCGGTGGGCCCAATCGGGCGCGGCCACGCGCGCGCCGTCGACATCGGGCGCTCCGGGGCGTCTCGCGGCGTCGGCCACTCGCCCACCACCACACCACCGTCTCGTGGCTGGCCGACGGGCGTGATGGTCACCGTGCGTTGCCAGAAGGCCGTCAGCGCGTCACCCAGCGGCGCGATGCGGTCTTCGGCGGCGACCGACGTGCCGGCCCGCCACAGCTCGCGCAGGGCCTCTCCAGCGGCGGTCTCCTTGAACCACGCGGGCCCGTAGGTCGAGGCGAGCGTCTGGCGAAGGTGCTCGGCGAGCAGCATTGCGCGAAGCGTCGTCGCCGACCGGAGCGCGTCGTCGGTGTCGAGGCGGAGCCGCACCAGGTCGGCCTCGGTGTGGGTGACGCCGAGGGCGCGCGTGAAGATGGCGGCGGCGCGCGTCTTCGACTCGGCATCGGAGCGCTCCACTGCGTCGAGGCGCGCGAGGTACACGGCAGCGGCGCGGCGAATGGTGAAGAGGCGCTGCGTCGTCACGCTGTCGACGATGGCCTGCTGGGCCTGCGGCTGAACACCGACCGACTCGAGCCACGCAGGTTCGAGTGGCAACAGCGCGAGCAGCTCGCCGGTGGCCTGCGCGAGGGCGGGGTCACCGAGGCGGTCGAAGACGAAGCGCCCCGTCGCGGCGTGATGGAGCGCGAGCGCGACGCCCAGCTCCGAGAGGAGGAGCTGCTGGTCCCGCAGGCCGCCGAGCGGACGCACGCTCACCCGCACGTCCGCCGGGCCGCCCGGGGCGACGGTGAGCGGCAGCGGGTGCTTCTTCGAGGTGTCCGTCAGGTCGAGCGTCAGCCCGGGGCGGCCGTAGAGGCCCAGCCCGCTCAACAGCTCGATGGCCCGCGGGGCCAGCACCTTCTTGTCGAACGCGAGCTCGACGTCGGCCGGCACGCGCATGAGCCTGGGAAGATCGGCCCGCGTCAACGAAGCCACGGGCAGCTTCGTGTCGGCCGCGTTGAGGCGCTCGAGCGTCAGCCGCCACGCCTCGCCCGTGAGGGTCAAGACGCCCTCGGCGACTCGCCGCATGGCCTCGGGCTCCACGTCGCGCTGCTCGGCATACACGTCGAACGGCCGCTCCGGCGCGACCGCCTGGGCGAGCTTCGCGTCACGCTGAGCGAGCGCCGCGTCGAGCTTCTCGGCGGCCGAGAGCGAGGCGCTCCACAACGTCTTGCGCTTGAGCGCGCTCTTCTCGGTCGCCAGCAGTCGATTGAGGTCCCGCCAGCGAACCTCCTTCCCCTCGGCGGGGAACGTGAGCGCCGCCTCGAGGGCGCCCACGTCGTCGACGTCGAGCTGCGCCACCAGGGCCTCCGCGCGGAGCGTGCTCTCGAGGATGCCGAGGGCCCGCGGGTCGTCGACGCCGCGCGAGCTCGCCTGCTCGAGGAGTTGGAGGCGCTGTGGCGTGGCGACGAGGAGCCGGCGCGCCGCCAGCACCCCGGCGTCGAGCGGCGCGCCCGTCGTCCAGTGGGCCCAGAGCGCCTCGTCGGCCGCCCTCGTCGCGGTGGAGAGCTCACGCTCGAGCTGGGCGACACCGGCGCGGAGTCGCTCGAGCTCCGGGTCGACGGTGACGCCGGCATCGGTGGCGGCGCGGTCGGGGGTGACGCTCGACTCCGGGCGCGGGCAGGCGAAGACCGAGAGCAGGAGACACACCACGAAACTCGAACGAGCCATGGCGACTCCATAGGGCTCCCCGCGTCGACTCGCGAGCCTTGCCCGTCAGGTCCACGTGGCCACGCGCCTGCCGGCTTCGCCGCGCGTCGCCGGGCATCGGCTTGAATGGGCGCGTCCCCGCGCTGGGTCGCCGGAGGAGCGGCTGCTCTGGCGACGGGGCGCAGACGAAGCACCGCCGGTCGGGCTTCACGCGTGTGCTCGTGCACGGAGGGTGCCGACGCCGCGCCTTCGTGGCAGACGCCCTCGCATGCCGACGCCGACGCAATGGGCCGCCGCCAGGGCTCGCCAGACGCTCTTCACCACGCTCCGGCGTGCCTTCGTGGCCATGGGCTACCTCGAGGTCGAGACGCCGTGCCTCATTCCCACGCCGGGCCTCGAGCCCCACATCGACCCCTTCGAGGTGCCCTTCGTTCCACAGACGGACGTGGGCACGCGCCGCACGCTCGCGCTCCAGACGAGCCCCGAGTACGCCATGAAGCGGCTGCTCGCCGACCCGGGCTGCCCGCCGCTGTTCCAGCTCTGCAAGACGTTCCGCAACGGTGAGGTGTCGGGGCACCACAACCCCGAGTTCACGATGCTGGAGTTCTACCGGCCGCACGCCGACTACACGGCCATCATGGCCGACCTCGAGCGGGTGCTGTCGGCGGGCGAGCAGGCCGTGGCGCCACACCGCGCCCTCTTCTCGAAGACGCCGTGGGAGCGCCTCACCGTTCGCGACGCCATGCTGCGCCACGCGGAGCTCGACCTGCGGGTGTTGACCGACGGGCCGTCGCTCAAACGCGCCGCCGACGCGCGCGGCATCTACACCGGCACCTCGACGGGCTTCGACGACGTCTTCTTCCACGTCTTCCTCGAGCGCGTGGAGCGCCGGCTCGGGCAGGAGCGGCCCACCTTCCTCATCGAGTACCCGGCGTCGATGGCGTCGCTGTCGCGGCTCAAGCCGTCGGACCCGAGCGTCGCCGAGCGCGTCGAGCTCTACGTGCAGGGCGTCGAGCTCGCGAACGGCTTCTCCGAGCTCACCGACGCCGTCGAGCAGCGCCGCCGCCTCGTCGAAGAGCAGGCGCTGAGGCGCTCGCTCGGTCGCCCCGTCTACCCGCTCGACGAGCGTTTCCTCGAGGCCGTGGGCCGCATGCCCCCGTCGGGCGGAATCGCGGTCGGCCTCGATCGGGTGTTGATGCTGATGCTCGAACACACTCAAATCGCCGACGTCTTGTTGTTCCCCGCAAAGGACTTCGTGTGAAAGAGCTCCTTCGAACGGCGGTGTCGGGCGCAGGCCTGGTGGGCCTCACCGGCACCTTCTCGTCGCTGGTGACGGCGTTGTCGTACCTCGACGAGCGCGCGCCCGACCCGGCGATTCACCTCTGGGCCGACTCGGTGCTGCGCGTGTCGGGCGTGAAGACGGTGTGCCGTGGGCTCGAGCACCTGCCTCCGGGCAACTTCGTGTTGTGCGTCAACCACCAGTCGAACTTCGACGCGATGGTGCTGTACCGGCACGTTCGGAGGCACTTCCGCTTCGTGGCCAAGGCGCAGCTGCGCAAGGTGCCGGTGTTCGGCTACGCGCTCGAGCGCGCCGGCAACGTCTTCGTCGACCGCACTGGCGGAGACGGCGACAAGGCGAAGCTCAACGAGGCCGCGCGGCAGGTGCGAGAGCGGGTGAGCGTCGTCTTCTTCGCCGAAGGCACGCGGAGCGACGACGGCGTGCTCAAGCCGTTCAAGAAGGGCGCCGCCATCATGGCGCTCGAGGCGCAGGTGCCGCTGGTGCCCGCCGCCATCGCGGGGACGCACGCGATTCTGCCCAAGGGCACCGTCGCCATTCGCCCGAAGCCCGCCGCGCTCGTCATTGGCCGGCCGCTCGAGACGAAGGGGCTGAGCCTCGACGCGCGCGATGCGTTGACGCAGCAGGCGCATGACGCCGTGGCCGGGTTGCTGGCCGAGGCGAATGGGCTGGTGGCCGAGCTCCAGCGCTGAGGCCTCGGTCGGAGTGCGCGTGGCTCAGCCGACTGACGGAGCCGTCATCGGTACAGCGCGAGCGCGAGCCCCGCGAGGGACCACCCGGGGGCTGCCCCGAGGCCGGGCTCACTGCGGCGTCGCGGGCGTGACTCGACTCGCGACGTCACCCGCGGGCGACGCCTCGTCGGCCGGCCGGCGCTTCCACCGCTCGTGCATCCACACCCACTGGGCCGGGTATTCGCGAATGACGTCTTCGAGCCGCCGCGTCAGGGTGGCCGTGAGCGCGACGACGTCGGCCTCGGTGTCGCCGTCGGGCAGCGGCACCTCGACGAGCGAGAGCTGGTACCGGAACGGCGCGACGCGCGGGCAGGTGCCGACGATGAGGGCCGCTCGGGTGCGCAGCGCGAGGTCGGCGGCGGCGCGAGGCGTGGCGGCGAGCCGGCCGAAGAAGGGCACGAAGACCGACTGCACCTTCGTGTCCTGGTCGATGAGCAGCCCGAGGATCTTCCCCGCGCGCAGCTGCTTGAGCATCGCCTTCGCCGCACCCGGGTGGCCGCGCCAGATGCTGCCGGTGTTGCCCGACGCGCGGAGCCTCTCGATGAGGGCCGTCGTGCGCGGGTCGCTCGCCTCACGGGCGATGCTCGAGCCGTCGTAGCCCCTGGCGGTGACGCCGCGGGCGGTGAGCTCCCAGTTGCCCACGTGGCCCGAGATGAAGAGCACGCCTTTGCCCCGCGCCAGCGCGGCGTCCAACACGGCGCGGTCGGCCGCCGGCCACACGACCCACTCGTCGAGGTGCTGGTCGATCTGCCGCGCACAGACGAGCTCGCCGACGCAGCGCCCGAGGTGCTCGAAGCTGGCGCGCGCCAGCGCCACGCGCTCGCCCTCGGACTTCTCGGGAAACGCGAGCTCGAGGTGGCGCAGGGCCTTGCGGCGCTCCGCGCGGGCGATGACGAAGCCGACGCGGCCGAGCCAGGCTCCGAGGCCCGAAACCCACCTCACGGGAAAAGAAGACGCCACCGCCGCAGCGCCGCGAATGACGAGGTAGCGCAGGAAGCGCTTGAGGCGTTTGTGGACGGGGGGCGACACAGAGACCACGACACCGCGGGGCATAGTCGACCCGGCCCGCTCAGTGGAGCCGCTCGGCGAGGGGGCGTCACGCTCGCCGTGCTGGGCGGGGAGCTGAGGAGAGCCGACGAAACGGAGGGCGAGGCGCAGTCGGCCCGCCACTCACGACGACCTCCGGGTAGTCGCCCGACACGTCGGCTTGTCGGAGGCGCTGGCTTTCGGCATGACCTGTCCCATGACGCCGTTCGACGAGCTTGCGACGATCCTCAAGCCCTCCGGCGCGGGGCTGTACCTCGTGTCGACGGGCCGCGACGAGCAGCAGCGGCTCCAGCGCGCGCTCTACCGGGTGTCGACCGACGACGAGGTGCAGCAGCGGTTCCGCGAGGCGCTCGAGCGCGTGGCCACGGCGCGCGGGGTGCTGCTCGGCATTCCTTCGGACGTGGGCGCTGGCTTTCAGCGCGGCGCCAACCTGGGCCCCCAGGCGATTCGGGCGCGGTTGCTCGACGACGACGGCGACTGGCCGGCCCGTTGCGAGGCGCTCGGGCTCATCGACGTGGGTGACGTCTTCGTCGTCCCGCAGCTCCTCCACGACGACATGTTGTCGCCAGCCCAGCTCGCCGCGAGCCGCAAGGCCCTCTACCCGCATCACCCCGAGGCCGCGACGCTGCCCGTCTCGCCGCTCTCCATCGCCGAGCGCGCGTGGACGCTGCTCCTCACGCTCAACCCGCACCTCAAGGTGTTCACTCTGGGCGGCGACCACTCGACGGCGTGGCCCGTCGTGCGGCCGCTCCACCGCGCGAGAGGCAGTACGCCCTGGGGCATCGTGCAGAGCGACGCGCACACCGACCTGCTCGAGGAGCGGCTGGGCGTGAAGTACTGCTTCGCCACCTGGAGCTGGCACGCGAACGAGGTGCTGGGCCGGCGCGGGCGCCTCACGCAGGTGGGCATTCGCGCCACCTTGCGCTCGCGCGAGCACTGGGAGTCGTCACTGGGCGTGCGTCAGTTCTGGGCGCGCGAGGTGCTCGAGAACCCCGAGCGCGCGCTCGACGACGTGCTGGCCCACGTGAAAGCGACGGGCGTGTCGGGCGTGTTGTTCTCCAATGACATCGACGGCACCGACTCGGCCTGGGCCGACGCCACGGGCACGCCCGAGCCCAAAGGCCTCGAGCCCGACTGGGTGGTGGCCCTCATTCGTCGCCTGGGCGCCGAAGTGGGCCTGCTCGGCGGCGACGTCATGGAGGTCGCGCCTTCCCTCACGCGAACGCCTGACTCTGCGCCGCGCACGGTGGGGCTCGCGGCGCGCTACTTCCGCGAAACCGTCCACGCGGCGCTCGGAGCCCGCTGAGCGTGCTGCACTTCCCCACGCAGGCGCCGCCGGACTGTGGCAGGGTGCCCGCCGCATGAAGCCGGTGTTCGTCTCCCTCGCCCTCGTCGTCCTCTCCGCTGGCTGCAAGAGCCCTTGCCGTCAGCTCTCGGAGCGCCTGTGCGAGTGCCAGCAGTCGAGCTTCGACCGGAACACCTGCTTGCAACGCGCCGCTTCGGCCGAAGGGGTCGCGAGCGTGACGGCCGCGGACAACGAGGCCTGCGCCGCGCTTGTGCAGGAATGTGACTGCCGCCTCGTCGACACGCCCGAGGGCAAGAAGAAGTGTGGCTTCGCGCGGCTGCCCGACGGGTGTGACGCCGACCGCCCAGACGGTGGCTCGCTGCCCGACGGCGGGCCCTGCCCCTGAAGTGAGTCGACGTCGCTCCCAGCGGCGTACGGGCACCTCATGGCCGAAGGACCGCACCCAGACGTGTTCCTGCGTCAGGGAGCCATCACAGGTACGGGGCGAGCGCGTCCATCGAGTACGCCCACGGCGTCGCCTGCGCCGCCTCGTCGAGCGCCAGCGGGCTGGGCCGGCGATGCGAGCCGTCTTCGTCGTAGTACCGGCCCGTCTCGCCAGCTGCAGCGTCTGACGTCGCGCAATGCAGGCTCGCGCGGGCGCCTTCTTCGGGCGTGCGCATGAACAGCATGCCGAGCTGCCGCAGGGGCGTGGGCGCCGCCCGCCAGATGTCGGAGGCGATGACGCCCGGGTGGAGCGCGTACACGTTGATGCGCTCGTTCTTCCACCGCCGCGCGAGCTCGAACGCGAACAACATGTTGGCCAGCTTCGACTGCTGGTACTCGCGCCAGCCCGAGTACGTCGCCGTCGGCCGCCGGAGCGTCTCGTAGTCGATGGGCCGGTTCGTGCGCTCGTGCGCGCGGCTCGCCACCACCACCACGCGCGCTGGCGCAGCGTTCACCAGGAGCGGCTCGAGCAGCAGCGTCAGCAGCATGTGGCCCAGGTGGTTGACGCCGAAGGTCGTCTCGAAGCCCTGCGCGGTGAGGGCCCGCACGCGCACCAGCCCGGCGTTGAGCACCAGCACGTCGAGGCGCGGCTCCGAGGCCTTCAGCGTCGTCGCGCAGGCGCGCACCTGCTCGAGGTTCGCCAGGTCGAGCTCGACGAAGTGCAGGTCGTCGTTGCCGGTGGCCCGGCGCACCTGCTCGATGGCGGCGAGGGTCTTCTCGCGCGAGCGCCCGGCGAAGAGCACCTTCGCGCCACGCCGCGCGAGGCCGGTGGCGGTCGCCAGCCCGATGCCGGTGTTGGCGCCCGTCACCAGCATCGTGGGCCGCGCCGTCATGGCGCCGTCTTGCCCGCGCCGGGGACGAGGAGCTTCCGGGCCGGCGGCGGCGGGACACCAGCCATGAGCCCCCTGCCGGGCACGGCCGAGACGGCCTCTTCGCGGAGCCCCACCTCACGCAACAGCACGTTCGCCGCGCACAGCCCGCTCGCGCACGCCGCCTCGAGCAACATCGCGGGGAAGGGCAGCTTCACCCAGTCGCCCGCGCACACCAGCCCGGGCACGCCGCTCTCGACGCCGGGCCGGTGCCGGTACATGCCGAGGTGGAAGGCGGTGAAGTTGCGGTTCAGCTGAAAGGCCTCGTGCTTGAGCGTGTAGCCCTTCACCTCGGGGAAGAAGCGCTCGAACTCGTCGAGCAGGGCCTGCCGCACCTGCTCGGGCGAGAGGTCTTCCGGCACCGCGTAGCAGTGCAGCTCGAGCACCGCCCCGCCGTGCTGCTTCGTCCACGCCTGCGCCTCGTGCTCGAAGCGATGGTACGTCGTGAAGGCGTCGAGCACCTTCACGCGGTCGGTGATGACGAAGGGCGGGAAGCCCGTGCGCACGTCCTTGTCGATCCAGATGCGCAAGACCGCGTAGCGCTGGCCCGTCTCGAGCTTCTCGAACGGGGCCTTGAGCGCCGCGTCGATGCCCGTGGCCTGCGACATGATGGCGCGCGCGCCGACGACGTCGGTGGCGAGCACGGCGCGGTCGAATGGCGTGCCGTTGACGCGAAAGCCGTTGGCCGTGCGCTCGAGCGACTCGACGCGCGTCGACAGGTGCACTTTTGCGCCATGCCGGTCGAGCTCGGCGCGCATCGGCGCGAGGAACTGCGGCTCGTAGTCGTGCACCGGGTAGTCGTAGACGAGCCCGCCGTCCTGGCCGAGGTAGTAGAAGTGGAACGACTTGATGAGCTCGGCCAGTGAGAGCTTGTCTTCGTCCGAGAAGAAGGCGCGCGCGAAGGTGTTGAAGGCGAGCTTGAGGCGCGGCGGCAGCTTCGCGAGCCGGTCGAAGTCGGCGAACGAGACGTCGTCGTAGCGCGAGAACGTGTCTTTCTCGTCGTACTCGAGGAACACGCCGAAGACGTCGCGCGCCGGCGCCTTCAGCACGTCGCGGAAGCGGTACACGCCGTTGCGCGCGAGCGAGAGCAGGTTGAAGACCGGCGTCGTCTCCATCTGGCCGAAGCGCACCTCGGCGCCGTCGGTGCCGAGAATCACGTACTCGCCGATGCTGATGAACTCACGCCGCAGGCCCAGCGAGTCGAGGAAGCGGTTCAAGTTGAAGTAGTTGGCGAAGAAGGCGTGGAAGCCGTGGCTCACCCAGGCCTCTTCGCCTGGCCCCAGCGGCACCTTCCAGCTGCCAAGCTTGCCCCCGAGGTAGGCGTTCGACTCGAACAGCTCGACCTCGAACCCGCGCCGCGCGAGCGTGATGGCAGCCGTCAGGCCAGCGACGCCGCCGCCCAACACGGCCACCCGCCGCTTGCCCTCGAGCCGCTCGGGCTTCGAGGCGTCGGGCACGGTGAACTCGGTGCGGTAGTTCGACAGGCGCCGCTTGATGAGGCTCCGCAGGAGCCCCGGCACGACGAACCAGCCGACGACGAAGACCACGGCCAACGACGCGGCCGTCCACAGGAACCAGGGCATCACGGGGTGCTTGCTCCAAAGAGAGGTGTGGCTCCACCAAATCCATCACTCGAAGAACGTCGATAGCCCGGGGTCGTCGAGGCGCGCGAAGACCGCTTCGAGGTGACGTGGGTGGGTGCGGTGCAGCGACAGCTCAGGCAGGGCGTCGCGCGCGAAGAAGCCCACCTCGCTCGTCTCGTGGCTGGGCCGCGCCGCGCCTCCAACGAGCTCGCAGAGGAAGATGAGCTTGTAGACGCTGAAGACGCTCTTCGGGTCGAGCTTCTTGCCGAACAGCGCGAGCAGGCGAGTCGCCTGGACCTCGAAGCCCGTCTCTTCGCGCACCTCTTTGGCGGCCATGTCGGCCGGTGAGACGCCGAGGTCGGCCCAGCCGCCAGGCAGCGCCCAGCGCCCGTCCTGCGTCTCTTTCACCAGGAGCAGCCGGCCCTCGCGCACCACCACGGCGCGCACGTCGACCTTCGGCGTCGGGTAGCCGCTCTGGCTCGCCAGGGCCGACACCATGTCGGACAGCGGTGCCCCGGAGCCGGTGGCGATCATCTCGGCGCAGAGGGTGCGCACGAGCTCGTAGTTCTCACGGTCGTAGGGGTCTTTCGAGTACGCGAGCCCGCGCTGCGAGATGGTCGTCAACGTCTGAATCCACTCGAGCCAGCGCATCGGTGCCTCTCTGTTAAGCGAGTCGATGGGCGTGCGCTACAAGCAGGCCATGCGCGCCGTCCTCCTCGCGGTCTTCGTCGTGGGCTGTACGCCGGCGGTCCCCACGCTGGCCGGCTTCGAGCTGCCGGTCGAACGCGGCAGCCTGTCGGTGCGGGTCAAGGAGAAGGCGCTCGTCACCGGCGCCAGCGGCAGCCAGGCGCGCGCGCAGGCCGCCGTTCGTTCGGCCCGGGCCCGCTACGAGATGCAGTTCGGCAGCTGGCGCATCACCGACGGCACCCAACCGTGGACCGAGGCCAACCAGTTCGCCTGGGACTCGCTGAACGCCTCGGAAGGCAAGGGCGGCTACCGCGACTCGGCGGGCACGGTGGTGGTGTCGGTCGAAGCCTCGGCCACCGAGGGCGCGCTCGCCTTGAAGGTGAAGGCGGCCGACCCGATGGTGAACCGGGTGTCGCTCTCGTTCGCGTGTCTGCCAGACGACCGCTTCCTCGGGTTTGGCGCGCAGGCCGACGGCGTCGACCACCGCGGCCACACCGTCGCGGCGTGGACGAGCGAGCCCGGCATCGGCAAGCGCACCGTCGACGACGAGTACCCCGAGGCGTGGATGCTCGAAGGCACGCGCCACGCGTCGAGCTACCCGATGCCGACGTTCCTCTCGAACCGGGGCTTCATCGCCGTCGCCGAGTCCGACGCGCGCAGCGTGTTCGAGCTCTGCACCGGTGACGCGAGCACCTGGCGCGTCGAGGTGTGGAGCAACGCCTTCACGCTCTGGCTCTTCCACGGCGACTCACCGAAGGCCGCGCTGTCGCGCGCGACGGCGGGAGTGCTCCAGCGGCCCGCGCGGGCGCCGACCATGGCCTTCGCCCCGTGGAACGACGCCATCTTCGGGCCCTCCGAGGTGCGGCGCATCGCGAAGGTGCTGCGCGACAACGACATTCCCTCGTCCGCCATCTGGACCGAGGACTTCCGCGGCGGGCGCGAGAACGCGATGGGCTACCGGCTGAAGGAAGAGTGGGACCTCGACCGCACGCTGTACCCCGACGCCGAGGCCATCGCCGCGGAGCTGGCCGCGCAGGGCTTCGACTGGCAGTCGTACTTCAACACCTTCATCGTCGAGAACGAGCGCATCTTCGCCGAGGCCACCGCGGGCGATCACTTCGTGAAGACGTCTCGCGGCGCGCCGTACCTGTTCGACGGCGTCACCTTCAAACCGACGGGCCTCGCCGACCTGTCGCGCCCCGAGACCCGCGAGTGGGTGAAGCGGTACCTGCGGCTGTCGCTCGACCAGGGCTTCAAGGGGTGGATGGCGGACTACGGCGAGTGGCTCCCGCACGACGCGGTGCTGGCGAGCGGAGAGAACGCGCTCGAGGCCCACAACCGCTACCCCACCGAGTGGGTTCGCCTCAACGCCGAGGTGCTGAAGGAGCGCGACCCGACCGGCGCCCGCCTCGCCTTCTTCTCCCGCGCGGGCTGGTTCGGCACCAACGCGCTCGCGCCGGTGGTGTGGGCGGGTGACCAGCGCACGAGCTTTCAGCGCGACGACGGGCTGTTCACCGTCATCCCCATGGGCATCAACCTGGGCCTCGCGGGGGTCTCGACGTACGCGCACGACATCGCCGGCTACCAGTCGGGCACCAACCCCAACTCGACGAAGGAGCTCTTCTTCCGCTGGACGACGCTGGGCGCGCTCTCGCCCGTGATGCGCACGCACCACGGCATCGACCCGCGCGACAACTGGAGCTTCGAGAAGGACGCCGAGACGCTCGCGCACTTCGGGCGCTGGGCGAAGGTGCACGTCTCGCTCTTCCCGTACTTCGACGGGCTGGCGAAGGAGGCCGAGACGACGGGCGTCCCCATCATGCGCGGGCTCTTCCTCGCGTACCCCGACGACGCCGCCACCTGGACGTTGAGCGACCAGTACCTGCTCGGCCAGAACCTGCTGGTGGCGCCCATCGTCGACGAGGGGGCGGTGAAGCGCGCGGTGCACGTACCGGCGGGAACGTGGGTCGCGCTCGATGGCTCCGGGAGCGTCGTGGGGCCGGTCGACGTCATGGCGACGGCGCCGATGTCCGAGCTGCCGGTGTGGGTCCGCCGTGGCGCGGTGGTGCCTCGCCTCGTCGACCGCGTCGACACGCTCCTCCCTGCCGAGCCGCCGACGGTCGACCTCGACGACGTCGCGCTCGAGCGCCGCGTGTGGTGGGCCCCGGGGGGCGTCGACCGCTTCGTCGAGCGCGATGGCACCACGTGGGTGTCGGAGCCCGCAGCCGCCGAGGCCTTCTCCGAGAACGGTGCGCCGTTGCCAGACTGTGCCTCGCCTGGTCAGCGCGGCTGCGTGCAGCGAGGAGGCCCGCGCGTCGTCGTCCGGCTCGCCGGGCAGGGGCCGCTCGTCGGTGAAGGTGGGTCGCTCTCGATCGAAGGGCCTGCGCGAATCATCGACGTCGAGGTGCTGTCCCCGTGAGGTACGCGCTCCTCGCGGCGGTGTTCGCCACCGCCTGTGTCACCTCGTCGCAAGCCACCCGTGCCGGAGGCGCCGTGGAGAACCCCATCGTCCAGGTCGGACACCCCGTCTTGCGCGAGCGCGCGAAGGACGTGACGAAGGAGCAGCTGGCGACGCCGGAGTTCCAGGCGCTCGTGGCCCGGATGACCGAGGCGATGCGACAGGCGCCGGGCGTGGGGCTCGCGGCGCCGCAGCTCGGCGTCCCCTTGCGGGTCTTCGTGCTCGAAGACCGCGCCGAGCTGCAGGCTTCGCTCACGCCAGGAGAGCTCGGCGAACGAGAGCGCGTGCCAGTTCCTTTGCGTGTCATCGTCAACCCCACGCTCACGCCCATCGGCGACGAGCGCGTCACCTTCTTCGAAGGGTGCCTGTCGGTGTCGGGCTACGCCGCGCTCGTCGAGCGGTGGCGTGAAGTCGAAGTCTCGGGCCTCGACGAGAAGGGCGAGCCGGTGACGTGGCGCGTGAAGGGGTGGCCGGCGCGGATCCTCCAGCACGAGACCGACCACCTCGACGGCGTCATCTACATCGACCGCATGCTGCCCCGCACGTTCGGCACCTTGCCGCAGGTGAAGGCCCGCTTCGGCGGGAAGCCCATCGCCGACATCAAGGAGGCGCTCGGCGTGACGAAGTGAGCACAACCTTCCTCGCTGGCAGGTGTTGGCACTTCCATGCGACCTGTGTGGCCTGGGCTGGGGTGCGTCGTCATGCTGGCATGTGGGATGCCGGTACCGCCCGTCGATGGTGGCGTGATCCTCGAAGACGCCGGGCCGGCTGACGCTGGGTTCGCCGACGCGGGCCTCGACTGTTCCGCAGGAGTCACGCCTTCGGCCGACGTCGTGTTGACCGAGCGCGGCGCCGTCCGAGGTGAAGCCTCCGCCGCAGGCCGCGCCTTCCGAGGGATTCCGTACGTGAGGCCGCCGGTGGGCGCGCTCCGGTGGCGGCCGCCAGCCGACGACCTCACGTGCTTTCCGGGCGTGTTCGAGGCGAGCGCGTTCGGCCCGACGTGCCCCCAGTTGCCGATGGAGCAGGGCACCCCCATCGACGCCGGCGCTCCCATCGAAGGCGCCGAAGACTGCCTGACGGTGAACGTCTTCACGCCCGCGAGCGCGACGCCTGATGCCGGCCTGCCAGTGCTCGTCTTCATCCACGGTGGCGGTAACACCGTCGGCTCAGCGTCCGAGCCGGTCGGCAACGTACCGGGCGCGGTGCTCTACGATGGCACGCGGCTCGCGCAGCGCGGCAACGTCGTCGTCGTCACGCTCCAGTACCGCCTCGGCGTGCTGGGCTACCTCTCGCTGCCGGCGCTCGATGCGGAGGGCGACGGCGGCACCTCGGGCAACTATGGCCTGCAGGACCAGCAGGCGGCGCTGCGCTGGGTGCAGCGCAACGTCGCGGCCTTCGGTGGCGACCCGACGCGGGTGCTCCTCTTCGGAGAGAGCGCTGGCGCCGTGAACACGTGCACGCACCTGTCGATGCCGGGCTCTCGCGGGCTGTTCCAACGCGCCCTCGTGCAGTCGGGCTCGTGCACCTCGGCGCTGACACGGCAGGTCCGCCAACAGGAAGGAGCCACGTGGCTGCCTGGCACCGGGTGCGCGGGCTCGGCCGACGTGCCAGCGTGTCTGCGCGCGCTCACGCCCGAGCAGCTCATTCGTGCGTACTTCGTCCCGGTGGTGGTGGGGGCGCGGCGGCCAACGGTGAGCTGGGGCCCCATGGTGGACGGGGTGGTGCTGCCCCAGGTACCGGCCGAGGCGATGCGGGCAGGCGCACACACGAAGGTGCCCCTCGTCATCGGCTCGAACACTGACGAGACGGCGCTGTCGACGCCGCTCATCACCTCAGAGGCCGAGTACCGTGCCGCGCTCTCGGCGCTCGTCGGCCCGGCGGCCGTGAACGCCGTCATCCAACGCTACCCGGTGGCCACGTACGGAACGCCCCGGCGCGCGCTCGTTCAGGTGACGAGCGACGCCTTCTTCACCTGCCAGGCCCGCATCGGCGCGCGCAGCGCAGCGCTCGGACAACCGGGCGTGCCCGTCCATCGCTACCTGTTCGCGCGCGCCACGGTTCCCGCGCGAGGCGCCTTCCACGGCATCGAGCTGGCGTACCTCTTCCAGAAGGTGAGCGAAGTGGTGCCCACGCCCGCGCCCGAGGACGTCGCGGTCGAAGCCTCGACGCTGGCGCTGTGGACGCGCTTCGCCGCCACGGGCGACCCCTCGGACCCGACGACGTCGTGGCCCCGGTACGGCTCGACCGAGCCGCTGCTGCGCATCGACGTGCCGCTGTCGACGGTGGCGGGCTGGCGAAGCGCCGAGTGCGACTTCTGGGACCAGCTGGGCGGCATCTCGATTCCGCCGCCCCCGTGACGTCAGCGGCGCCGCCCCGGCGAAGGCACCTCGAGCTCGTAGAACACGATGCCCGCGTCGCGTTTCGCCCACAGGCCCGCGCCCACCTGCTGGAAGTGGCGCTCGAGCAGGCGACGGTAGGTGGCGCCAGGGCGGCGGAAGACGCGCGTGTCGGTGAGCTCGGTGTCGACGCTGCCCGCGATGTCCTTCCTGGTGATGGCCTCGAGGTAGAGGAAGCCGTGGCACGCGGCCGCCAGGTTCGCGATGGCCTTCGGCAGCCCTGCGTCGTCGACGTAGGGCAGCACCCCGTGACAGACGACGAGGTCGAACGTCTCGTCGAGGCGCAGCGTGCGCACGTCGGCCTGGCGGTGTCCGTAGCGGCGGCACGTCTCGGCCTCGAGCTCGGTGCCGAGATAGCGCACGTCCTTTCGGTGCTTCGACAGCCACTGTTTCCACCAGCCCACGCCGGCGCCGACGTCGAGCACCGACTGCACCGGCCAGCCGAACCACGACAACAGGCCCATCACGCCCTCGACGAGGTGCGCGTGCCGGGCGCGGTCGTAGATGCGCGTCTTCGGGTCTTCGTAGTACCGCCGGTAGTACGCCGCGTCGAACGAGTAGGAGTCGGCCACGGCGCGGCTTTCACCTCACCTCGCGTCGCTTGCCCAGCGCGGTGTCGTCAGGGGGCGCCCGCGTCGCCTGCTGGTGCGGGCACGGTCTCGGCGGCGGCCTTCTCGGCGGCCGCGCGCTCGTCGGCGAGGGCCTTCGCCCGGGCCTCGACCCGCGTCTTCATCGCCGACAGGCCCTTCTCGAAGTCGCTGCCCACCAGCTTGTCCATGTCCATCACGAGCGAGAAGGCCTTGCCCATGAAGTCGTTTCGGCCAGTCATCGTCCACGTCACCTTCGTGCCCGCGCCGTCGGCGGCGAGCGCGAAGAGGGTGCGGTTCTTCGCGGGGAAGGGCTCCTTGAACTCGAGGTCGATGCCCACCGACTGGTTCGGCGTCGCGTCGGTGATGGTCATCGAGCCGGTGCCGACGTTGTCGGGGTTGCCGTTCCACCCGTACTTCGCGCCGACGCCCGAGGGCGCGCCCGAGTACTCGCGCTTCATCGAAGGGTCCAGCTGGTCCCACGGCGACCAGTTCGCCCACTCGTGGAAGTCGATGACCTGCGCGTAGACGACCTCGGCCGGCGCGTTCATCGTCGCCGTGCGGGTGACGGCGAAGTCGGCCGGGCGGCTGGCGATGACACCGGCCACCACGACGAGGAGCGCCAGGAGGCCGAGGCCGAGCTTCTTGAGCATGTCGTCACCTGAGAGTCGGAAGGAGGAGGTGCCCTGCTACCGCGGCCGGACGGCGGCTCGAAGTGCGGTCGGGCGGACCAGGTGCCGTGACGAGGCGTCACGGGGCTCGCGTCAGCTGCGCCCGTCTTTGCGCTTCACCCGCAGCACCGCCATCTTCGTCGAGTGGTTGAAGGGTGACGGATCGACGCGGGGCGTCCCGGCGCGCGTGGCCTCGGTGCCGGTGAAGTCGACGGGGGCAGGCACGCGCGTCTCGAGCGAGAGGTAGCCGTCGGCGCAGAGGCGGTCGAGCACCGCCTGGAAGTCGGTGCCCGGCACGAAGACGGCGTTGTTGACCGCCACCAGGAAGCCGTCGTGCGCGATGAGCGGGCGCACCTTGTTGAGCAGCCGCTCCATGTCCGAGATGAGGTCGACGCGGCCCTGCTCGGTCACCGAGAAGAGCGGCGGGTCGACGAAGACGCAGTCGAAGGTGCGCTTGTCGCGCTTGAGTTGACCGACGACGTCGAAGAAGTCGCCCGGGCGGAACTCGGGGCGGCGCGGTGGCCAGCCGTTCATCGACCACGAGTCGCGGCCCACGGTGAGGAAGGCGTTGTTGAGGTCGGTGTTGAGCACCTCGGTGGCGCCGCCCGCCTTCGCGGCCACGCCGAGCGACGCGGTGTACGCGAAGGTGTTGAGCACGCGCTTGCCGGCGAGCGAACGTTTCGCCCAGGCGCGCAGCTCGCGCGTGTCGAGGTAGAGGCTCGAGTCGCGGTTGAGCCGCAGCGACAGCGCGTACCAGTTGCCATCTTCCATCACGCGGCGGCACAGCGCCTTCTCGTCGCCGAGCAGCATGAGGCCGTTGCGCGTCTCGGGCGCGTCGGCGTTGCGCACCTTCCACAGCGCCGTCGTGACGAACGGGAGCTTCGCGCGCACCAGCTCGACCGCTTCCTTCGCGAGCGCTTCGTCGCCCCGCTTCGACTCGGCGTGGTCGTTCACCACCAGCGTCGTGCCGTAGAGGTCGAGCGTGAGCGTGGGCAGCCCTTCCACGAAGCCGTTGAAGAGTCGGCAGGCCGTCTGGTGCTTGTCGTCGAGCAGCTTCGCGGCCAGCCGGGCCTCGAGCGCCGCGGGGAATCGTTCGGAGAGCGTCGTCACGCCCCGCCCATGACGCACGTGGGGAGCCCCGTCAATCGATGACCAGCCGTGGGGGGGACACGCACTGCGAGGCCGCGGCCGTCGCCATCGACCCACCCTCGACGTCGGGAGCGCGCGCACCTTCGCGTGGCCGCGCCTCAACGACGCGTGAGCGAGCGGTCGAGTCGCGAGGCGGCGGCTCCAAGTCGGGCGGCCACGTCGCCGTTCGCGTCGAGCACCATCGAGCCGCCCTGCCCGGGCACCCGCGGCGCCCCACGGCCCCAGTTCGCGTTGACGATCTGCACGCCGAAGCGTCGCGCGAGCGGCGCCAGGTGGCCGGGCCGTGAATCGCCGGCGTCGTCGACCCACGCGGAGCAGAAGAACAGCACGTCGGCGCCCGTGAGCGCCCCGGCCGCCTCGTCGGCGAGGAAGTGCACGTCGAAGCAGATGGCGAGCGAGCAGGTGAAGCCGCCCAGCTCGAAGCGTGGCCAGGGCCGGTCACCTGGTGTCGCCCAGGTCTCGGGGTACCAGGGGTGGCGCTTGCGGTAGTGCGCCACCAGCTCGCCCACCGGCGTCACGACGACCTGGGCGTTGAAGAGGCGCTCGTCGTCCCGCTCGATGAGGGGGCCGATGACGACGGTGTCGAAGTCACGCGCGAGCGCGCGCAGCCCATCCAGCTGGCGCCCCTCGAGCGGCTCGGCGAAGCGAGACAGGTCGAAGTCGAGCGCCTCTGAGACGTAGCCCGTCAGCGCCGCCTCCGGGAGCACCACCACGTCGCCGGGGCGCTGCGACGAAAGGCTGGCGCGAACCCACTCGAGCTGGGTCGTCATCGCCCCGTAGCGGGCGGGCACCTCGAGCATCGTGACGTCGAGCGGCATTCTCGGCACCTCGGCTATACCCAGAACGCCGTGCGCGCCACCCTCGCTCTTGGAACGATGAACTTCGGCACCCGGACCCGCGAAGACGAGGCGCGCCGCATCGTCGACGTGGCCCTCGAGGCGGGCATCACCGCCTTCGACACGGCGAACCTCTACGGCGACGGCGAGTGCGAGCGCATTCTCGGGCGCGCGCTGGGGGCGCGGCGCGGGCGGGTGCGCCTGACGACGAAGGTGGGCCTCTGGCGTCGCGAAGGCCTCTCGCGGCAGCGCCTCGTGCAGGCCCTCGACGAGTCGCTCGAGCGGCTCCAGGCCGACTTCGTCGACGTGTACCTCTGGCACGCCCCCGACGGCCGCACCGGGTTCGACGAGTCGCTCGACGGCATCGAGGCCGTGCTGGCCTCGGGGAAGGCGAAGAGCTGGGGCGTCTCGAACATGGCGGCCTGGCAGCTCGTCGAGCTGATGCTGCGCTGTGACGCGCGCGGCTTGCCCCGGCCGGCCCACGCGCAGGTGCTCTACAACCTCGCCGTGCGGCAGCTCGACCTCGAGTACTTCGCCTGTACGCGGAAGTTCCCGCTGACCACGGCCGTCTACAACCCGCTCGCGGGCGGCCTCCTGGCGCGGGACCCGGAGCAGGCGCTGCCGTCGTCGGCTCGCGTGGCGTCGAACGCGCTCTACCAGCGCCGCTATGGCTCGCCGGTGATGCGGGAGCGGGCGCGCGCCTTCCAGCGGCTGGCGCAGGAGCTGGGCCTCGAGCTCGTCACGCTCGCCTACGCCTTCCTCCTCCACCGGCCCGGCGTCGACGAAGTGCTCGTCGGCCCGGCGACGGTCGCGCACCTCGAGGTGGCCATCGCCGCGACGCGCGTGCGCCTGCCCGACGAGGCCCTGCGCCGCATCGACGACGTGTCGAGGGCGCTCGACGGCACCGACGTGAGCTACGCCCGATGACGCTCGACGTCGACGCGGCCATCGCGCACTACCGGCTGCACGGCTACGCCCGCCTCGGCCCGGTGGTGCCCGAGGCGCTGCTCGAGCGCCTGCGCCAGCGCGCGGACGACCTGATGCTCGGCCGCGTCGTCCACGAAGGCCTGTTCTTCCAGCTCGACGCGACGACCGGCGATTACCGTGACGCGCCGCTGGGGCTGGGGTGGCAGGGCCCGTCGCTGGCCTACCGCAAGCTCGAGAAGCTCGAGCTCGACGAGGTGTTTCGCGAGCTCATCGGCCTGCCCACGCTCGAGCCGCTGGTGCGCGCGCTCGTTCCCGGGCGCGTGCGGCTCTACCGCGCCATCGTCTTCAACAAGGCTGCTGGCGGTGGCACCGAGATTCCCTGGCATCAGGACGGCGGCCGGCTGTGGGGCCTCAGCGAAGACCCGCAGGTCCAGGTGTGGACGGCGCTCGACGACGCGCCGCTCGACGGAGGCTGCCTCGAGGTGCTCCCGGGCTCCCATCAGCGCGGCCTCGCCACGCCCCTGGGCGGCGTCGTGCCGGTCGAGCAGGTGCAGGCCCTCGGGGCCGACGCGCGGAAAGTCTGCCTCGACGTGCGCGCAGGCGAGAGCGTGCTCCTGCACAACCTCGTGTGGCACCGTTCGGGCAAGACGCACACGGGCCACCGACGGCTGGGCTTCTCGGCCTGCTACCTGCCGGACACGACGGTGTGCGTGCGGAAGAAGCGCGCGCCGCGACAGTTCTTCGAGGTCTTTCGGGCGCGGTGAGCCGCGAGCGGCCTTGCAGCCCGGGCCCGGGTCGAGTGGCCTTTCGGCATGCGTGCCTTCTTTCGTCTCGTGTACGGCATCGTCGTCTGTGGGTCGCTCGACGGGCTCGCGCACCCGCTCGACGGAGTCCCCGAGCGTGGGGCCACTGCGGCGGACTTCGCGCCGCGCGGCTGGAAGGTCGAGTCGACGCTCGCGGCCGACCTCGACGGCGCGGCGCCGGAAGACCTCGTCGTCGTGCTCCTCGGGCCGGGCGACGTCGACCAGCCGCGTGCGCTCGTGTGGCTCCACGGCCAGAAGGCCGGAGGCTTCACCCGGGTCGACACGAACGTGGGCCTGCTCGCGTGCCTCGACTGCCTGGGCGTCAAGGGCGGAAGCGGCGCGCCCGACCTCTCGGTGTCGAAGCGCGTGCTCACGGTGACGTCGATGGGAGGCTCACGCGAGTCGTACAGCGCCACCCACCGCTTCCGCTTCGAGAAGGGCCTCGTGCGGCTCATCGGCGTCGACCGCTGGGACGGCGACTCGCTCAGCGGAGAGGCTCGCACCCGCAGCGAGAACCTCCTCACCGGCGTGACGGTGGTCGAGACCCAGCCGGCCACCGAGGACGAGACAGGGAGGCCTTCCGGCCGGAAGGCGACGAAGAAGACGACGCGCGCGACGCCGGGGCCACCGGTCCGCCTGCAGGACGTGACGGAGTTCGGGAGCGACGGAGACAGATGAACAAGCCCCGCGGCGCTCGTCGTGAGCGCGCTGCG
>JALOQF010000291.1 GCA_025459425.1 Myxococcaceae bacterium | reverse complement strand
GGTGCCCATGAAGCCGTGGTTCGACCGCCCGTAGAGCGCGCCGCCGGTCGCCGGGAAGAGGCGCTCGAAGCCCGAGGGCGCCGTGACGGTCGTCGTACGTGAGGCCTCGTCGAGCTCGAGCCCACACTCCGACAGCAGCCGCGCCGTCCTGCGCCAGATTGCGTCGAGGTGCTCCGGGGCATCGGGGCGGACGTCACCGTCTGGCGGGGCGTTGACGAGGAGCAGCATGCGCTCCGCCCCGTTCACCCTCGGCGCCACCGAGCCGTCGCGATCCTGCGCGCAGAGGTACACGGTGGGGCGCTCGGTGATCTCCCGCCTGCGGAAGATCGCGTCGAACTCGTCGTCGTACCGCTCGCCGAAGAAGACGTTGTGGTGGCCGAGCGGAAAGCCGCGCGTCTTCGCCGACATGCACCAGGTGACCGCCGAGAGGGCGCGCGCTTCGCGCGGCGTGGCCTTCGCCGCGGAGGACACGGTGGGCCCGAGCAGCCCCGTCGCCACGGCCGAGACGTCACCGTTGAAGACGACGGCGTCGGCCTCGAGCCGCTCCCCGGTCTCGAGCTGGACGCCCACCGCGCGGCCGCGCTCCACGAGGATCTGCGACACCTTCGTGCCGTAGCGGAAGGTGGCGCCGCGGGCGCGCGCGAGGTGCTCCATCACCTTCGCCACCCGGTTCATGCCGCCGATCACCCGGTAGAGGCCGCTGCGCTCGACGTGCGCGACGAGCATGAGCGTGGCGGGCGTGAGCATCGGGCTCGAGCCCACGTAGGTCGCATAGCGGCCGAAGAGCTGCCGCAGCCGCGCGTCCTTGAAGAACTGCCCCAGCGCGTCCCACAGCGTCGTCAGCGGCATGGTGCGCCACAACGCCTCGAGGTTCGACAGGCCCACGCGGCGCACCAGCTCGACCGACGAGGGCTTCTCGGCGGCGATGAAGGGCTGCACCAGCGTTCGGTACATCTCTTCGCAGCGGGCCGCGAAGGCCCGGTAGCCCCGCGCGTCGTCGGCCGAGGCGAAGCGCCCGATGGCGTCGGCGGAGCGCTCGACGTCGGGGAAGAGATCGAGCTGGCCGCCGGTCGTCCACGCGTGGCGGGCGAGCAGCTCCATCGGCTCGAGCTCGAGGTGTCCCGCCAGGGTCTCGCCGGCGTCTTCGAAGAGCCCGTCGAACACCCAGCGCATGGTGAAGACGGTCGGCCCGGCGTCCATGCCGTCGACGACCCGCATCTTGCCGCCAGGCCCGGCGGCCGTGTCGACGACGGTGACCTTCAGCCCACGCCGCGAAAGATCGAGGGCCGAGGCGAGGCCGCCCATGCCAGCGCCGACGACGATCACGTGTTCGGTGCCCATCAGCAGATTCCTTCCAGGAGACGGTGGAGCGTTCCGCGCTTCGAGCGAGGGAGGCTCATGACGCCGCTCCATGCACCACCGACGCGTCAGCAGCGACACGCGGCCGACGCGGGAGCTTTCGCCAGTGGTACAGGATGATCGTCAGGCCTCCGACGAGCGGCACCGCCCAGAGCTGCGGGCTCAGCGCGAGCGACGGCACCAACCGCACCGCGCCGAGCGCGAGGAACGCCGTGTAGACCGAGATGCCGGCCCCCACGAGGCCCTTGAGGTGCTCCCGCAGCCAGTCGTTCGGCGCCGGCGCCCGCGCGAAGATGAAGCGCAGGTTCGTCGCCACCGTGGCGAAGCCGATGATCGACGCGAGCATCATGAGCGGCTGGCCGAGCAGCGCCCCCTGGAGGATGCAGTTGAGCGCTCCGAGAAAGACCAGCGCCTGCAGCGCGAGGTTTCCGAAGCCGCGGTTCTTCTCGTGGGCCTTCTTGTTCTCGACGCACTTCCAGCCGTACCAGGCCAGGTTGATGGTGAGCACCGCGAGGTAGATCATCATCCACCCGAAGATGCCGCGCACCAGGCCCTCGTCGGTGAAGGGCGGCGGAAAGGTCGAGTGCGTCTCGAGCGGCGCGATGAGCGAGCAGGTGGCGATGCACGTGGCGAAGGTGCCGGCGGCGATCATGCAGTACGTGAAGACGCGGCCCCACCGCCGGTGCGCCTCGGCGCCTTTGCGGCCGATGACGGGCACCCAGAACGTCACGAGGCCGACGAGGCCCACGATGATGTGCAGGACGATGAAGGTCTTGAAGGCGAAGACGACCGCGCTCATGGGTGCACCTCCAGCTGCGCCGCGCTCCGCCCGTCCGCCGACGGAGCCCCGTACCATTCGATGTCGAAGGTCGACGCCTCGCCGAGGCTCGTGCCCTTGCGGATGGCATGGCTCAAGATGCGCCACGCCGTCATCGGCATCGTGAGGAAGGGCAGGGGATCTCGCCAGCTCCACACCACGTCACGCGCCTTCCACATGGCGACGAACGAGCGCCGCGCTTTGGCGAAGTTCCCCTGGAGGAAGGCCCGCTCGGTCTCGGTGAGGGTCGGGTAGAACTGCTGCGCGATTCGCTGGGGCCGCAACCGGACCGAGGGCCGTTCACCAGCGGGCGCGATCATCGCCGTGGCGAGATCGGCCGGCTCGACGAAGTGCACCCCGCTGGTGATGCGCGGGTTGCATTCGATGCCGAACGGGCGGCCCGCCTCGTCGAGGACGAAGTCGAACGAGAGGAAGCCCGAGTACGCGTGGTGGCCGGCGAAGCGCTCGACCCACGCGGCGATGGCGGGGTGCTCGACCTGCTCGAAGCAGACCGACACCGTGCCCGCCATCACGAGGCCACGGTAGACGACGGTGACGAGCACCCGGCCGTCGCGCACGATCGAGAACGTGCTGAGCACGTCGCCCGGCACCTTCGCCTGCACCACGCACGGCTCGTCGCGGCCAGGCAGCGGCGCGCCCCGCTCGAAGAACTCGACGCCCCGTCCCGAGCACGAGAAGCGCGGCTTCACCACGAACGGCCCCGCGTCGGCGATGCGTCGGGCCTGTGGGTCGCCGAGCGCCACCGTCTCTGGCACGTCGACCCCCGCGGGCCGGGCGAGCTCGATGAAGCGGAACTTGTCGTGCAGCTCGAGCAGGGTGCGCTGATCGGGGCAGAACATCGTCGCGCCCGGCGGGAGCAGCGGCTTGAGCCCCGAGGCGTGCATCGTCTCTTCCGAGATGGGCACGACGAGGTCGACGCGCTCCTGCTCGACGATCTCTCGCAGGCGCCTCAGGTACCCGGGCGTGTCACTCACCGGCGAGACGACCTCGAAGCTCTTGTCGACCTGGTTCGAGATGCGCGACAGGTGCCAGGGGTGGGGCTCGGCGACGAGCACCCGGAAGCCGAGGGCCGAGAAGCCGCGAATGAGCTCGATCGACTTCGGCAGTCGCCCGAGGGTGAGGAGCACGGTGCGGCGGTGGGCGAGGGCGCTCATGGGGCCTCCCGACGGCGAACGGTGACGGCGATCTCCCGGGCGGGCCGGGTGGTGAGGCGCGCGAGCGGCCAGACGTCGTCGGGGTTGGTGGCGATGACGTCGTAGCGCTGCACCAGGCGCGCGATGACGAGGGTGGCTTCGAGCGTGGCGAAGGCCGCGCCGATGCAGATGCGTGGGCCCGCGCCGAAGGGCAGGTAGGCGCCCGCGGGCAGCTCGTGGTCGAAGCGGTCGGGGTCGAAGCGGTCGGGGTTTTCCCAGAGCCGCTCGTGGCGGTGCATCGCCCACGGCGCGATCATGATCATCGTGCCGCGCTTCACCTTGCGATCGCCCAGCGTCAGCTCCTGCGCGGCGACGCGGGGGAGGAAGGTGATGGGCGGGTAGAGCCGCAGGGCCTCGCGAAACACGTTGCGCACGAAGGGCAGCTTGCGCGTGTGCTCGAGCTCGAGGGGGCCGTCACCAGCGACCTTCGCGACCTCGTCGCGGATGCGGGCGACGATGTGCGGCTGCTGCGAGAGGATGAAGAGCGTCCAGGTGAGCCCGCTCGCGGTCGTCTCGTGCCCCGCGAGGAAGAAGACCCCGATCTCGTTGATGAGCTCCTCGCGCGAGAAGCCGAGGCCCGTGAGGGGATCTCGCGCGGCCACCGAGGCCGCCGCGATGTCGTCGAGGGCCGGCGCGTCGGGGGCGAGCCGCGGGTCGAGCATTTCGCCGACGAGCTGGCGAATGCGGGCGCAGGCCTCGAGCACCTGCGGAGGCTGGGGAATGCGCGCCCAGGGCCGCTCGAGCAGCAGCCGGCGAATGCTCACGTTCTCGACGCTGCGCTCGAAGCGGTCGAACGACTCGAACACCTCGCGCGAGGTGCCGGCCGACAGCGGCTGCGAGAAGATGGTGCGGGTGATGATGTCGGCGGTGAGGTGCCCCATCGCCTTGTCGAGCGAGAAGCCGGTGCCGTCGGCGGCGTGCGCGTCCCACGTGGCGCAGGCGTCGTCGACGGCCGACGCCATCGCGGGAAAGGCCCGGTTGATGCGCATGTGCGAGAAGGCCGGCTCGAGCGTGCGCCGCTGCTGCTTCCACCGCTCGCCGCTCGAGACGAACATCGCGTCGCCGACAAGGGGCTCGAGCGCGCCGACGAAGAGATCGTTCTTGGGGAAGAGCTCGACGCTCGAGTCCATCACCTGGGCGACGAGCGAGGGATCGTTCACCAGCAGAATGCCGCGCACCGACATGCCGAGGGGCGTCACCATCTCGCGGTAGGCGACGTCGGGCAGCAGGCTCAACAGGTTGTTCTCACGCCGCGCCACCACGCGCGCGAGCGACGAGACCGGCCCGCGTGGCACGGGGGCTGGAGGACGGTAGAGGGCGGGCTCGCTGACGGTGGGCGCGGCGCTCATGACGACGCTCCCGAGCGAAGGGTGGCCGCGCGGTGGAGCTCGACGAGGCGCGGTGACACGTCGCGGCCAGCTCCGGCGATTGAGCACCCGCACGCGACCAGTCGTTCGGGGTGTGACGAGCGCCTCGTCATGACGTCACCCGCTGGGGCAGGGGGAAGCGGACGGCGTGCTTGCGGAAGTTGAGGTTCACGCCCAGCAGCGCGTCGGTGACGAGGTGGCAGATGGGAATCTCGGGCTCGGCGTCGCGCACGACGGTGGCCGAGAAGCCCCGCGCGCGGAGGAACGTCGCTGCCGCCTCGGCCGCCACGATGGGATCCTTCACCACCACGCCGATGCCGCCCGCCGTGCCCAGCAGCTTCTCGCGGACCGCGGGGCTCGGAGCCGTGATGATGGTGAAGCCGTCCCACAGGATGGCGCGCTTGACGCCCTCGGTGTCGCCCCGGAAGCGCTGGGTGAGCCCGTGCTGGGCGAGCAGCTCGACGATGGCGCGCTGGGCCTCGACCGACGGGGTGGCGAAGAGGCGTGAGCCTTGGTCGGGCACCGGCAGCAGGTTCTTTCCATTGAGCGCGAAGAGCGCCCACGTCAGCACCAGCGCCACCAGCACGAGGGCCCACACCGGCACGAACATCGTCACACTCCCGACTGCAGGGCCGGGCTCGCGCCAGACTTTCCGGCGTTCCTCGGCATGCGGAACGGCAACAGCACCTTGGCCCAGCCCGTCTTGAAGCGATCGAGCTCGAGGCTCTCGTGCACGCCCCACACCTTCTCGCCTCGGAGCGTCGATTCGACGATCGACCGCGCGTAGAAGTGCGAGTCGGTCAGCGTTCGCACGACGCGAGCCTGGGCCTCGCTGCGCGTCTCGCGGCCGATGAGGAACAGCGACCCGGGCAGCTTCACCCGCGGCGGCGGCTCGAAGCGCTCGACGCGCTGCCCATCGAAGTGGAGCGCCATGGCGCTCGCCGAACCGCCGCGCGGCTGCACGTCGTACAGCACGCAGGCTCCCTTCGAGAGCGGCGCGCGCGACCAGGTCCACGACTGGAAGTCGCGCTCGAGCGCTCCATCGCCCCAGTTCGAGTCGAGGTAGCCGGTGCCGCTCCACTTCATCGCCGGGTCGTCGAACACCACCTCGACCCGTGACTTCGGCGCGATCGGCCACCAGTGGTGCGCGCCGGCTTCGTTGAGCAGGTGTGGAGCGCCCCCGCGGACCTCGGGCATGACGCGGATCATGCCCTTGAGCCCGAGCGGCATGGGGAAGCCCCGCTCACGGACGTGGATCTCGAGCGAATCGCCGCGCACCTCGACGTGGCTGGGGCCCACCTGCAGGCGCGTGGGAGATCGCGACAGATCGCCGCGCCCGCGCTCGGTGAGGGCCCAGCGGCTGGCGGCGCCCGTGCGGTACAGCGCCAGGTTGATGGCCACGTGATTGAACGGGTCCTTCCGGCCGCTCCACGCGTAGTACGGCGAGAAGACGCTGCCGATGAAGGCGATGCAGGTGAGGGCTTCACGGCCGTCGTCGCTGATCGCGTCGACGTACCACCAGCGGTACCCGTCGGCGGGCACCGGCGCGTCGAACTGCAGTCGAAGGCCTTCGTCGCTCCCGGTCATCGTCACGTCACCACCTCGAGGCTCACGCGACAGCCTCCATCGCGTGGTGTACACCACGCCGTATCCCTCGGCCCGGTGGGAGAGGGGTAGCGCCGCGACCGCATGGTTTCACGACGACAGGGCACCTGGTGAACGACCTCGCGAGACAGAAGGACTCCTCGATTCAACCGGCCGGGAAAGAGACGCTCGGCGATTGGTGGTTTCGCACCCGCAACCGCATCTTGACCAGCCCCGCCTTCCAGCGCTGGGCGGTGCGGTTTCCCGTCGCGAGCTGGGTGGCACGGCATCGCGCCGCGAAGGTGTTCGAGCTCGTCGCCGGCTTCGTCTACTCGCAGGTGCTGTACACGTGCGTGACGCTGAAGCTCTTCGAGCGGCTCGCCGATGGCCCGCAGACGGTGGACGAGCTGGCCCCGTTCCTCGAGCTGACGCCCGAGCGCGCGCGCCGGCTCCTCGACGCGGCGGTGTCGCTGAAGCTGCTCGAGCGGCGCCCCAACGGCCGCTACGGGCTTGGCATCTACGGCGCGCCGCTGCTCGCGAACCCCTCGGTCGCCCACATGGTGGAGCACCACGCGATGCTGTACCGCGATCTCGCCGACCCCGTGGGGCTGCTCCGCGGCGATCCGACGACGAGCGAGCTGTCGCGCTACTGGAGCTACTCGGGCAGGGGCCCTGGCGACCAGTCGACGCCGCAGCAGGTGGCCGCGTACTCGGCGCTGATGGCGAGCTCGATGTCCCTCATCGCCGAAGACATTCTCGACGCGTACGACTTCGGGCGTCACCGCAAGCACATCGATCTGGCCGGCGGCGAAGGGGCCTTCGTCGAGGCCGCGTCGCGCACCCAGGGCCTCGCCTCGACGCTGTTCGATCTGCCCGCCGTCGCCGAGCGGGCCAGGGCTCGCTTCTCGCGCGCGGGGCTCGAGGGCCGGGTCACCGCCGTCGGAGGCGATCTCTTCAAGGGGCCCGTGCCCACCGGCTTCGATCTCGCCACCCTCGTGCGCGTCGTGCACGATCACGACGACGCGCAGGCCCTGCGAATCCTCGAGGCGGCGCGTGGCGTGCTGGCGCCGGGAGGGGTGCTCCTCATCGCCGAGCCCATGTCCGACACCCGGGGCGCCGAGGCGATGGCCGACGCCTACTTCGGCTTCTACCTGTACGCGATGGCCCAGGGCCGGGCGCGCTCTCCTGCCGAGCTCGACGCGATGGCGCGGAAGGCTGGCTTCGCCCGCACGCGCCTCGTCCGCACCCGCCGCCCGATGCTCACCCGTCTGCTCGTCGCGGAGACGTGACGACATGGCCACTCCGGGGCGCTGCAGGCCCCGCTGAGGCGGCGAGGCCCTGAAAAGACGACGGGGGCGCTCGTGTCGCTGAGCGCCCCCGCGAAACCCGCTCGCTCGAGCCGTCGAGGGCCCGAGCGTCTCGTCACTGCGCGGGGGCCGGTGCCGGAGCGTCGGGCGCTGGCGTCGGTGCCGCCCCTTCCGTCGGCGCCGCACCTTCGGCTGGAGGCGGCTCGACCGGCGTCTTCGCCGGCTGCGGCTTGGCCTCGGCCAGCACCGTGTAGTCCTTCAGCATCGAGACGCCGAGCAACGGCTTGTACGCGTTGTTGTGGCACGTCGCGCAGTTGAGCTTCGGCGCGTCGCCGTGCGGGCCCTTGCGGTACGCCGGGAACACGTCGGTGAGGGGCGTGAGGTACTGGTTGTTGAGATCCCTCACCATGCGGATGCCGTACCACGCGGTGGTGCGCTGCGGCGGGCTCGTCTCCCACTCACCCATCGATCGCGTGTTGTGGCAGTACGTGCAGTTCACCCCGAGCGAGTTCGACATGTGCATCATCAGGCCGTACGTCCACTCGGTCTGCTTGATGGAATGGCGGTTGTTCGTCTCCGACGGGAGCGGCGCGTTGCCCTGCACGCGAATGCTGGCGTTGCCCGCGAGGAACGTCTCGAAGACGTTCGAGGGCAGCGAGGCCAGGCCGACGTCCTGTGCGGCGCCGTTCTGGTAGGCCTTACCCTGCATCATCGGCCGCGCAGTCGGGTCTTCCGACGGGCCGTTGAACCACACGTACGCCGGTACCGGGTTGCCGCGGTGGCAGGTGTAGCAGGTGACGCCCGTGCCCTTCACGTGCTGCTGCCAGTCCTGGTTGATGTGCATGGTCATCTGCAGCATCCGCCGGGCGACGACCTTCGCGTAGACCTCGTCCGAGGCCATGTTCGCGACGTTGTGGCAGTAGGCGCAGCCCTGCTGCGGAGACACCCACGTCGTCATCGCCGCCATGGTGCGACCGAACTCGGCCACCGACAGGTGCCCGAGCACTTGCACGTTCTGGTACGTGTCGACGGAGAGGGGCCCACCGGCCGGAACCTGGGGCAGCGCCGCCGGCACCGTGTTGGCCTTGAGCTTCTCGGCCAGCTCGGCGTCCGACTGCACCAGATCCATCGCGGTGCCGGGGTAGCCGTGCTGGTATGCCGAGGTCTTCTTGAAGGCCAGCACCGTGCCCATGACGAGCAGAACGGTGACGATGACGCCAGTCAGCTTGATGGTGAAAGTCACGGCTGCACCTCGAATCGCGCGTTCTCCGGGAGCTTCGCGGGGTCCGGGAGAATCTGATACGCGGGAGG
>JALOQF010000042.1 GCA_025459425.1 Myxococcaceae bacterium | reverse complement strand
CGTCTGCGGCCATGAGGGCAGTACGCAGAGCAGGTCGCGCAGGTACGCGTAGGGCTCGAGGCCGTGCATCTCGCAGCTGGCCAGGAGCGAGACGAGCGTGGCGTTGGTGACGCCGCCGTCGTCGCTGCCGACGAAGAGCCAGTTCCGCCGGCCGACGGCCTGCCGCCGCAGCGCGCGCTCGGAGATGTTGTTGTCGAGCGGCAGCCGCCCGTCGTCGAGGAACTGGCGCAGCGCTCCGCGCTGATTGCGCGCGTACTGGATGGCCTTGGAGATGGGGGTCTCGTCCAGCACCTTGAGCGCCTCGGCGTCGCACCAGGCGAGGAAGTCGTCGACGATGGGCCTGGCGAGTTGCTGGCGACGCGCGCGCTTCTCCTCTGGCGGCCCGGTGGGGGCGGCTCGCTCGAGCGCGAAGAGCTGGCCGATGAGCTCGAGCGCGTGGTTGGCGCGCACGGCGTCGGACGCGAGCGCTTTGAAGAAGTACCTGCGGGCGTGAGCCCAGCAGGCGCACTCGACGACGTCACCTGACTCGTAGAGGTGGTTGAAGACAGAGTGCGCGTCGGCCACCAGCTTGCCCTTGAAGCCGGCCAGCAGCCTGTCGACGGCGGCCGCATCGTGCTTCGGCGAGAAGCCGAACAGCACGTGGCGCTCGGGCGCCACCACGACGAAGAAGTGTGCGCGGCGGCACTTCTCGATGTCCTGCACCAGCACGCCCGTCGCGTCGGTGCAGAGGTACGGCGCGTTGGCGCGCGCGTCGTCCCACATCGCCTCGACGAGGGGCGCCGTCAGCTGGGCGACGGCCTCGTGCCAGCCGCAGATGGTGCTGCGGTTGACGTCGTAGCCCTCGCGTCCGTACGTCCGTTCCATGCGGTGCAGCGGCTGGTGTTCCACCCAGCGCTTCACGATGGTGTCAGCCAGGAAACCCGGCCCGGCCACACCGCGCGGAATCGGCAACTCGAGGGCGGGCGCCTGCAGCACCGGCGTCGACTCGCCCACCTTCAGCGCGTCCAACTTCTGCTTCGAGACGTACTTGCCGCGCACCGTGCGCACGACGACGACGGACGCGGGGCGCTTCTCGATGGTCTCGCTGACGTCCTCCCCGATGCGCTCGAAGGCGTCGGTGCCGTGCTTCTCGACATCGGGCGGCAGCACCTCGACGAGGACGCGCGGCAGCTTCTCGGGCAGCGGCTTGCGGCCGGTCGGCTTCACGCGCTCGTGCGTCTCGACCGTCACCGTGGTGCCCGTCGCCGTCGTCGCCGTCACCGGCGCGTCGTCCTCCGGCACCAGGGACGAGACGACGTCCATCGTCAGTTGCTCGGACGTGGGCACGTGGCGCTCGCGCTTTTGCCCGACGAGGCCGGCCTCGAGCCGGCGGACCTGCTCCAGCATGACGACGTACAGCTTCTTGTACTCGTCGCGTTCGGCCTCGACGCGCTTGAGGGCCGCCTCGGCCAGCCGCGCATCGGCCACGGCCTTCGCCCAGTCCACCTCGACTTCCCGCGTGCGCCGCTCGAACTGCTCGAGGCGCTGCAGCAACTCGGCGTTGGTGACGACCTCGGGCACGGGCCTTCAGGTAGCCATTCGTCACTTCAATGCAACCGCGGCACGCGCTTCTTCTCGTCGCGCGTCACGCCCGTCAGCAACTGCGCGAGCGCGGCCGCGTCGATGCGAACCGACGTCGCGCTCGCGTCACGCGGCTCCGGCGGCACGAAGAGGGCGCGATGCAGCCGTTTCGTCAGCAGGCAGTACCCCGTCCTGTCCCACCACAGCACCTTCACGCGCGTCGGCCGCTTCCCGACGAAGACGTAGAGCGCCCCCGACTGCGGCTCCTCCCGCATCACGTCGCGCACCACTGCGGCCAGCGTGTCGAAGCTGCGCCGCATGTCCTGGGGCTGCGTGCAGACCAAGATGCGCACGTTGGACGGCAACACGTCAGCGGTCCTCCAGCACCGCCAGCAGTCGCCGCAGCGTGGCCTCGTCGAAGTCCCGAGGCACTCGGATGCTCGAGCCCCCAGGCAGCAGCACCTCCAGCGCGCTCGCGATGCTTGTCGTGCCGAGTTGAACCTCGACCACCGGCGGCGTCGACGGCCTCGTGCGGTTGAACTTGCTGCTCCACCACTTCAACGTCGCGGCGTTGAGGCCGCGCGCGGCCGCGAACTCCGCCGCCGTCTTCCCGCTCGACCGCCACTCACGCACACGGCTCGCCCACAACGCTCTCGTCGTCGTTTCCATGCGCGACGACTACGTCGCGTTCGCGGTCAACGGCCGACGGTGGTCGCCGAACGCATACCTCAGGTCAGCCTGAGCTCTTCGCGCTTCCTCCGGGCGTGTACTGGGGTCGATACCTCAAGGCCATGATCTTCGTCGCCCCTGGGCCCGCCTGCATCTTGGCGGGGCTTGGCTTCCCGACCTACGACCCTAGCAGGCCGTTGAAAAACCCGCCTCATGGACCTCGACGAGCAGGCGTCAAGCATGATCAGGTCCCCGCATGCGCGGTGCCAAGAAGATGCAGCAGTCGATGTTGAGCCTGCGGACGCCCGAGCAGCGAGTCCCGGTGAAGCACCCGCTGCGAGCCATCAAGAAGATGGCGGACGACGCGCTCGAGGCGATGTCGGCAAGGTTTGACGAGATGTACTCGTCGGTGGGGCGGCCGAGTGTTCCGCCTGAGCAGCTGCTGAAGGGCTCGCTGCTGATGGCACTCTACTCGATTCGGAGCGAGCGGCAGCTGTGCGAGCAGCTCGACTACAACCTGCTGTTCCGCTGGTTCCTCGACATGGGTGCGGACGACGAGACGTTCAACCACTCGACCTTCAGCGCGAACCGCGAGCGCTTCATCAAGCACGACGTCGGGCAGCAGCTCTTCAACGAAATCCTCGTCCAGGCGAAGGTCGCGCAGCTACTGTCGACGGAGCACTTCTCGGTGGACGGCACACTCGTCGAGGCTGCAGCGAGCCTGAAGTCCTTCCGGAAGAAGGACGAGAAGCCCGAAGAAAGGCCGCCGCCCGACGACCCGGGCAACCCCACCGTCAACTTCCACGGTGAGAAGCGAAGCAACGAGACGCACGAGTCGACGACCGACCCCGAAGCGCGGCTCGCGAGGAAGTCGAACGGGACGACGGCAAAGCTGAGCTACTGCCTCAACGGGTTGAGTGAGAACCGCAACGGACTGCTGGTGGGCCTGTGTGCTTGCTGGTGGCCTCGGGCACGGCGGAACGAGATGGAGCGCTGGCCCTCATCTACAAGGCCCTTCCCGGCACGCGGCGCATCACGGTGGGCGCCGACAATGGCTACGACACGAAGGACTTCATCGAGAACAGCCGACACATGAACGCGACTCCGCACGTCGCGAGGAAGAAACGCAGCGCCCTCGGCGAACGGTACGCCGGGACACCCGGGTACCTCCTCAGTCAGCGTGCGCGGAAGCTGATTGAGGAGGCCTGGGGCTGGATGAAGGAGGTGGGCGGTCTGCGCAAGTTGAAGGTGGTGGGGCGGCGTCGGGCGGAGCAGGTCGCGTTTCTCGTCGGTGCCGCCTTCAACCTGCGGCGCATCGCGACGCTCCTGCGGGCGGCCTGAACTGGGCGGCGGACGCCGCGCAGCGCAAGGATGCGTACCGAGAACACGGAAGCTCAAACCAGTCCTCAGTCTCGATTCTTCAACAGCCTGCTAGCGCCGCCGCCGCCACACCGAAGCCCACCTGGTAGCGGCGGTCTGAAACGCCCCGCGCGCCATCCGAGATGACCTGCGTGCCGCACGCGGCGCTCATGTCCATCAACACGGCGAAGCGCACCCGCTCGCGGAGCGCGGTCTCCACCATGACCCCGGCGGCGCGAATGAGCGCGTCGGTGACGTCGCGCCCATCGTCGAGCCGCACGTGCGCGCGCCCCTCGAGCGCATCGAAGCCATCGCCCCCGTGCAGGTCGGGCATGCAGCGCGGAGTACCCAGCGCGAGGTCTTCCGGGCAGAAAGGAACGGCTCTCAGCGTGCGCAGCGCCAGGAGCCGCTGCATCAGCGGGTGTGGCCCGTTGTCCGTGCCGTCGACGCCGCAGCGCAACCCGGCGAGGCTGCCAGAGAACATCACCGGCCACGGCGCTTCTCTCGGGTCGGACCAGGTGCGCGAGGCGTCCCGGAGGGCTTCGAGGCGGCTCCGCGGTGGTGGGCGAGGGTGACGCATGGGCGCTCCCAACGAGGGTGTTGGCCGAGGACGGTATTCGGTTTTCAGCCGCACCACGCACCTGCGGGGGGCGACGGCGCGCGCTGAGCGCAGCTCCAATCGGTGAGGCCAACTGGAGTCGTGGAGGTCACGAGCGAGGGCCCTCGAGCCCCACGCCGCTGACGTCGGGCGAGTCGGGACGCTCCCGGCGACGTGCGTCAACCGATGAAAGGTATTCCATTCCAGCCGCACAACCCGACGCACGACGACGCAAGGAGCGCACATGGCACAGGTGGCGACTACACGAACGCACACGCCGGCAGGTGGCACGCGGGCCTTCGGCGGAGACCGCGCGGCCGCGCTGCTCAAGGCCGCGACCGACGACGAGGCGCGCGGGCAGCTCCAGTCGGCCGAGACGAACCTTCGCCTGGCGCTGGCGTTCGCACCGAACGATGCGTCCTTGCGTCAGGCGCTCGAGCGCGTCATGGCGCTGCGAGAAGCGCAGCGAACGAAAGGGGCGCGCTGAGCAGCTTCGGCGGCGTACCGCTCACGCGAGCTGCGACAGGTAGTGCACCGCCTGCCGCCGCCACCACGTGTACTCATGCCGCGCGTCGTGGCCCCACACTCCGAGGTGGTGCGGCACGTGCTTCTTCTTCAGCCACCCGCCCAGCTCGATGGTCTCTGGCAGGCACCGGCCCTCGAACGCACCCTGGCCCACGACGAGCGTCAGGTGCGTGTTGCGCCGAACGCGCTCGAGCGCCGCGCCCGAGAGGTTCGGCACGAAGGCGAGTGGGTCGTTGTAGTACAGCTCCTCGTGGTACCCGCCGCGCACGTACGACGAGCCGCGGTACCGCCCCGACAGGCACAGCCCGCTCTTGAACGTCTCGGGGTGCTTGAGCGCAAACAGCGACGTGTACATCGCGCCCATGCTGCAGCCCGCAGCCACCATGCGCACGTTCGGAGACCGGCAGTCTTCGCGAACGAAGGGCACCAGCGTCTCGAGCACGAAGCGCTCGTACAGGTGGTGCCGGTGCATGCGCTCGGCGAGCGAGCCCTGGCCCGAGAACGTCTGCGAGATGTTGCTCTCGGGGCAGTACAGCTTGATGCGGCGCGCGGCGAGCAGCGGCGCCAGCGCGTCCACCATGCCGCTCTGCTGCCACTCGTGCGCGACGCCGGCGTTCGACGGGAAGACGATGACGGGCTGGCCGACGTGCCCGAAGGCCCACAGGTGAACGCGGCGGCCAAGGGCCGGACTGTCGAGGAGCAGGTGCCTGGAACTCATGTCGGGCGACGCATCAGAGGCGTCGCCGACGCGCTCCGTCAAGCCTCGTCACGCTCGAACCCGGTCACGCCTGAAGCACCGCACGCGCGCGGGCCCAGGCCTGCTGGCGGTCCGCGAGCCCGTTCACCCCACCATTGATGCGGCGGGTGATCTCCACGAAGTCGCCCCGGTCGGCGAGCGGGTTGAGGTCGCGCGTCTTCCAGTACCAGCCCGCCACGCGGAACGCGATGTCGGGGTCCGCGGCGCGCGTGGGACGATTCTCGAGGTCGACCCCGAGCGCGCGGCCTGCGTCGCGATAGTTGGCTCGGCCGGTCAGCTGAATGGGCCCGCGCCCCTTGAAGCGTCGGCCGTCTCCCGGCCGCACGTTGCCGAGGTCGCGTCGACCCTCGTACGCCGCGCCCGAGGCAATCTCTTCGAAGAAGCGCAGCTGGCCCGACTCGTGTGACACCTGCGCGAGGAACGCGGCCTGACGCTTCGGCGTGGTGATGTTCACCTCGGCCATCGCCGCGTTGAGGAAGGGCAGGTACCGGCGCGCGTCGGCCAGCGGCAGCCGCGGCATGATTCGGCGCAGCTGGTCGACCGTCACGCCGCGTGACGGCTGGCTGGTGGGCGTCGTCGACGGCCGCACCGCGCCCGGTCCCGTGCGCGCGGGCTCGAAGTGGTCCGGGAGCCGCAACACCGTGCCCGCCGGAACGACGTCGGCGTTTCGCAGCCCGTTGGCCGCCACCAGCCGCTCGACCGTGGTGCGGTTGGCTTTGGCGACCATCGTCAACGTCTCGCCGGGTCGGATTCGATGGGTGTGCATGAGGCCTCCAGCCGAGCGACGCAGCGTTCGAAAAGGCGTCGCATCTGTATGGCTGGTTGACGTTTCCTGCCCCAAACGGGGCGTCGACTCGCGCGCGGCTGGCGGCTAACCCCTCGACCTCATGAGCGACGCCCTCCCGCCTCCCGTGCCTCAGCAGCCCCCGCGGCCTCCCCCTGCGCCTCCGAAGAAGTCGTCGGCCTCGTGGTGGCTGCTCGGCTGTGGGGCGCTGGGCCTCGTCGCGGTGATGGTCGTCGTCATCGCCGCGGCGGCGTCGGGCTCGGCCTCGGTGTCCGACGGCGCGGTGCTCAAGATGAAGCTCGGCGGTGAGATTCCCGAGTACGTGGCCACCGAGGGCCTCGACGAGCTCTTCGGCCCGAAGGTCGTCACCGTGCAGCAGCACGTCTTCAACCTGAAGAAGGCCGCCGCCGACAAGCGCGTCAAGGGCGTGCTGCTCGAGCTCGAGCCGTTGATGGTGGGGCCCGCGAAGATCGAGGAGCTGCGCGACGCCCTCGTCGAGTTCAAGAAGAGCGGCAAGTTCGTCATCGCGTGGAGCGAGTTCATGACCGAGCGCGAGTACTCGCTGGCCATCGCGGCGGACTCCATCGTCATGCCTCGTGACAGCCGCTTCGAGTTCAACGGCTTCGCCACCGACCTGGCGCACTACCCGGGCCTGCTCGAGAAGCTCGGCGTCGAGGTGCAGTACTTCCGCTTCGGCAAGTACAAGTCGGGTTCGGGCGAGCAGTTCGGCCGCAAGGCCTTCACCGAGCCGGTGAAGGAGATGATCAACGGCAACCTCGCCCGCGGCTTCGACCACTTCGTCTCGGCCGTCGCGAAGGCGCGCAACCTCGAGCCCGACGCGGTGCGCGCGCTCGTCGAGGAGGCCGGCGAGAAGTCCGACTGGGCGCTCGAGAAGAAGCTCATCGACAAGCTCGCCTACTGGGACGAGGTCGAGGCCGAGCTGCGGCAGAAGACGGGCGTCAAGGCCGACGAGAAGGTGAAGTTCCTCTCGGCCGCGAAGTACCGGCGCGTGAGCGGCAAGGAGGCCGGCCTGCCCGAGGGCAAGCACACCTTCGCGCTCATCTATTCGGTGGGCCTCATCGTCGCGGGCAAGGGCGGCACCGACCCGTTCTCGGGCGGCGCGTCGCAGGGGGCCGACCCCATCATCAAGTCGCTGCGCAAGGCCGTCGAGGACGACGACGTGAAGGCCATCATCTTCCGCGTCGACTCTCCCGGGGGCGCGGGCCTCGGCTGCGACTACGTGCGCCGCGAGGTCGAGAAGGCGCGCGAGAAGAAGCCCGTCATCGTCTCGATGAGCGACGTCGCCGCGTCGGGCGGCTACTGGGTCTCGATGGACGCGACGGCCATCGTCGCCCAGCCGTCGACGTACACCGGCAGCATCGGCATCTTCTCGGTCGTGCCCAACCTCGGGCCGCTCTACGAGAAGCTCGACCTCAACAACGAGACGTTCAAGCAGGGCACGCACGCCGACGCCGTCATCGGCGCGCGCAAGATGACGGACGACGAGGCGAAGCAGTTCGAAGCCAACCTCTTCGGCTCGTACAAGCGCTTCGTCGAGCTCGCCGCGAAGGGCCGCAAGAAGTCCTACGACGAGCTCGAGGCCGTCGCGCAGGGCCGCACCTGGCTGGGTGACGAGGCCCTCGAGAAGGGGCTCGTCGACCGACTCGGCGGCGTCACCGAGGCCATCGAGCTGGCGAAGGAGAAGGCCGGCCTGCCGAAGGAAGACCGCGTGAAGCTCGAGCTGTTCACGCCGAAGAAGACGTTCCTCCAGTCGCTGCTCGAGCAGGACGAAGAGGGCGGCGAGGACCCGATGTCGCGCGCCGCGGGCGTGCTGGTGGGCAAGGCGATGGCCGCGTCACCGGGCGGCGCGTTGCTCCAGAAGGTGCCGCACTTCGGCGTCTTCACCGAGCGCGTGCTCGCCGGGGAGCGTGTCTTCCCCATGATGGACGTCGCCGTCGACCCGCGGTGAGCGTGAGTCTTCCCTCGTAGAAGCGCACCGAATGACTGCGGGTGGTGGCGGCTGGCCTCGTTCATACGAGGGCCTTCGAGAGCGGCCGCCCTCACCGTCGCAGTCGGTTGGTTCCTTCGAAGTCGACACGAGGTGCTCTCATGGGTGTTGTTTCGTCGCGGGTCCGCGCGTTGACGCGGGCGTTCGTCGTCGTCGCCGTCGCGTCTCTCTCTTCCGCGTGCGCCACCATTCCCGCGGGCTATCGCGGCATCAAGGTGTACCTGCTGGGCAGCCCGCAGGGCGTCGAGAGCGAGCCGCTGGGCGTCGGCCGCTACGCGTACTGGCCCATCAGCCAGGAGATCTACAAGTTCCCCACCTTCCAGCAGAACACCGTCTTCCCCGAGACCGTCTCGTTCCAGACGACCGAGGGGCTGTCGGTCGGCGCGCAGCTCGGCATCTCGTACATGGTGAAGCCCGAGTCGGTGCCGGTGCTGTTCCAGAAGTTCCGCCGCGGCATCGACGAGATCACCAACATCTTCCTGCGCAACATGGTCATCGACGCGATGAACTCGGTGGCCTCCGAGATGACCATCGAGTCGGTGTACGGCAAGGGCCGGCGTGAGCTGCTCGACCGCGTGACCGAGAAGGTGGCCGCGCAGATTCTGCCGTACGGCATCGTCATCGACCGCGTGTACGCGACCGGCGAGTTCCGGTTCCCCGGCCAGGTGGTCGACGCCATCAACGCGAAGATCGAGGCGACGCAGCGCGCGCAGCAGCGCGAGAACGAGATCAAGGAGTCCGAGGCCGAGGCCCAGAAGCGCATCGCCCAGGAGAAGGGCGTGGCGGAGCAGGCGCGCATTCGCGCGGACATGGAGGCGAAGAACGAGCTCGTGCGCGCCGAGGCGGCGGCCCAGTCGCAGCTCATTCGCGCCGAGGCCGAGGCGAAGGCCATTCTGCTGCGGGCGAAGTCGCTCACGCCCGAGTTCCTCTCGTACGAGAGCATCAACAAATGGAACGGCGCGCTGCCGCAGGTGAGCGGCGCCGGCCAGCCGCTCATCTCGTTGCCGCCGCCGCCGCCGCCCGCGCCCCGCAAGTGACGCGCGGCTGTCGCTTTCGGCGAGGGCCGGGGTATGACGCCGCTCCATGATTCGAGTCCTTGGCGCCACCCTGGTCCTCGCCGCGCTCGCTGGCTGCGGCACGCCGTGCACCCGCATCGCCGCCGCCGAGCAGGGCGCCGACGACAAGGGCGCGGGCTGCAACGCCGGCCGCAACGCGTGGACCCAGAGCCAGGTCACCACCTGCGAGTCGAACCTCGACGACTGCACGCAGAACGACCTCAAGCAGCTCGACTTGTACGCGCAGTGCCTCAACGCGCTCCCGCGCTGTGGCGAAGGGCAGCGCACGTCGTGGGAGCTGCAGCGCCTCGCCTGCGCTACCGACAACCTGCTGTTCAAGATCAGCGCCGGCTGCGCCAGCAACCGCTGACGCTGGCTCCACGAACGGCGAGGCCCTTTGACGCTCGCTTCCCGCTCGCCGCGGGATAGGGTGCCGCCCGCTCATGAGTGACTCCTCGTCTTTCGTCACCCGTCTCATCGCCGCTTACGCGCGGCTCGTGGTGGCCTTCCCGGGCCGGTTCCTCGCCGGTGTCATCGCGCTGGGGGTCGTCACCGGCTGGCTCACCTCGAAGCTGACCATCGAGTCCGACCAGCTCGCGCTCATCTCGCAAGACCTCCCCGAGGTGAAGGCGGTCAAGCGCGTCATCGACATGGTCGGAGGCACCGGCTACCTCCAGTTCGCCCTGCGCAGCGACGACAAGGCGACGATGAAGCGCGTCTCGGACGACCTCGTCGAGCGCATGAAGGCCGCGAAGCAGCCCGACGGCACGCCGTGGGTGCGCTTCATCACCTACAAGGTGCCGGTCGACTTCATTCAAGAGAACATGGTGCTCTTCATTCGCACCGAGGACCTCGAGGAAGGCCGCAAGCGCATCATGGCCTACCTCAAGGACCAGCTGCGCCGCGCCAACCCGTTCTTCATCGAGATCAAGAAGACCGAGCCGGTGAAGCTCGAGATGGAAGACCTGATTCAGAAGTACTCGTCGGTCGGCAAGAAGAGCATTCGCGACGACTACTACATCAGCGACGACGGCAAGATGGTGCTCATGCTGGTCAAGCCGATGTGGAACTCGACCGACCTGCAGAAGACCGAGAAGTTCGTCGAGTTCCTCACGGGCCTCACATACGACGCGACGCCGCCGCCGAAGCTCGAGGCGAAGGGGCTCATCGGCGAGAGCGCGAAGGCCACGGGCGTGAAGCTGCTCGAGGACTACGAGGCCATGGGCGACGCGCAGACCGTCTATTTCGGCTTCTCGGGCTCGTACAAGACGGCGCTCGACGACAGCTACGCGATTCAGCAGTCGCTCGACGACGTGCTGCTCCTCGCGCTCGCCGGCATCGCGTTCTTCACCATCGTCTTCTTCCGCAAGGTGTTCCCGACGTTCCTGGTGCTCTCGGGGGTCGTCATGGGCACCGTGTACACGATGGGCTTCGCCAAGCTGGCCTTCGGCGAACTCAACATGATCACCTCGATCATCGCGGCCATCATCATGGGCTTCGGCATCGACTTCGGCCTGCACTTCACCTTCCGCACGCGCATCGAGCTGGGTCTGGGCAAGGGCTACGAGCAGGCGGTGCACGACGCGCTGATCAACGCGGGTCGGCCGGCGCTGGTGGCGGCGGTGGTGACGGCGGGCAGCTTCTTCGTGCTGTTGGTGTCCGAGTTCCGCGGCTTCTCACAGTTCGGGCTGCTCGCCGGCGTGGGCACCTTCCTGACCGGGGCCTGCTTGTTCGCGTGGAGCCCGTCGATCCTGCTGCTCCTCGGCCGCAAGGACCCGACGTGGCCCGAGAAGCTCATCGGCAAGATGACGCCGCCGAGCGAGTCGATGCAGTCGGGCGTCACGCGCATTCCCGCGCCCAAGCTCGTGCTGGCCATCTGCACGGCGGTGGTGCTCGCGGTGTGTGCGTTCGCCGTGCCCTGGAGCGACGAGCCGCTGCCGAAGGACCGCAAGGCCACGCTGCTCGAGAAGCTCAAGGCCGGAATCACGTTCAACTACAACACACGCGCGCTGGTGCCTCCGGGGCAGCCCGCGATTCGCCTGCAGGACGAGATCGCCGACCGCTTCAAGATCTCGTCCGACCCCATCGCGATTCCGACCGCGACCGTCGAAGAGGCCAAGGAGGTCTGGGACGCGCTGGTGAAGGACCCCTCGACCGACTTCATGCCCGACGCCGAGAAGTGGAACACGGTCGACCAGGTGGTGAGCGTGTACAGCTTCGTGCCGCCGCCGAAGGTGGCCGAGGCGAACGCGAAGATCCTCGCCGAGTGGAAGGCCGAGCTCGAGGCGATGGAGATCAAGGTCGAGTCGTTGCCGCCCGAGATGCAGGACAAGGCGGGGTTCTTCATGAAGGTGCTCGAGAAGAAGCCGTTCGACGTCACCGGCGTGCCCGAGGTGTACGCGGCGAACTTCCGCAGCCTGCCGACGACGAAGCCCGAGAACCAAGGCTGGCTCACGTTCCTGTACCCAAAGGTCTCGCTCTGGGACAACAAGAACCTGGTGGCCTTCGCGAAGCAGACGAAGGTGATCCGCACCGCGAGCGGCAAGGAGTACCACGGCGCGGGGCTCGCGCTGCTCTACGCGCAGCTCGCCGAGATCGTGCTCAAGGACGGCAAGCTGACGGTGCTGCTCGCGGCCATCTGGATTCTGGTGATGCACTACCTCGACTTCCGCTCGGTGAAGCTGGCGGCGGCGTCGGTGATTCCGCTCATCGTCGGCATGGTGATGCTGCTCGGCATCATGAGCCTCATCGGCGAGAAGCTGAACTTCATGAACCTGGTGATGATGCCGATTCTGCTCGGGTTCGGCGTGAGCCACGGCTTGTACCTGCTGCACCGGTTCCTCGAGGGCACGCCGCCGCTGGTGGCGCTGCGGAGCGTCGGTGCCGCGGTCGCCTCGTCGACCCTCACCACCATCGCCGGCTTCGGCTCGCTGCTCGCGGCGCAGCACTACGGCCTGCAGTCCATCGGGCTGGTGGCGATGATCGGCCTGGGCACGACGCTGCTCGTCTCGTTCACGGTGCTCGCGGCGGTGCTGCAGGTCATTCACGATGCGCAGCCGGCCCGCGTGCCGGCTCCAGCCGCGACGGGCGGCGCCGCAGCCGCGAAGTAGCGCTGGCGCGACAGGGCGGCGCTCCCGAAGGACGGCAGGCCGCTGTCCATGGTCGAGCCCAGCACCGACGCGTCCCAGTGCGCCCTCGGAGCCCCTCGGGCTGGGCACGCGCGCGCGTGGCGACGAGGCCCGCGGCCGCTTCGACGAGCTCGGTGGCGTGGGGGCAGATGAGAAACGATCAGAGGGAGTTCGTCGCCGTCAACCTGCGCCTCGTCTCGCGCTTCGAGGCGCTCGACCGAGTCAACGCCGCGCAGCGTGCGTGAGCAGGCGGTTTGGGTGTCGTGGGGCCCCAGGTCTGGCCATGACGGCCACGTCGGCTCCGTCGACCGTGGTGACGCGCTCCAGAGGCCCCGCCCAACCATTCCGTCAGGGCGGAGGCTCCTTCCCCCGCGAGCGCCGCTCGAACGGTTGCGTATCCGTCGGGGCGGATGCTATCTGTCATGTCAGAACCGCATCCGCCGAGGCAGACATGACCCCCGCCAGCTCCCTCCCCGCCGCCGCCATCGACAACAACGACCTCTCCGTCGTCGACTCCCGCGCGCCGCGCTTCAACCAGGCCGTGACGGCCATCGGCTCGACGGTGGCGGTGCTCACCGGCGCCTGGCCGATTCTGCTGATCCTCGGCACCCAGCTCGCAGTGTCGGTGCTGCTCGGCCGCCAGTACTGCCTGCCGTGCGTTTTCTACTTCCGGCTGGTGCAGCCCCGCTTCGGCCCGGGCCCGGTTGAAGACTCACGGGCGCCGAAGTTCGCCAACACCCTCGGAGCCATCTTCCTCCTCTCGGCCTCGGCGGCGTACGCGGGTGGCGCCCCGACGGTCGGCTTCGGCCTGGGGGCGATGGTGGCGGGCCTGGCGACGTTGGCGTCGACGACGGGGCTCTGCGTGGGCTGCGAGATGTACCGCCTCATCGCGAAGCTGCGCGGCGTGCGTGGAGGCTCCATCGAGCAGGTGGACCTGACGGCGCTGGGCGCCGAGGCGCGCGATGGCGTGGTGCTCTTCACGCACCCGTTGTGCAGTGACTGCCAGACGCTGACCCGCGAGCTCGAGACGAAGGGCGAGCACGTGGTGAAGGTCGACGTGTCGAAGCGCCGCGACCTCGCGAAGAAGTACGGCGTCGGCGTGGTTCCCCTCGCGGTGCGCGTCGACGGCTCGGGCCGGGTGACGGGCCGGGTCGGCTGAGGGGTGGGCTGAGCACGTCTGGCTGGGCTACCCTGTCGAACGTCATGGGCGCCTACCGCGAAGACCGGCGTGCGATGCCGGTGCCGAAGCTGAACCCCATCTCGAAGAACGAGGCCGCCGAAGGCACCGACCTGGAGCGGCAGCGGGCCTACGAGCGCGCGCGGGAAGAGATCGCCGACGACCTGCGCCGGCAGCGCGAGGGCACGAAGAAGAAGTCGTTCGCCGACCTCGTGAAGAAGAAGTGAACACGACGTGGTCGGCCGGCGAGCCCACTGACGCGATGGTCAGTCCGCCGACGAAGCCGACTCGGCTAACGAGAAGTACGGAAGCCGACTGATTCGTTCTCGGTCCGACCGCGAGGCACCGTGGCGCGCGGAACCTTGATTCGTGGTTGGAGACGCGAGCGCACCGCGGCCGGGGCCAGGGGCCTCACGGCGTCTGAAGCGAACGGGCGACCGGGTGCCGGGCCAACTGCTCCAGCGCCCGAGCGAGGAGCGTCTTTCCGGGCTCCGTGACGGGCCAGGTCGAGACCCCCGACGGGTGGGGCAGGGGAATCACGTCGACGTCGAGCCCGTGCCACGTCGCCGTGTGCAGTCGACCGACGACCTCGGCGAGCGGCCCTCCGTGGCCCAGCACCTGCTCGATGGCGAGGGCGCCCAGCGGGACGACGAGCCGCGGGCGCACGAGGGTCACCTGCGCTTCGAGCCACGGACGGCAGGCGAGCACCTCGTCGGTGTCGGGCTTCCGGTCTCCGCCCTTCGCGAGCTTCCCCGGAAAGCACCGCGCGACGGCGGCGAAGGCGATGCGCGAGCGGACGGCCGCCTCGTCGAGGCCCAGGGCTCCGTCGAACCACCGGAACAACGTCTTGCCCGCAGTCCACGCGAACAGCTTGTCGGCCGGGCCTTCGCGCACACCGGGCGCCTGGCCGACGATGAGCACCGGCGACAGCACCGCCGGCCCCACCACCACGGGTGGGTACATCTTCGGGCACGCCCGGCAGCCCTTCATCTGGGTGAGCAGCGCCTCGAGCGCCTCGAGCCGACGGTCGGCCATGCAGGCGTCTTCGCTGCCGCCGGCGGAGGAGGCAAGTCGAAGGGGCCGCTGCCTCGGTGCGCGGCCTCACCACGGTGCCGACGCGGTCGGGCCTGCTGGTGGCCGTCACCACCGACCGCGGCGTGGTGACGCTCGTCGAGCCGCTCCACCAGCCCTCACGACGCGACATCGTCATCGCGAGACCGCCGCCGCTGGGACCCCGAGGACGTCGCCGGTGTCGGCGTCGATGACCGCCGCCCGGGGCGGCACCGTGAGGAGCGCCAGGCGGACGGTGGCAGGGGCCGCAGGCGCGGTGGCCGTCGGCGGCGCCGGCGAGGGGGCGTCCGGAGCCGGAGCCGTTTCTCCGATCGCCGCCGGCCCGTCGGCGGTCGCCCGCTCCCCGTCATTGCGGGCCATGAAGCCCGCGACGATCACGTTGGCGACGTGGGGCGCCGGCTTCGCCCTGGTGCTTCTTGGCCCCTCGCAGGCCTCACGGCTCGAGGGTCGCCAGACACAAGGCGACCAGAAGCCCGAGGCCGACTGCACCTCGGGCTCCCGGCCACGGCCACGGGCCGGGATGGGAGGACGACCCGTGACGTGCCGAGGAGAACGCCCAGCGCGAAGCCCGATTGCTGCCGGGGCGCTATGCCTGTGTCACAACCTCGGCTCATGCGCTGTGTGCTCCTGTCTGGCTCTTCGCATCCCGCCCTGGCGGCCGACCTCGCCCGCGCCCTTGGCATGCCCCTGTCGCGCTGCACCATCGAGCGGTTCCCAGATGGAGAGCTCGACGTCGACCTCCACGATCGAGTGCGCGGCGTCGAGGTCTTCGTCCTCCAGTCGCTCCACGCGCCGGTCGGAGAGCACCTGCTCGAGCTCGCCCTCATCGCCGACGCGTGTCATCGCTCCGGCGCGTCGAGCGTGACGGCGCTGGTGCCGTACCTCGGCTACGCCCGACAGGACCGCCGCGTCGCCGGCCGCGAGCCGCTGGGGGCCCGCGTCGTGGCCGACCTGCTCGGCGCCACGCACCTCGCGCGGTTGGTGTGCGTCGACCTCCACTCGCGCGCGGTCGAAGGCTGTTTTCCGCTGCCGGTCGAGCACGCGTCGGCCATCGGCGTGCTCACCGAGCACCTCAAGACGCGCCTGCCGTCGAATGCCGTCGTGGTCTCACCCGACCTGGGCGCCGTGAAGCGCGCCGAGGCCTTCGCGCGGCCGCTGGGGTTGCCGGTGGCGGTGGTGCACAAACAGCGGCTGTCTGGCGCCGACGTGAAGGCCCAGGGGGTCGTGGGAGACGTGAAGGGCCGTCACCCCGTGCTGGTGGACGACATGATCAGCACCGGCGGAACGCTGGTCGCGGCCGCGCAGGCGGTGCTCGACGAGGGCGCCGAGGGGCCCTTGACGGTCGTCGCCTCGCACGGCCTCTTCGTCGGGCCCGCCAACGAGCGCCTTTCGAAGCTGCCGCTCGCGCGGGTGGTGGTGAGCGACTCGGTGCCAGCGCCCTCGGGCGTGTCGTTTCCCCTCGAGCGCGTGTCGTGCGCGCCGGTGCTCGCCGAGGTGGTGCAGCGCCTGCTCACGATGGCGTGAGGCGCTCGTGCGTCCTCGTCGCGTTCATCACGCCGTCGCGGTCGCGATGGGCCGTATCGCCGTCACGCTCCGCCGACCTCGGGCCTCGCTGCGCCGCGCTCGGTCGGCCCCTCGGACTGGTACGGGTGCCCGGCGAGGCGCCTGGCCGCCACCTTCGCCCGCCACGCCACGTACGCCTTGTTGAACGCGACGATCTCGGTCTTCTCGAAATACGGGTTCTTCGCCCCGGTGAGGAACGCGAGCGCCAGCACCTGCTCCGCCACGCTCACCGGGCAGCCCGACAGGCGCAGGAAGGGCTCGTGCCGCGTGACCGCCAGCCTGGCGCCCACCTCGACCATCTTCGCGTACAGGTCGTCGTGGGTGGCCGTGCGCGGGTCCTTCGTCTCGCGCGGCTCGTAGGTGCTCTCGATGGCCACCGGCTGGCCCTGCAGCGTGCCGCGCCACTGCGCGCAGTCGCCGATGAACACCACCTTCTCGCCGGGCTTCGCGTCGATGGGCCCCTGGTAGTTCCCGAACACCACGTGCAGCCGCGGCATGTTCGCCTCGAAGTGCGTGTCGAACAGCCGGAGAATCTCGACCGTCTCTTCGATGGCGCCCGGGCAGCCGCCCCAGCAGTAGTCCGTGCGCTCCGGCTCCGGCGGCGGGCCTGCGTAGGCGGTGATCTTCGTGCCCTCGAAGTACTTCTCGACGCGCACCAGCCCCACCTGAAAGCCCTTCGCGCGCGCCTGGGCCGCCTCGAGCGTCACGTCGCCGCGCACGTCGATGGCCGACAGGTCGATGGGGCCGAAGCCGCGCTCCGCGGCGAGCCGAACGTGGGGCACCGTGCGGGGGTCGACGCCGATGATGGCGCAGCAGACCGCGTCGACGGCGGGCTGGTTGTCGCCCAGCACCAGCAGGTTCAGCGCGCGGGGAATCGGCGTCAGCATGCGGCCCTCACCCGCGATGACGGCGTCGATGACGACGAGCTGCGGCTGCACCACGTACTGCAGGTCGGCGATCTTCTCGTCGAGCCGGTGGTCGTGGTCGATGAGCCGGTGCCGGTCGTCCTGCAGGCCGATGTAGTTCTTCATCGAGAACGTCACCGTCGTCCACGGGTGTGACTTGAACTTGGGCACGTTGACGAAGAAGTCGGCGGTGGCCACGGGCTTCGGCACGAAGATGCGGTCGCGCAGCCGGCCGGGGTGCGAGAGCGGAATCTCGACCTGCTCCTCTTCTTCGAAGAACGAGTGCGCGGCGCCGGTGCGGGCCAGTACGCCGTTCATGCCCGAGTGCTCGAAGACGTAGCGCGTCGGAATGGTGATGCCGCAGCGCTCGCCCACGGTGAGTGACGACATGCCGCCGTCGCGGTCCTTCAGGGCCAGCAGCACGCCCTCCATCACCTCGGCGCGGGTGTGCGCGTTCTGGAACAGCTTGCCGGCGCTCACCAGGTTCGGCTTCACCAGCGTTCGACCGCGCGGCTCGAGCCCCAGCGTGTCGAGGCCTGCGCGCACGAGGGCGCGCACCCGCTCGACGTCGTAGCCAGGGCAGTCGTGCAGCAGGACCGTGGGACGTTTGGACGACATGCAGGGAAGTCTACGAACCTCGCCCACCGCTGGCGACCGGGGCGTGGCTGGCACGTCGGGTGAAATCGCAGCCCGGGAGCCCCGGGGAGGTCGAATGTCGCGCCGCGATGGAACACCCGACACGTCAGGCTGGAGCAGGCTGCCCCAGGCTGGAGCGCAGGGGCACGGGGCTGGGACGCGGGCCGTGCGAGTGATGGAGTCGAGGTCGCCGCCAGAGCCTGGGCGAGCCCACGGTGCGACGGTGGCCGTCGGGGGCGCGCCAGTCTTCGGGGCGGTGGCGCGCGACGCGTTGGGGCGCGCTTCCGGAGCGCTCGAGGCGGCCTGTCGTGCAGAGCGCCGCCCCGGCGTCTTCGTCTTCGCCGTGCACGACGTGCTGGGCCTGGTCGGGCAGCTCTGGCTCCAGGCGACGACGGCTCCGCGGTCGGGCACCCTGGGGCGCCACGCGCGCGTCGACCTGGCCCTCGCGCGCGAAGCGGTGCTCTCGCTTCGGCACCTCGTCGTCGTCGTGCGGCTCGTCGAGGGCCGGGTGCGCACCACCGCGGTCGACCTCGAGACGCTCAACGGCACCCACACCCGGGCCGGGCAACGGCTGTCCGTGACGGGAGAGGGCTGCCTTCACCTGCGTACGGGGCAGGTGAGCCTCGTCTGCGTGCCCACGGGCGTCGCGGCTGCACCCCCGTCGGCCTCCGTCGACGACGGCGAAGACCGCGCGCGGGCGACACCCTTCGTCCCCTCGACTCGAGCGCCCGGCCGGGTGGGCGCGCTCGTGTTGCATCGGCGCGGCGCGGTGTCGACCTCCGTGGTGGACGAGGCTGCGCTCGAGCGAGGGGTGTTGCTCGGCCGCAGCCCCAGGTGTCACGTCGTCTCGTCGGACCCGCAGGTGTCACGCGTGCATGCGGTCGTCCTGTCCATCGATGGCGTGGCCTGTCTCGTCGACGCCGGGAGCACGAACGGCCTCGTGCACGAGTCCGGCGAGCGCGCGCGCTGTCGGGCCCTCGTCGACGGCGACCGCTTCTCGTTCGGCGACGCCTGGCTCGAGTGGCGCGAGCTCCAGTGAGGTACAAGGGGCCGGGTGAAGAGCCCGCTGGGCCTGGTGGCGATGTTCGTGACGCTCCACGTGGGGCGCTACCTGCTGACCGCGGGGGCCGCGTGGGCCTTCCTCTGGGGCTGGAAGGCGAACCCCTTCACCGCGGCGCGGCGCATTCAAACCACCGGGCCCTCGCCGGGTGACGTGCGGCGCGAGGTGCTCGCCTCGCTGCGCACGGGCGTGTTGTTCGGTGTGCTGTTCGGCCTGCTGTCGGTGGGCCTGCCGGTGGTGCCGCTCCGCGCCTCGGGCGTGGGAGCCGCCCTCGAGTTCGGCGCGTGGCTGCTCGCGCTGCTGGTGGTGCACGACACGTATTTTTATTGGTCGCACCGGCTCGCCCATCACCCCGCGGTGTTCGGCTGGTTGCACGCGCTCCACCACCGCTCGCGCACCCCGACGCCCTTCGCGGCGCTGGCCTTCGGTGTGGCCGACGCCCTGCTCCAGGTGCTGTGGGCGGTGCCGCTGGTGCGCTGGGTGCCCGTGCCGTCGGCGGTGTGGGTCGCGTTCTCGTTCGTCGCCATCGGCATCAACGTGCTGGGGCACTGCGGCGTCGAACCGTTTCCCGCGCGCTGGCGAAGGCACCCCGTCTTCAAGTGGCTCAACTTCGCCACGATGCACGACCTCCATCACCAGCAGGTGCACGGCAACTTCGGGCTGTACTCGAGCGCCTGGGACCGGTGGATGGGCACGGTGCTCCCGCTGCCCGAGCCCGTCAGGGAGCCGCCGGCGCCTGCAGCCGCTCGCGCAGCGCCCGGCCCGTCAGGAACGTGAGGCGAACGTCGCCGACGCGCACCTGCTGGCCCGAGGTGAGCGCCACCGGGCCCGCGGGCGCGCCGCTCACCGTGACGTTCTCTGCCTCGGGCACCAGCGTCCACCCGTCGGCCGCGACGAGCCGGAACGCGACGCGCGAGACGGTGAGGTCGTTGAGGATGAGGTCGCTCGAGGTCGCGCGGCCCACGAGCAGCTCGCGGCGCGAGGCGTCTGGCCACAGCGCGTAGCAGACGGCGTCAGACGCGGTGGGGCGCATCGTCGAGCCGGAGCCGGGCAGCACCGTCTCGAGCACGTCGCTCTTTTCGCGGCTGGTGGCGGGCATCCACAGCCCGGCTTCCCAGACGAGCCAGTCGTTGGCGTAGCGGTTCGAGAAGCCGTCTCCCAGCATCAGCGCCTGCCGCTTGAGAATCGACAGCCAGAACGAGGGGACCGCCATGGCCTGATCATGTCGCCCTCGGTGGCCGCGCGCAGCGCATAACGCCACGCCCGGGTGCCGTCAGACTTCTGACGCGCGAAGGTCAACGCACCGGCTCGAAGACCCACCGGCGCGAACGCTCGTCTCGCTTCTGCACCCGCACCGACAGCGCCTGGCCCAGGCGCAGCAGCGGCTCGGTGGTGCCTTTGGCGACCAGACACGCGCCTTCGCGCGCCACCTCGAGCCAGGCGCCCTTGAACGCGGGGGCGAGGTCGAACAGGAGCAGCTTCACGTCGAGCGGCGGCACGTCGAGCTTGAGGTGCACCTTCGAGCCGGCGAAGCCCATCACGGTGCCGGTGAAGACGGTGCGCTGGGGCTTCGGGCGCGAAAGCTCGGGCGTGAACAGCCGGTCCATCACGACTTCGTTCGAGAGGTTCTGCACCTTGCGCTGCGTCTCTCTCGCGCGGTTGGCCACCTGCACCACCTCGGCGCGCAGGCGCTCGTCGTCTTCGGCAGGTGGGCACTGGCCCGTCATCAACTCGACGGCTTCTTTGTGCAGGTACACGCCGACCAGCTCGCGCATGGGCGCCGAGAAGCGCGCGTAGGGCTCGGCGCCGACGCCCACGTGCTGCCCCGGCTCCGTCGAGTACTCGCTGCGCAGGTTCACCAGCATCGCCTGCCGCGTGAGCGCCCGCGCGAGCCGGTCTTCACGGGTGCCGGCGGGGCCCGTGGGGAGCCCGCGCAGGTAGTCCGACAGGGGCGTCGTTTCGTCCCACTGCCAGGGCGTCGTGGGCAGCCCTTCGAGCTCGCAGACGTGGGCGGTGAGGCGGGCGAGGCCGGCCAGGCGCTCCGGGTCGGGGCCGCCCTGCACGCGGTAGACGGGCTGCACCGAGGGGTGGTTCGACTCGCGCAACAGCCGCCCGCCCTCGGCGTTGCACAAGAGGCTCACCTGCTCGTTCCACAGCTCGACCTCGTCGCGCACCACCTCCATCACCGAAAAGGCCAGGCCCTCGCCGTCGAGGGTGACGGTGGCCTCTTCGCGGCGGTAGCGCACCAGGCCGCGCTCGGCGGCGAGCTGCATGCGCTGGCGCCCGACGACCTTGAGGCGCTTGAGGCTCTCCTCGAAGTCACGGCCGGCGAGCGGGCTCTGGGCTGGGGTGTCGATGAGCTGCTGCACCTGACTGAACGAGAGCTTCGCGCGGGACTGCACGCGCGCCCGCTCGAGCCGCGTGGACACGACGTTCCCGTCGCGGTCGAGCGCGTGCCAGAAGAGGAGGGCGCGGCGGGGGCCGTCGGGGTTGAGCGAGACGAGGTGCTCCGACAGCTCGCGCGGCAACATCGGCACCGAGAAGCCGGGGAAGTAGTAGCTCGCGCCGCGGCGCAGGCACTCGGCGAAGAGCGCGCTGCCGGGCCGCACGTAGAAGGACGCGTCGGCGATGGCGTAGGCGATGAGGTGGCAGGCGCCTTCCGCGGCGACGTACACGGCCTGGTCGAGGTCCTTCGAGTGCGCGTTGTCGATGGTGACGAAGGGCAGGGCCGTGCGGTCGACGAGTGACGGGTCGTCGATGCCGGGCGCGGCCAGCAGCGCGCGCGTCTCGGCCATCACGGCTTCGGGGAAGTCCACGCGGAGCTGCAGCGCGGTGACGATGGCATCGAGGGACTGGCGGGCGGTCATGTCGACGCCGCACGTTGCCAGCGTCGGTGGCGGAAGTCGTCGGCTGGGTTCGCAGTCGGGTGGTGAGGTCGCGTCGGCGACTTCAGCTTCTCCGGGGGGCGCCTTGCTTTGCTCCACCGTTCGCCTTCGAGGAGCGCGCTTCGCGGCGCCATGCCGTCGGGCTCTGGCCCGTCCAGCGCGAGAAGGCGCGACTGAAGACGGCCTGGTCAGCAAAGCCCAACGCCTCGGCCACTTCGGGGAGGCTGGCGGCGCCGTGTTCGAGCATGAACTTCGCCTCGTCCTCTCGCACCGCATCGCGGACCCGTCGCCACGTCAGGCCGACCTCGGCGAGGCGCCGTTGGAGCGTGCGGCCCGTCTCACCCCGTGCCCGCGCGACGTCTTCGAGCGCCGCGCCGCGGCTCAGCCATCGGCGCGTCTCGGCCATCACCTCGTCGGGGAGCGAGCGCCCCGCGCGCTGTACCTGTGCGCGCAGCAAGGCGTGCACCGCGGGGTCGGCCGTCACTTGTCGGGTGCTCACCGCTGCCGAGGTCAGCTCCACGAAGGCGTCGGCCGAGGCCTCCACCCGGCAGCCGAAGAAGCGCTCGAACGGGGGCCGCGACCGGGCGGAGAGTTCGAGCTGCAGCCCACAACGCATCGCGCGCAGGCTCCGCCTCGATTGTTGCCGGAGCCGCGCCAGCACGACGGCGAGCGCGAACGCGTCTCCGAAGGGGTCATCGGTCGTTCGACTCGAATGACGCACCGTCACCCGCAGCCCGGCCGGCGTCGGCGACAGCTCCAGGTGGTCGCCGGGGCTCCCCACCAGCGACCAGCCAAGACTCAGCACCGTGAGCGCCTCGCGAGTCGTCGGCGCCGTGACGAGCGCGAGGTCGAGCGGCGCCACGATGCCGACCGGCAGGGCCGTGGCCAGTTCGAGGACGACCTCGGGCTGGGCGCCGGCGGCGTTCAGGTGCTCCCACAGGGCGTCCCACTGCGCGTCGCTGACGGTGAGGCGCGTCGACGAGGGGGCTGGCCCGTGAATGGTGAAGCCGCAGCGCTCCATCGCCGTGCGCAGCGCCAGCCAGGTTCTCGCGGGGACCGACATGATTCGCGCTGAAGCAAGACCGTAGCAGAGCGCGCGTGCTCGAGCCGCGCGGCGGTTCCCGCGTGCCCGGCTGGACCACCGAGGCCTCAGAAGGCAGGGGCCAGTCCTGTCGCGTTCGGCAAAACTCGGGGCTCGTGCGGCAAAGCGCGGGCGCCGCTGCGTCGCCACCCTTCGGTCATGAACCGACGAAGCCTGCTGATGGCGTTGAGCCTGTTGTCACTGCCCTCGTGCCGACGGGCGCCCCCGAAGGACCCGGTGCTCGTCATCGGGGCGGGCGTGGCGGGCCTCTCAGCCGCGGCTCGGTTGCGCCGTGCGGGGCTCCCCGTGGTGGTGCTCGAGGCTAGAGACCGGGTGGGCGGTCGGGTTCATGCGTCGACGACGTTCGCCGCGCACCCCATCGACCTCGGCGCCGAGTTGATGCACGGCCGCGGCATCGCCACGTGGGAACTCGTCACCGATCGACGCGCGCGCACGCGGCCGGTGTCGAACGTCGTCGAGCGGCACGCCGGGCAGCTGATGCCCTTTCATGGTGAGCCGAGCGACGCGGTGGCGACGGCCTTCGTCGAGCTCGTCGCCGGCCTGCCCTCTGGCGCCGACCTGACGCTCGCGCAGGCCTTCGAGCGGCTCGAGCCCAGGGTCCCGCCCGAGGCGCTGCGCGCGCTGCGAACCCAGGTGTCCCTCGACGCCGACCTCGAGACGATGAGCGCGCGCGCGGTGCTGGCCATCGTCTCGGACCCCAACCGCGAAGGCGGCGACTTCGTCATCGAAGGGGGAATGTCAGGCCTGCTGCCGGCCCTTCAGGGCGACACCCGGGTTCGGCTGGGCTTCGTCGTCGAGCACATCGAAGTGCTGTCCGGCGGCGTACGGGTGACGTCGAAGGCGGGTGAGGTCGTCGCTGGCTCCTCGGCCATCGTCACCCTGCCGCTTGGCGTGCTGCGGGCGAATGACGTGCGGTTCTCACCACCGCTCCCGACGCAGAAGCGTGAGGCCATCGAGGGCCTCGGCATGGCGGCGGCCGTGAAGCTCTTCTATCGGTTCTCGACGCCGGCCGTCCGCGCGGGCACCGACGCCCTCGTCGTCGACGACGCACTGCCGCGCTTCTTCTGGGTGGGCACCTTCCGGGCGGGCGGAGAGCAGGTGGTGACGGGCTGGGCGACGCACGACGACGCGCGCCGGTTGCTCGGAATGGGAGAGACCGCGGCGTTGACCCGTGGGCTCGAGGCGCTCCGGCACGCGTTGCGCTCGAACGTCACGCCGGTGTCGATGCGCTGGAGCGAGTGGGAGAGCCAGCCCTTCACGCGCGGCGCCTACTCGATGACCCGCGCCGGCGGGCTCGGCCTCAGGGAACGTCTCGCCACGCCCACCGAGGGCAGGCTCTTCTGGGCCGGAGAGGCCACCGCACTGGAAGCCGAGGCGTCGACGGTTCACGGCGCCTTCAACAGTGGGCGCCGCGCGGCCGACGAGCTCCTTCGCGGCTGACGGCGCATGACCGCCCAGCGCGGGCGGACCCTTCTGGCCTCCACCTCACGCCGTCGAGGCCGGTCCTGACGTGGCGCACGCAAACCGCCGTTCGTCTGGCGCGCCCTGCCGCTCATCGCCACGCGACCGCCGCTGAGCGCCGGGGCGGATCGCCTCGCGCCGGGTCCGGCAACATTCCGGCCATGCGCCACCTCCTCCCGATGCTCCTCGTCTTCGCCGCCGCCTGCGACACCCTGCAGCCCCTCCGGGGTGACTTCGGCGTCCTCGCCAACCCCACCACCGATACCGCCCGCGTCGAGCTCGGCCGGGCGCTCTTCCACGAGAAGGCCCTGTCGGTGAACCAGTCGCTCTCGTGCGCCAGCTGCCACCCGCTCGAGACGTACGGCCAGGACGGCAAGGCTCGCTCGGTCGGCGTCACCGGCACACCGCTGCGTCGCAACACGCCGAGTGTCCTCAACGCCGCGGGGCAGGTGGCGCAGTTCTGGGATGGGCGGAAGCCCGACGTCGAGTCGCAGGCGCTGGGGCCAGTGCTCAACGCAGAGGAGATGGGCATGCCCGACGAGGCCGCCATCGTCACCGCGCTCGAGGCCGCCGGGTACCGCGCCCGCTTCGCGTCGGTCTTTCCCCGAGAGCAAGTGCCCTTGAGTGGCCGCACCGTCGCGCTCGCGCTCGCCGCCTTCGAGCGCACCCTCGCCACCCGCGCGCCCATCGACGACTTCCTCGAGGGCCGGGCCGATGCGCTGACGCCGCGGCAACGGCAGGGCTTCGACCGCTTCACCGCCATCGGGTGCACCAACTGCCACTCGGGCCCGCTCGCCGGCGGTGGGCGCTTCGAGCGGCTGGGCGACGAGGTGCCGTGGCCCGACGAGTCCGACCTGGGCCGGTTCGAGGTGACGGGCGTCGCCGCCGACCGGCACGTCTTCAAGATTCCGTCGCTGCGCAACGTGGCGAAGACCGCGCCGTACTTCCACGACGGCAGTCAGGCGACGCTCGCGGACGCGGTGCGCAAGATGGGCTGGCACCAGCTGCGCCTCGAGCTGTCAGACGATGACGTCGCGCTGCTCGTCGACTTCCTCGACACCTTCACCGGGCCCTTGCCTCAGACGGCCGGGAGCGGCCAGTAGCGCGGCTCCCGACGCTCGATGACGTGGCCACCGAAGAAGACGCCGCTGTCTGGCCCGGGCGAGGTGGGCTTCGCCAGGCGTCGTCGCTCCCGTCTCCACGGTCTTCATGTCGGCCCCTCGGGGCAGGACGTCCGCAGGGCAGGACTTCGCTTCCCATGACGCGCCGTCCGTAGGACAACCATGCGCGTGACGCTCCTGCTCGCGCTCGTGCTGGCCGGCACGCCTGACGCCCCGCGCCTCTTCGTCCTGCCAGACCCGGGAGGCTCCTTCCTCTCGGCCAACGCCGCCGCCACCCCGCAGAGCCTGCTCGACGCGCGCAAGCTGGGAGAGCAGCTCCGGTACGAAGAGGCGGTGGTGGAGTACCAGCGCTACCTCCAGGCGCCCGAGCGGCCCTTCAAGGAGCGCTCGGCCGCCTTGTTCGAGCTGGGCTTCATTCACCTCGTGCTGGGAGACGAGGCGACCGCCCAGCTGCGCGCCGTCGAGGCGCTCGAGCTCGACCCGAAGCTGTCGCTCCCGCCCGGCACGCCCCAGAAGCAGGTCGAGTTCCTCGCGCGCTCCCGAAAGGCCTGGCTCGCGCGCGCGCGCCTCGAGGTGAAGGACCGCGAGTCGTCCGACGCGGCGTCGCTCGTGCGCGTCTCGGTGTCGGACCCGGAGGGCAAGGTGGCGCGCGTGCTGGTGCGCTTCTCGGCGAAGTCGGCCGGGCCCTTCTCGTCGACCGAGGCCACCTGCGACGGCGACGTCTGCACCGCGGCGCTGCCGTCGCCGACCGGCGAGCCGAGCTTCACCGCGTACTACTTCGTCGAGGCCCTCGACTCGAGTCAGGCCACCATCGCGCGCGCCGGCGGAGCGGACTCTCCCTTCCAGCTCGTCGTCGTCGACACGCGGCCTTGGTACCAGTCACCCTGGGTGTGGGCCATCGCGGGGGTCGTCATCGTCAGCGGCGCCGCCGTCGGCTACGCGCTGGCGCCCGGGCCACGCTGACAGCGGCTCACAGCTCGTTCCAGCGGCCCTGCGCGACGTCGTAGCTGAGCTTCTTCTGCTGGTCGGGCCGCACCACGCCGCGCCACGCCGACGACAGGTTGCCGTTCGCCAGGCGCACCGTCACCGTGTAGCGCCCCGAGGGCACCTTCTCGTTGAAGGGCTGGTCCTGCTCGTAGCTCTTCGCCGCGCCCCGCACGACGACCTTCGCGCCCGTGTCGCCGGCGACCGAGATGCGAATGGTGCCGATGCCGTCGGGCACGTCGTCTTCCACGGGCGGTGGGGGAGGCGCCTTCACCACCTCGACGGGTGGCTTCGGCGGGTCCACCTTCGCCACCACGTCCTTCGGCTTCGCCGGGGGCTTCTTCGCCACGGTGGGTTTCGTCGCGGGTGGAGTCGTCAAGTCGACGTCTGGCGTCTCGACGGCGACGGGCGGGGGCTTCGGCGGTGCGTCGACTGGCTGCTTCACCACCGGAGCGGGCGGCGTGTCGGCGGCGGGCGGGTCGCTCACCACGACGGAGGGCGTCTCGATGTCGATGGAGGGCTCCTTCGAGCCCTGGGCGATGAGCAGCGTGCCGAAGATGCCGATGACGATGGCCGAGACGAAGGCCACCACGAGGAAGGCGCGGCGTGGCGTCGCGGCCGGCTTCGCGGCAGGCACGCGCTCGGTGTCGTGGTCCTTCTTCTTCTTCTGGGCGGGCAACAGCCCGGTCGCCGACGCGCCGGTGAAGCCAGGGGTGGCCACCACCGGCCGCAGCATCACGTCCGACGGAGGGGCGGTGATGACGGCGGGGAAGGCCGAGCTGCGGGTGCCGCCCGAGGCGGTGATTTCACCGTCGTCATCGACGTACCCGAGCAGCGCCGACTGGCCCACGCGGAAGCCCGAGTCGAACGCGGCCTTCTCGAGCGCCTCGCGCATCTCGCGCGCCGACTGGAAGCGCTCCTCGGGCTTGAGCATCAGCGAGCGGCGCACCACCTCGTAGAAGGGCGGCGGCAGGCCGGGGAACACCTCGTCGAGGTCCTTCCACTGGCCGCGCACCAGCGCCGCGTGCCGTTCGCCGTGGTTCTTGTGCTCGTCGAAGGGCGTGCCACCCGAGGCGAGCTTGTAGAGCGTCACGCCGAGCGAGAAGAGGTCGCTGCGCCCGTCGAGGCGTTTGCCCATCGCCTGCTCGGGCGAGAAGTAGCCGGCCTTGCCCTTGGTGACGCCGGGCATGGTGAGGTTGCGGTTGGTGGCGGCCTTGGCGATGCCGAAGTCGATGAGCTTGAGCCCGCCGGTCGCCGACAACAGCAGGTTGTGCGGCGAGACGTCGCGGTGCACCAAGCCGGCCGAGCCACCTTCCGTCTTGAGGGCATGCACGGCCTCGAGCGCGCTGGCTGTCCAGATGCCGATGGCGAAGAGGGCCTCGTCCGAGAAGCGCTCCTGGTGCTCGCGCAGGGTGCGGTTGATGGTGGCGAGCGTCTCGCCGGGCACCAGCTCCATCGCCATGTAGAGCAGCCCGTCGTCGCTCTCACCGACGTCGTAGATTTGGGCGATGTTGGGGTGGCTCAACGTGCAGGCGGTGCGCGCCTCGTCGAGGAACATCTCGCGGAAGTCCTGCGACTCCGAGTACTCGGGGCGAATCACCTTCACCGCGACGGGGCGGGTGATGCCCTTGGTGAGCTCCTGCTCGGCCCGGTACACCTCGGCCATGCCGCCCTGCGCCAGCAGGCGGCTGATGGTGTAGCGACCGACTCTGGTGCCAGCTTCGAGGGCCACGGGGAGACGCTGCGCCGTAGCATACCCGGTTGACCCGTCGAGCCCAGCGGGCCGCTGCTCGGAGCGAGCCCCTGTGGTGAGAGCGCCGCTGGCCTCGGGATGTTCGCAACTCGTCGCTTCCCGTCGGTCGGGCCGCCGTTCAGCGCTGCGAGCCGAGGGGCAGGGCGCGGCCCGTCATCTCGGCCCACCGCCGGTGCATGTCCGCCTCGAGCCGTGGCAGGTCGACGCCGAAGCCCTTCGCGCGCGACAGCTCGGCCTGGAACGACGTGCCCATGGGCGTGGGGTCGTCACTGCCCATCACGCAGTGCACGTCGGCCCGCTGGAGCGCCACCAGCGGCTCGGCGCCGTGACGGTGCCTCAGGGCCTTCAGCGCCGTGGGAATGAGGAGGTGGTTGCTCGTGGGGCACACCTCGAGCGTGACGCCCTCTCTGGCGAGGCGCTCGAGGGTGGCGGGTGACTCGAGCGCGTGCACGCCGTGGCCGATGCCCCGCGGCGACAGCTCGAGCGTGCGGTCGACGGAGCCGTGCCCGGCGAACTCGCCAGCGTGAATGGTGAGGTCGGGCAGGTGCTTGCGCAGGCGCTCGAGAATGGCCAGCAGGCCGGCCGGCAGCGGCTCGGTGTCGGGCGGCGCCACGATGCCCAGGACGTCGAGGCCCACCAGCGCTGGTGCGTGCTCCACCACGAGGTCGGCCAAGGCCCGGTAGTGCGGCTCGCTCTCGAAGGTGCGCGAGAGGCCCAGGCGCACCACCATGGGCTTGCGCGTCGCCTTCGCCACCGCGTCGCGCGCGCGCAGCACCGCGAGCAGCACCGGCCGGGCGTAGTGCTCCGCGAACGCGACCGGCGGCACGTCGCGCCACGCCAGGCCCTGGTTCTCGAGCAGCGTGCGCGTCATCGAGAAGAGCGACAGGCGCATCTCGAAGCCGTCGGTGTCGGCCGCGGCCTCTTCGAAGGCGGCGACGGCGAGCGCCTCGATGGCCGCGGTGCTGACGTAGGCCTGCCGGGCCAGCACGATGCAGCGGTAGAAGACCGAGGCGTCGTCGGTGGGGCCCGCCATGGTGAGCGCGCTGGCGAGCGCCTCGGGTGTGCGGAAGGTGCCGGTCGTCGCGTCGAAGAAGAAGGGCGTGCGCAGGTCGAACTGCCGCGCCACGCGGGCCAGCGCCTGGGGGCTGTGGGAGCCCTCGAGGTGCCGATGGAGGTCCAGAAACATGGTGTCCTCTACCGTGCCGGGCGCGCCGATGCAGGGGAGAAGTCGCCTGACCGGGCGACCGGGTGCTGGCCTCGGGTCCGGGGCCCGCTCGGTTCATGGCCGTTCGTCGCGCCTGCGAGGCCGCCCGTCGGGCCCGGCGCTCCGGCTGTCGGTGGGGGCGCAGCGTGACGCGCGACGTGGCGCATGGTGTCGCCAGCGCGCCACCGTCGAAGCCCTCGCTGCGCAGGGGTACCAGGTGCGTGTCATCGCCCGCGCGGTGGCCCCGGCGCCCAGCCCACGCGTCGAGCCCGTGCGCGCCGACGCCACGAAGGTGGACGAGCTGGAGCGCGCGCTGCGTGACGTGCGCACGGCGGTGGTCTGCTCGCGGCCGGAGTACTGGCAGTGGCCCACCGAGCTGGTGCCGATGTTCGCGACCATCATCGAGGCGGCGCGGCGTACGGGCACGCGGCTGGTGGTGTGCGACAACCTCTACGCGTATGGCGTGCCGAGCGGCCCGCTGACCGAGTCGACGCCGATGCGGCCGCATGGCCCCAAGGGGCGCGCGCGCAAGGAGGCCGCCGAGCTGTTCCTGCGGGCGCACGACCTCGGCGCGGTGTCGGTGTCCATCGGGCGCGCGGCGGACTTCTACGGCCCGGGGGTCGAATACCCGCACCTCGAGATGATGTTCACCGCGGCCCTGGCGGGCAGGCCCGTGCGGCTCCTGGGTGATGGCAGCGCGCCGCACTCGATTTCGTACATCGGTGACGTGGGCCGTGGCCTGGCGACGCTCGCGACGCGGGACGCGGCGTTCGGCAAGGTGTGGCACCTGCCGGTCGCGCCCCCGATGCCGGAGCGCGCCTTCGTCGAGCGCCTCTGCGCCGTCGCCGGGAAGGGGTCGACGGTGCGCACGACGCCGCCGTGGGCGGTGAGCCTGCTCTTCCGCGTCGGTGGGCTGTTCTCGCCGATGCTGCGAGAGCTGCCAGAGGTGCAGTACCAGCACGAGCAACCGTTCGTGGTGGACGATTCCCGCTTCGTGCGGGCTTTCGGGGTGAAGGCGACTCCGCTCGACGAGGCGCTGCGGGCGACGCTGGAGTTCTGGCAGGCCCGGGGCGCGCCACCGGCGTCCGTACCGCGCGCGGCCTGAGGCCGGTGGGGGCTTCGGTTTTCGTTGCGATGGCGAGGTCGACGGGGCGAGTGAGACCGGGTGCCGGCCGACGACGTCGGAGTGAGGTTGCGGGCTGCGCACCTGGACTTGGGCGTCGAACGCGCGGGTGATGAGGTCGGGAGGTCTGATCGCCTCGGGCGCATGCGCCGGTCCCAGTGGTGCGCTGACGTCACGAAGGAGCGCCGCTTCAGGAGTGAAGCTCGTCGCTCGAGCGCTTGGACATGACGTGAGGTGGACAATCGGGGCGGGCTCCAGAAGGGAGCGCGGGGTGACGGAGTGGGTGCTCCGAATCCTCGAGGGACGAGGGTCGTTGCGAATCGCTCGGGCGCCCGTGCGAAACGTCGCGAAGGAGCCGCGTGAGGAGGAGTGGCTGCACGTCGTTCGAGCGCTCCGACATGACGGGGCGGGCTCCAGAAGGCGCGCGGGGCGGTGCAGCGGGTGCTCGGAAGCCACGAGGGACGAGGGGCGGCTGAATCGCTCGAGCGCCCGTGCGAAACGTCGCGAAGGAGCGCCGCTTCAGGTGGAGTGGCTGCACGTCGCTCGAGCGCTCCGACATGACGGGGCGGGCTCCAGAAGGCGCGCGGGGCGGTGCAGCGGGTGCTCCGAAGCCTCGAGGGCCGAGGGTTGCTGCGAATCGCTCGGGCGTCCGTGCGAAACGTCGCGAAGGAGCGCCGCTTCAGGTGGAGTGGCTGCACGTCGCTCGAGCGCTCCGACATGACGGGCCGGGCTCCAGAAGGAGCGCGGGGCGGTTGCGGCGGGTGCTCCGAAGCCACGAGGGACGAGGGGCGGCTGAATCGCTCGAGCGCCCGTGCGAAACGACCGGGCGCGGAGGGCAGGCGCTCTCCAGAACGTGTCCACCTGTTGACGGTTTTGGTCAACATGTTGACGTCAACCTGTTGACGGTTTCCGTCAACAAGTGGACACGCCCGGGAAAGCGAGCCGCCCTCCGGCCCCTGTTTCAGGAAGCGGTCATTCGTCCTGACCGTGGGCGTCATTCCCCGAGGACCTCGGGTCTCGAGGCTTCGGAGCGGGACTGACAGCCGCTTCGCTCCCAGGAGCCTCTCTCCCGGTCGACGGTCAGGCTCCGCCCTCCGGAGACGGTCGCCAGTTCGGCCCCGTCTCCCGCGCTCGAGGAACCGCCCCTTCAGCTCCGCCGGCGTCGCAGCCGGGTCAGCGCGAGCAGTGCCAGCGCCAACGAGGCGGGCTCGACGCTCGTACAGCCGCAACCACCCGGCTCGTCCATTCCGTTGCCGCCGGCCGTTCCGCCAGCGCGTCCACCGGCTGTGCTCGAGGTGCCGCCGCCCGTCATCGAGCCGCCCGCCGAGCCACCGGATGAACCACCACCGGTGCTGGAGACCCCTCCGGCCGCGCCGCCTGCGCTCGAGCCACCCGCAGCACCACCGCCCGTGCTCACGCTTCCACCGGCCGAGCCACCGGCGCTCGCACCGCCGGCGGACCCACCAGCCGAACCGCCGCCCGTGTTCACGCTTCCACCGGCCGAGCCACCGGCGCTCGCACCGCCGGCGGATCCACCAGCCGCGCCGCCGCCCGTGTTGACACCTCCGCCTGCGGAGCCACCGCCCGTGCCCACGATTCCACCTGCAGCACCACCGGCGCTCGCACCGCCTGCGGAGCCACCGCCCGTGCCCACGATTCCACCTGCAGCACCACCGCCGCTCGCACCGCCTGCGGAGCCACCGCCCGTGCCCACGATTCCACCTGCAGCGCCACCGCCGCTCGCACCGCCCGCTGAGCCCCCGCCCGTGCCCGTCGAGCCCTCCATCAGGGTCAACGGCGCCAACTCGACCCAGGCGTTGCGACTCGTCACCACCACGAACGCGCGGAACGTCACCGCCCCAGCGCCCGGGCCCGGCGCCGTCCAGGTGAAGCCCTGCTGCGCCTTGAACGCCGAGCTCGTGTGCGTGAGCGTGGCCATCGAACAGCCCGACATCGACGAGTACCCGGCTGGCATCGTGAAGGTGCCGACGAACGAGCCCGAGGCACTCTTGGCCCACAGCAGCAGGCCCCGGAAGTTCGTCGTCGAATCCGTGTGGGCCAGCGTCACCGTCACCGGCTGACCTGGGACATAGCTGGTGCCCGTCGTCGAAAGGCTCCAGCCATTGGGGCTGACGAGGGTCGGCGAACCCATGTTGGAAACCATCTGCGCGTTGGTGATTTCGCAGACGGGCGAGCCCCCGGATCGGGCGCTGGCGTCCAGCGTCACACACACCGCAACCACCACGGCCACGCGCAACCACGTCTTCATTGGTGTCCCCAGTCGATTCAGGACTTCGGTTTCGGCCCCAGACCCGCCTTCGCGCGGGCCTCCAGCAACTTCGTCACGTCGCCTGGCGGCAGCGCAGGCACCGGCCCCAACCCGCGCGCGATGCTGAGAATGCGGGCGTAGTGCTCCACCAGCTCCATGCGCAAGAGGGCCTGCTCGAGCGAGTCGCCCAGCGTCAGCGCCCCGTTTCCCGCGAGCAGCATCGCGTCGACGCGCCCTGCGGTGGCCTCGACGGCCTTCACCAGCTCGCTCGTCTTCGGCATCAGCCGAGGCACGGTGGGAATCGAATCTCCGAGCGACACGACGATTTCGGGCATCGCCACCGGGCCCAGCTCGGCGCCCACCAGCCCGAAGGCCGTCGCGTGGGGCGGGTGGGCGTGCAGCACGCACTCGACCTCGGGTCGCGCCCGGTACGCTGCCAGGTGCAGCTCGAGCTCCGAGAAGGCCTTGCGCCGCCCTTCGAGCACCGTGCCCTTCTCGTCCACCACCAGCAGCATGCCGTCGTCGACGTCGCGCTTGGACACCGCGGTCGGCGTGATGAGCAGCCGCTGCCCCGTCAGCCGCACCGACACGTTGCCATCGTGGTTGGCGACCCAGCCCATCTCGTGGAGCCGCCGCGACACCCTCACCACCTCGGCGCGCAGCTTCGGCAGCGGAGGCGACGGCATCAGGCAGCTCCGACGCTCACCTGGTCGACGACCCCGACGATGCAGTGCCGCACCGGCGCCGTCTTGTCCTCGAGAATCTGCCGCACCCCGTTGCCCTCACCCAGCACCAGCACCAGGTCGCCTTCTCCGGCGCCGCTCGAGTGGTCGATGGCGATGAACGACGTGCCGAGGGCCTCGAGCCGCTCGCTGACGGGCTGCACCACCAGCAGCTTGCGGCCCACGAACACCGGGTGCTTCTCGGTGCAGACGACGGTGCCCAGCACGCGGCAGAGGTTCACGTCGACACCTCGTCCACCAGGCCCACGATGGCGCTGTCGACGGGCACGAACCACGGGTCGCACGCGAGCGCGGCCTCGCGACTGCCTTCCAGCATCACCAGCGAGCCGGGGCTGGCCGAGGCCCGGTCGACGGCCACCTCGACGGGCCCCGACGGCACCTTCGCGTGGTTGACCGGCTGCACGACCAGAAAACGGGCACCCTCGAGGCCTGCGACTCGTTTCGTGCAGACGACGGTGCCGATGACGATGCCGAGGTGCATGCGAGGCCGCCACTGTGGAGCCCCCCGCGGGCCGATGCAACGGTTTCCCGCCGGGCCGACACCCTCAGAGGGCGACGCCGACCTTCAGGGGAATCTGCACTTCCGTCTCGCCGTCCGAGGCCGGGAAGACGATGCGCTTGCCCGCGCCCATCATGCAGGCGCCCCAGTCGGTGCCCTCATGCTGCTTGGGGCTGATGGCGACCGACTTCACCGCGCCGGAAGGGCCCACGTTGAGCGACACGTTCACCGCGCCCACCTGCAGGTTCGGGTTCCGGCGCAGCGCGTTCTCGATGCAGGTGTTGAAGGCCTTGAGGTTGTCGGCCACCACCTTGCCGGCCACGTCGTCC
>JALOQF010000290.1 GCA_025459425.1 Myxococcaceae bacterium | reverse complement strand
CCACTGCTCTCCTGACCCTAAGCGGGGTGCTTGGTAGCCTAGCGGGGATGCTTGAGGCCCAACAACAGTTGGCCTATGTGCCTGCACTCGCGCTGCTGATCGGCGCGGGTTGGGTCTGCGCTGGGCACCCCCGTAAGCTGCTCTGGCTCGGGGCTGCCGCCTTTGCGGTGGCGTTGGTGATGCACGCCGCTGATCTTCCCACCTGCGCCCTTACCCAAGGCCACGGTACCCACTGGCTCTGGCACATCTGCAATGGCCTGATGCTCACCTTACTCGTCACCGCGCTGCCCATCGCCAAACGGGCCAAAGGCGCATAACCTTTCCACACCATGAACCCCACCCGCCGCCGTTTTTTAGGCCAAGCTGCCACAGCGCTGGCGGGCGCCGCCGCATTCGTAATTCTGCCCAAAGGAAGCCTCGCCATGCCCGCCCCCACCGAAACTTTTGAAATGACCAAAACGCCCGAAGAATGGCGGAAAATCCTCAGCCCCGAACAGTTCCACATTCTGCGCGAGCACGGCACCGAACGGGCGGGGAGCAGCCCTCTCAATGCCGAAAAACGCCCTGGCATCTTTAGCTGTGCTGGCTGCGCCCTGCCACCGGTCGAGGCCTGCGCCCGCGTGCAGAAAGTGCCGCTCCTCGCAGGGAGCATCACGGTCGACCCCCCCGTGGGCGTCGACACCACCCAGCCCTGGAGCCTCCGACTTCGTTTCGCGCCCGGCCTCGACGGCGGCGCGCCCGCGGGCTTTCTGGCGCAGGGCGCCTCGGGCCCCATCACGGAGGTCCGTACGGCGTGGACCGATGCCGGCGTCGTCGAGACCTTCAACCGCCCCTGGCCGTCGAACGCTCCAGCGATGACGCCCGATCAGTGGCACCTGCTCGAGCACACGTTCGAACCCGACGCGGGGCGCTTCTCGGTGCGCCTCGATGGCCAGCCGGTGCAGCTCGTCGCGCCCGTCTTCCCGCCACGGGTGGGGCGGCTCAACAAGCACCTCGGCGCCATCACCGTCGGCGGCGGGGGCCTCAATGCCCTCGACGTCTGGGTGGGCGAAATCTCGATTTCCCAGCCGTGACGTTGGACTCGGGCTTGCTGTTGCCGGCCCCGTGAGCGTCCGTCACGTGTCTCTGAGCCCACACCTGCGGCCTTCCGCCCACGCCACGCGCGGCTATGGTGAGGCCTCCTCATGACGCTGCGGCAGCGCTTCTGGCGGTGGTTCAAGCGCCTCGTGGTCACGACGGCGGCCCTCGCCGTCGCGTGCCTGGGCGTGGCGCTCGGGAGCTACTGGTACTTCTCGCGAGACCTGCCCGACGTCGAAGCCCTGCATCAGTGGCGCGGGCCGCAGGTGACGAAGGTGACGTGCCGGGGCGGGCCGGTCTGCGCCGAGTTCTTCACCGAGCGCCGCACGTGGGTCGACGTGAAGACGCTCCCGAAACACGTGCGCGACGCCTTCCTCGCCGCGGAGGACGCCGACTTCTATTCGCACCATGGCCTCGACTGGCTCGGCATCGCGCGCTCGGCGCTGAAGAACCTCAAGCCCGGCGGCATGAAGTCGGGCGCGTCGACCATCAGCCAGCAGGCCTGCCGGCGACTCCTGTTGTCCACCGAGCGCACGCTGTCGCGGAAGATCCGCGAGTGGATTCTCACGCCCCGCATGGAAGCGGCGCTCTCGAAAGACGAGATCCTCTCGCTGTACGTCAACAGCATCTATTACGGGCACAACCGCTACGGCATCGAAGAGGCCTCGCTCTTCTATTTCGGCAAGCACGCGAAGGACCTCTCCGTGGGAGAAGCGGCCGTCATCGCCGGCACGGTGCAGTCACCGGTGCGCATCAACCCGCTCACCAACGTCGTGCGCGCCAAGAAGCGCCAGCGCTACGTGCTCAAGCAGCTGTGGGAGAAGGGCTTCGTCGACAAGGCCACCGTCGAGCCGTTCCTCGAGGCGCCCATCGTGCTGGGCCCGCGCCCGCCGCAGCCCGTCGGCCAGGGCTACGCCGAAGAGGTGCGAAAGCTGCTCGTGGCGCAGTTCGGCGAGAAGACGGTGATGGAAGGCGGGCTCGTCGTCGACATCTCGATGGACCCGAAGCTCCAGGCGGCCGCCGAGGCGTCAGTGCGCAAGGGCCTCGAGGCGGTCGACCGCCGGCAGGGCTACCGTGGGCCCGTCGGAGCCATCGACCTGGCGCGGTTCCAGGCGCTGCGGCCGCTCCTCGAGACACGCCTCGCCGAGGCCGGCAAGCGCCGCCCCGACGACGTGCTGGTGGCCGACCTCACCACGCTCAAGGAGCTCACGCCGCCGACCGAGGCCGAAGACCCGTTCTCGGAGCCCGAGGAGCCCATCGACCTCGACGAGCCCATTCCCACCGAAGACGAGAAGCTGGCGCGCGCCGTCGGCGTCAAGGTGCTCGCGGAGTCGCTCGAGACCGTCGGCGTCGTCACCTCGGTCGACGCGGCGGCCAACACGGCGCTGGTCGACCTCATCGGACGCGAGGCGCAGCTGGCCTTCGATGCGCTCAAGTGGGCCCGCCGACGCTCCGACGCCGGCTCGCTCGGCGAGGCCCCCCGGAGCATCGGCGACGTGGTGGCCGTGGGTGACCTGGTGCGCGTGCGGCTCGGTCGGGCGCTTCCCGCGTCGACGCGCCTCGAAGCGACGATCGCGCAGGTGCCCCGGGTGCAGGGCGCCCTCCTCGCCCTCGAGCCGACGCGCCGCGAGGTGGTGGCGATGGTGGGCGGCTACGACTTCGCCGCCAGCGCCTTCAACCGCGCCACCCAGGCGAAGCGCCAGCCCGGCAGCTCGTTCAAGCCGTTCCTCTACGCCGCCGCGCTCGAGACGGGCCGGTACACGCCCATCACCCGCATCAACGACGCGCCCGTGCAGGTGCGAGATCCCTTCACCGGCAAGCCCTGGAAGCCGAAGAACTTCGAGAAGGCCGGCTTCGACGGGCCCATCACCCTGCGCAAGGCGCTCACCTTGTCGAAGAACACGATCTCGGCGCGGCTCGTCGAAGACCTCACCGTCGACGGCCTCATCGGCATGGCGCGCAAGGCGGGCATCAAGGCCGACCTGCCGCAGAGCCTCACGCTGTGCCTCGGCACCGGCGAGGTGACGATGCTCGAGATCGCCAACGCGTACGCGACCCTCCACTCGCAGGGGCAGTACGCCGAGCCCATTCTCATTCGCCGCGTGGCGAAGCGGCGCGAGGGTGGGACCGAGCAGGTGCTGCTCGAGCGTTCGGCGGCCTTCGAGCAGACCATCTCACCGGCGGTCGCGTACCTGACGACGTCGCTCATGCGCAGCGTGGTGGAAGAAGGCACGGCCGTGGCGGTGCTCGAGCTCAAGCGGCCGGCGGCGGGCAAGACGGGCACCGCGCAGGAATACCGCGACGCGTGGTTCTCGGGCTTCACCCAGCAGTACGTCGCCTCGGCGTGGGTCGGCTTCGACGACCACTCGCCCATCGGGCCGCTCGAGACGGGTGGCCGGGCCGCGCTGCCGCTGTGGCTCGACTTCATGAAGGCCGCGCATCAGGGCCTGCCAGAGCTCGACTTCCCGGTGCCCGACGGCGTGAGGGCGGTGAAGATCGACCCCTTGAGCGGCAAGCTCGCGGGCGGCAGCGTGCCCGGCCGGCAGGAGTACTTCCTCGCCGGCACCGAGCCCACCGAAGAGGCCCCGCGGCCCGGCACCGTCGACCCGAACGACTTCCTGCTCCTCGACTCGCAGAAGGGCACGCGATGACGGGGGGGCTGCTCGCGCTGGTGCTCACCGCGGCTCCTACCGGCCCGTCGCTCGAGCGCGCTGCCTCGGCCGTGGTGGAGAAGCTCCAGCAGGCGGGGCTCGAGGCGCCGGTGTCGGTCCACGTCGAGGCCGCGACGCCAGCGCTGGCGCGGGCCGTCTCGACGGTGGTGTGCGGCCGGCTGGTCGCCGCGAAGCTCGAGTGCGACACGCTCGAGGGCGTGTCGGCCGAGGCGGCCATCGAGCGGGCCCGCGCCCGTGGCCGGTCGACGCTGGTGCGCCTCGACGTCGAGGTGAGCGGCACCACGCTCGCGGTGCGCGGTGATGCGCTCGAGACCTGGCGCAACGTGTGGGCTGGAGAGTCACCAGGCCGGTCGGACCGCGCCGTCGCCCTCGGCCTCTCCCTCGACGCGGACGCCGAGGTGCTGGCCTTCGCCCTCCCATCGACACCACCTGGCCCGCTGCCCTCGGTCCCGCTCGAGCTGGCGCTGACGCCCTTCGCTCGCCTCGCCACGGTGCCCGTCGCGCTCACGGCTGGCGACCTCGACGGTGATGGCCGCGCCGAGATCGTCGTGCTGCTCGCTGAAGACGTCGTCGTGTACTCCGCCACCGGAAAGCCGCTGGCGCGCTACGACCTGGCCTCGGCGCCCCCAGCGTCGGCGCTGTCGAGGGAACCCTTCGGCGCGCTCGCCATCACCGGCACGCCGCCCCGGCTCATCGCGTGGTCGGGGCGGCGGGCGCGCGCCGAAGTGCTCGCCCTCGCCGGAGGCAGCCTCAAGCCGCAGGGCGTCCTGGACACCGTGCCCCTCGATGGCCTCGCAGCAAGGCTCGAGCCGGGGCTCAACCGGTTCCTCCCCGAGGTGCAGCAGGGCGGGCGCACCATTCGTTTGCCCGCCGGGTTCCAGGCCACGTCCACGCGCGCCGGAGCCACCCTCCTCGTCTGGCCCGACGGCACCGCGAGCCTCGGCCGCCAGCTCCCACCCACGGGCCGCCTCGTCGACGTGGGGACCGGCAGCGCCCTCGCCGACGTCGACAAGGACGGCGTGCCCGAGGTGCTGCTGTCGACGGCGCGCACCGTGGGCGACGTCGACGAGCTGCGGCTGTTGTCCCTCGCGGCCGCCGAGGCGCTCGCCGGAACGGGGCAGTCTCCGCGCAGCGTACCGGCGACGTGGCAGGCGACGCTCAAGGGGCGGGTCCTCGTGATGTGCGGCGCCGACCTCGAGGGCTCCGGCGCCGAGTCGTTCGTGCTGGGCACCTGGCTGTCGGACGGCTCCGGCGAGCTCTTCGTCGCACGTCGGGTGACGCCATGAGGCGAGGCCCCGACCGCGGGCGCTCGCGGCGCCCCTCGCCCCTCCGCACGCGCATCGGCGCTCAGCTCCCGAGTGTCTCGGAACTGCTGGCGCTCGCCGACGAAGCGGTTGGCCCTCACCAGCGTGCATCACGTCCGTTGGCGCCCGCGCTGCGGCTGGTCGCGGGGCTGCTCGCGGTGGGCCTCGTGGCCGGTCCCGCGCCATCGACGGCAGGTGGGCGGGCGCGGGCGGGCGGCACGCTCGAGGTCGCCGCCGTGGTGAAGACGGCCTTCTCCGACCCGCTGCTGGCCGACACCCCGCTCGAGGCGACGCTCACCGGCCTCACGAAGCTCCCGCCGTGCCGCCTGGGTGAGCTCTCGCGGCCGGGGCCCCGCACCGTGCGCCTCGGCCTGAAGGCGCAGGTGAAGGCCAGCGACGTCGTCGCCACCCTGCTGCGCGTCCGTGACACCCCATCGCCCTACCGGGTGCTGCTGGCGCCGCTCAAGGCCGCTTCCGCGACGTCTGCCTCGACGGTCGAGCTCGAGCTCGACGGCCCGTCGCCCGACTTCGAGGCCGTGCTCTGTCACCCCGTGCTGGCCGTGGCGCCGTCGTACTTCGCCAGCACCGGCGAGCGCCTCGTCACCAACGCCGATCCCGCGCTTCCCCGCGCCTGGCTCGACGGCCTCACCGTGCGCGCCACCGACGCCCGCACCGCCGAGCGCCTCGTCGGTCAGGGCAAGGCCCAGGTGCTGCTCGGCGCGGAGCGGGGCGAAGGCGCGATGCTCTACGCCACCTACCTCGTCGCCGCGCCGCGCCTGGGCGCCCCCTTCGCCCAGGCGCTCGAGGCGTCGGTCGACCGCCCGGGCCTCACCCGCTTCTTCGTCCGGCCACCCGCGCGCGCGTTGACGGCCCTCCTCCCATCGGCCGTCGAGGGCGTCGGGAAGCGAGACGCCGCCTGGCCCACCCCGCCACGGCCCGCGCCGCTCACCACGCCGGTCGAGCTCAGCCTCGTCTTCGACGCCAGCCTCGACGAGCACCGCGCCGTCGCCGAGCGCCTGCAGGTGAAGCTGGGCCCGCTGGGCTACCGGCTCAAGCTCGAGCCGCTCCCTCGCCCGCAGCTGCGCGCCCGCCTCGCCAGCGGCGTCGACCTCGCCCTCGTCGGGGTGCTGTTGCCGCCCACCCCGGCGCCCGCGCTCACGCTCGTCCTCTCGCTGCCGGGTGGCCCGCCGGTACGCCTCTCGGAGCTCGAGGCGCTCTCCGAGGGCGCGCGCACCGAGGCCATCGCGGAGCGCGCTGCCCGGCCCACGCCCAACGTCTTTCCGCTCTTCGTCCAGGGCCTCGGCGTCACCACTGCGCCGCAGGTGCAGCACCTCACCCGTGACGCCTTCGGCCTGCCCAGGCTCGACGACGTCTTCCTCGCCCCGGAGTGAGGTTCGACATGCGCCTGCGGTGGACCATCGCCCTCGCCTTCGTCGCCCTCGCGCTGCTGCAGGTGGCCGTGGTGGTGCCGCTCGCCCTCCGCAACCTCTCGCGGCTGCTCACCGCACAGCAGGAGGCCCGCGTCGACCAGATGATGGTGGCCGTCGAGGCCGAGTCCCAGCGGCTGCGGGACGACGTGCGGGCCGCGATGGACGAGCTCGCGCAGAGCCAGGCCCTCGAAGACGTGGCGAAGGACGCCGCCCGGGTGCCGCCGCCTGCCCACGTCACCACCGCGGCGCAGGCCCTCATGAAGCCCCGCGGCCTCGACGTGCTGGCGCTCCTCGACGACGAGGGGCGCACCCTCTCGTCTGGCCACCTGCCGGCGCGCCTCGGAGAGCCCGACGACCCGCTCTTCGCCGTCACCCGGGTGAATGGCCGGCCGGTGGTGCCGCGGGCCGTCGAGCTGTCGTCGGCCGGAGGGCTCGTCGAGGCGCCCGCGCTCGTCACCGCGCGGGCCATCGACTACGGCGATCGCCGCGTCTGGGCCGTCGGGGGCGTGTTGCTCGACGAGGCGCGCGCCCGGTCGCTCGCCCGCCTCACCGGCGCGCGCGTCGAGGTGCACACCACCGAGCGCCTGGTGACGGCCGCGGGCGAGCTGCCCAGGGCCCCGCTGCGCCGCTCGGTGCCCATCGGGAACGTCGCCGAGGTGCGGCTCTTCTTCTCGGGCGCCGATCTCATCGCCACCCGCGCCGAGGTGCTGCGCGCGTTCGTCGCCCTTGCCGCGCTCGGCCTGCTCCTCGCCATCGCCGCCGGCTTCGTCATCAGCCGCCGCGTCACCCGCCCCGTCGAGGCCCTCACCGAGGCGGCGAACCAGATCGCCTCGGGCACACCCGGCGTCAAGGTGCCTGCCGCCAACGCCACCGGAGAGCTCAAGACGCTCATCGAGACGTTCAACCGCATGACCGACGACCTCAAGTCGGCCACCGACAAGCTGGTCGCCTCGGAGCGCATCGCCGCCTGGCAAGAGGTCGCGCGCCGGCTCGCCCACGAGATCAAGAACCCGCTCACGCCCATCCGCATGTCGCTCGAGACGCTCCTCGCCGCCAGCCAGCGCGGGCCGGCCGACGAGCGCTTCATGCGGCTGTTCTCCGAGAGCGCCGCGGCGGTGCTCGAAGAGGTCGACCGCCTCAAGCGCATCGTCGACGAGTTCAGCCAGTTCGCGAGGCTGCCCCGGCCGGTGCTCGCCCCGCTGTCGTTGTCCGAGCTCACCCAGCAGGTGATGGCCCTCTACGCGCCGCATGGCGGCATCACCTACGTCGTCGAGCTGTCGCAAGGGCTCGAGGTGCTCGGCGACCGCGACCAACTGACGCAGGTGCTGGTGAACCTGGTGAAGAACGCCGAAGAGGCGATGGCACCCAACGGCGGTGGCCCGGTGACGGTGCGCACCTTCGCCGAGGGCGGTGAGGCCGTGCTCGAGGTCTCGGACCGCGGCCCGGGAATTCCAGCAGAGCTGAAAGCGCGACTCTTCGAGCCCTACGTCACCTCGAAGCCGCAGGGGACGGGCCTCGGGCTCGCCATCGCGCAGCGCATCGCCCAGGAACACGACGGGCGCCTCGCGGCAGGGTCACCGGGCCGCCCGTCGAAGCGACGGGGTTGGTCAGCGGACGAGGCGTTCCGCCCACTTCGGGGCAGAGCAGCGGGTCCACGCACCCCATCAGCGTGTCCTGCGACGCCCCCGTGACACCGGCGGCGGCCTGCCCTTCGGGGTCTTCGACGCCCACGCCACAGCCCACGAGGGCCAGTGCTGCCAGAATCGCGACGACTCGAACCATCATACGAACCTCTTTCTGCAACCCCGATGCCGAACCCATGTCACTCCTCCTCGTCGCTGTCGCCGATGTCGCCATGGGCCGCTCCTTTGAGGGTGGGGTCTGCGTTGACGATCTGTGACAGGCGCGAGCGCTTCATCTTGAGCAGCCGCGCGGCCTCCGAGATGTTGCCTTTGGCCTCGCTCAGCGCCCGGCCGATGCACTGCGTCTCGACCTCTTGCCTCAGGTCCTTGAGCGAAATGCCACGCACCCGGGCCAGCTCGTAGAAGTCGATGGGGCCCTGCGGCACCACTGGCGCCGACGTCGCCGAGGGGGCTGCGGCGCTCGCCACGGCCGGCGAGTTGGTCGCCACCGTGACCGGCACCGTCTCGTCGGCCAGGGCACGAAGCTCGGCCACGTGGCTGAAGGCCTCGGGCGTGACGACGGCGCCCTCGGCGAAGATGGCCGCGGAGCGGATGACGTTCTCGAGTTCGCGCACGTTGCCCGGCCAGGTGTGACGCGCGAGCACGGCCAGCGCGTCGTCCGACAGCCGCTTGGCCGGCTCGCCCTTCTCTTTCGCGACCTCGTCGAGGAAGTGCTGACCCAGCGTCGGGAGGTCTTCGAGGCGGTCTCGCAGCGGCGGCAGCTCGAGCATCACGCCCTTGAGCCGGTAGTAGAGGTCGGCGCGGAAGCGCCCCTGCCCGATGAGGGTCTCGAGGTCGCGGTTGGTGGCGCAGATGACGCGCACGTCGACCTTCAAGGTGCGGCTGCCGCCCACGCGCTCGAACTCGCGCTCCTGCAACACGCGCAGCAGCGCCACCTGCGCCTTGGGGCTGATGTCGCCGATCTCGTCGAGGAAGATGGTGCCCCCGTCGGCCATCTCGAAGCGCCCCTTGCGCTCCTTGATGGCGCCGGTGAAGGCGCCCTTCTCGTGGCCGAACAGCTCCGAGAGGAGCAGCTCTTCGACCATCGCGCCGCAGTTCACCTTGATGAGCGGCATGTGCCGCCGCGGTGAGAGCTGGTGCAGCGCCTCGGCGAGCAGCTCCTTGCCGGTGCCCGACTCGCCACGAATCAGCACGGTGGCGTTGCTGCGGCCGATGGGCTCGAGCTGCCGGGTGATGCGGGCCAGCGCCGCCGAGCGGCCCACGAAGCCGAACTGGCGATCGACCGGCACTTTCGGTGCGAGCGACGCGAGCGCTCGGGGCAGCCGCAGCTCGGGCTCGACCGTGGCGATGATCTCGGCGCGTCGCTGGAGCGACAGGAACGCCGTGCGCCGCACCGGCGGCACGCGCTGCGTCAGCTCGTCGAGCGACCGGCTGGCCCGCTGGAACTCGGCCTGCGCGCCAGCGGCGTCGGCGGCGGCCAGGCGCAGCCGGCCCATGAGGAAGTACGTCCGCGCCGGGCCCTCGAGATCAGGCCGCTCGAGCAGCGCTTCCCGCGCCCGCGACGCCGCCCGCGACGCGCCGTGCAGATCGTTCAGCGCCAGACAGAGCTCGCCGCGCGTGAGCTCGACCTCGAGCATCGCCGCCTGGAGCTGCCCGGAGCCCTTCTCGACGCAGCGCCGGGAAAGCTCGACCTCGGCCTGGGCGCGCTCGGCGCTGGCGAGGTGGGCGCGCGCCTTGAGGGCCGCCGCGAGCGCCGCGTACCCGTCGTTGCCCACGCGCTCGAAGCCCACCCGCGCCTCGTCGAGGCGCCGCAAGGCCTCGGGGAGCGCCCGGCGATCGAGCAGAATGGCGCCGAGGGTGAGCTGTGCGCTCGCCTCGAGGTAGCCCTCCTTCAGCACCCGGGCCCGCTCGAGGGCGTGCTCGGCCAGCTCGGTGGCGCGCTCGAAGTCGCCGAGGAAGTGATGCAGGCGGGCGAGGTTCGACGCGGCCATCACCACGTCGCGGCCCTGGGTGAAGCGCGAGAACGTCTGGAGCGCGCGCGAGAGGTTCTCGAGGGCCAGCTCGAAGTCGCCCGACTCGGCGTAGAGCGAGCCCAGGTTCGCGTGCGCGACGGCGGCGACGCGTCGATCGGCAGCGGGCACCCCTTCCCAGCTGGCGATGGCGCGCTGACGGTCGCCCTTCTTGTACGCAGCGACGCCTTCGTTGTGCCGGGCCAGCGCGGCCTCGTGCGCGTCGCCGAGCGCTTCCGAGACCTCGACGTTCTTCGAGAAGACCCCCGCCGCCTCGCCGGCCTGGCCGAGGACGAGCAGCGCCTTGCCCAGCACGTTGCGGAACGCGATGGCCTCGCGGCCTGCCGACGCGTTCGACTGGAGCCAGCTGGCGCAGCGCTCCGCGGCGCCCTTCGCGTCACCGCCCAGCAGCATCGCCTCGGCGAGCGTCGCCCGCACGGCGGCGTCGAGTGGCCGGCGGCCGGCCAGCACGCCCAGCAGGGCGCGGGCCCGGCGCAGCTGACCGGACTTGAGGAGCAGCTTCGCCGCGTCGAGCACCCGTCCATCGGCCGCTTCGGGCTCGCCGAGCCGGGCCGCCTCGAGGGTGCGCCGGGCAGCCGCCCGGGGCTGGCCCAGCGCCGCGAGCACCTTCGCCCACTCGGCCGCGAGGCGACCGCGCACACCGGGGCCGACGAGGGGGAAGGCGCGCTGGTACATCACCGCGGCGTCCTCGAGCGCGCCCTGCCGAACGAGGCTCGCAGCCGCCTCGAGCGCCACCTCGGCGGCATCGGCGGGAGACACCTCGAGCAGCAGCTCGGCCGCGGGGAGCAACGAGCCGTGCACCGACAACACCATGCCGATTCGCCGGGCCGTCGACGTCACCTGCGCCTGCGTCAGCGTCGCGCGGAAGGCGGCCTTCTCGCCCTCGCGGAAGAAGCGCCACAGCGCGCGCCCGTCGACGACGCGGGCCGTCGCCAGGTGCTCGCGCTTGAGCGCATCGAGCACCGCGGCCGTCGCCGACACCTCGGCGCCCATCACCTCGGCCACCATCTCGACCGACAGCGCCTCGGGCGACACGGCGAAGACGGCCAGCACCGCGCGCTGCAGCTCGGGGAGCCGCTCGACGCGCCTCATGAAGAAGTCGGCCGCAGGCACCGGGCGCTCGAGCAACGAGCCCAGCACCTCGGGGTTGCCGCCGGTCGCCGCGAGCAGCTTCTGGGCGACGTCGCTGCGCGAGAGGAACGCCCGAATGCCATCGAGGTCGAAGCCCGACAGCGCCAGCGTTCGGCCCGACACCCGCGCCAGCACCTCGGCCAGGGGCTGGGGCAGCGGCTCGACGTCACGGAAGGTGAGGACGAAGAGGCCCTGCGCGCGCGACTCGGGCGTCGACACCACCGCGAGGAGGTAGCGCACCAGCTCGAGGGAGGCGCGGTCGGCCTCGTCGAGATCGGGAAAGAGAAAGACGGGGCACGCGCGGCCAGCGGTCGTCACCAGCTCGCACGTGGCGTCGTAGAGCGCCAGCCGCTGGGCCTCGACTTCGCCCGGCGTGCCTGCAGCGCGCAGGGGCTCGAGGGCCCGCGCCAGCTCGGCCACCTTGCCTTGCGGCACGCCCGAGCGTCCGGCCGAGGTGAGCAGCTCGTGCACCAGCGGCGCCACGAGGCCCCAGGTGCGCCGCACGTCACGGCCACTGCCACCCTCGAACACCGGCACGCCGCGCCGCGCGCACGTCGCGGTGAGGAGCGACGTCAGGTACGACTTGCCGACGCCCTGGCCCCCTCGAACGAAGACGACGCGGGGCCGGCCCGAGGCCCTGGCCTCGTCGTGCTCGCGCAACAGGAGCGACAGCTCGCTCTCGCGGCCCGTCGGCTCGGCGGGCGCTTCCTGGAACAACCGAACGACCTGATTCGACATCGACGGCTCCCTTCACAACGGCGGCGAGACTCCACCCGAATCTCCACGCCGTGAGAACCCCGGCACCCCACCACTCCCGTGAGGTCGCGTGTCGTTGAGCAACCGACATGCCACGAAGCGGTCACGCGTCACGGCGCCTTCCGAGGCCGAATGCCTCAACGAACACGAGGAGTTCCGTGTCAGGAGCCCTGACGTTCGAAGGCGCCTGCGTGCGCCACGACACCGCTGACGCGCCGTTTCAATCGAGTGACCGAAACCGGGTCAGTCCTTCACGGGCGTGGCCTTGAGCGCGGCCTTGCCGTCCTTGACGTAGACCTGGAAGCGCACCGACTTGCAGGCGTATTTCTGCACGAGCTGCTCCTTGTTCTTGAGCAGCTTCGTCTTGAACTTGTCGTAGGTGAGCCCGTCGGCTGGCTCGCCACACTTCTCGCGCGTCGCGACGAACTCGCGGAAGACCTCCTGGAAGTGGCGCTCCTCGTCGAGCGGCGCACCGGCCGGGCCGACGCTCGAGACGCGCGGAGCGGTGCTCGTCACCTTGGGCGCGAGCGACGGCCGTTCGCCCGTCATGCCCGTGCTCCCCGACTGCCGCGCAGCCTTGATCAGCTCGGCCGGCACCGCGGCGACGCGGGTGGCGTCGGGGTTGTAGTCACCCTCGCCCGCAGCCTGCTCGTCAGGCGAGAGCTGGGCGGCGGCCATGGCGAAGGGATCCATGCCCGGAGGCGGCGCCGAGGGAGCGCCCCCCGCTGGCGGCTTGAAGACGGGGTACGCCATCGTCCGCGCGCCCTCTTCGTCGTCGAAGGGGTTGGTGGCGGGCTGGGTGCGCGAGGGGGGAGGCGCCGGAGGTGCAGGCGCCGGCGCCGGGGGCGCAGCGGGCGGCGGCTGGAACACGGGCTGCTGGGCCGTGACGGGCGCGGGCGGCTTGGGGCTCGAAGGGAACGGCGGCGCGCTCTGCGGCACCGGCGCGGGCGCGAGGTTGGCGAACGGGTCGGACGCAGGCTCGGACTCGAACGGCGCTGGCTGGTGCGCGGGAACCTGGGCAGTGGCCGGCTTCGACACCGGCATGGGCGGCGCCGAGGTCGGAGCCGAAGCAGGGAAGTCGAAGTCGTCGGGGCTCGCTTCCTGGGGCGCGGCCTCGGGCGGCTCGGGGAGCGCGACCGGAGCCGGGGGCTCCGACAGGGTGCGCACGGGCGGCACCGGCATCGGCGGCGGCAGCACCATGGCAGCCCCCTCTTCTTCGCCGCTCTTGATCAACGCGACCACCGCGATCGACAGCAGGAGCAGCCCGGCGAGCGAGCCCAGGCCGAACTTCTGGAAGCCGGCGAGCGCGATGAGGTCTTCCGCCGACGAGACGGTCGCGATGACCTCGTAGGGGGTTCCTTCGATGGGGCGGCGCACGCCGAGCTCCTGGGTGAGCGACGACATGAGCGGGAGCGCGAGCGGGCCGATGACCTCGACCGAGCCCTCGCTGACCGCCGAGACGGGCCCCGGCTTGAGCGACTTCACCAGCCCGTCGACCGCCCCCTTGTTGCCGTCGAGCGCGACGGCCTTGCCGTCGGCCAGCACGGCGATCGTCTGCAGGCGCAGGTCGTTGCGCAGCTTCGACAGCAGGGCCTTCGTGTCCGGCAGCACCGGCAGGCCGACCGCAGCGAAGCCCGCCTGCTTGACCTCGTTCTTGTCCGAGACGACGAGGGGCAGCGCGAAGAAGAGGTGCGGCGCGCCGAACGCCGTCACCACCGCGCCCGAGCCTCCGGCCAGCCCCACCGCGGCGACCTCGAAGCCCTCGGGCGGAGGCCCGGCCTCGGCCGCGCCCTGCGCCACCAGCGCGCCGGCTTCGTTGCCCACCACCACCACGAGTGACTTCGCAGCGGCTTCGGCCAACCCGTCGGTCGCCGCGGCGCGCACGGCGGAGAAGCGCTCGGGCGTCGGCGCCGTGGGGGTCGGGGCCTTCGGGCCGGGGTTGGTCAACGCGGTCGAACCGCCGAGCTTGAGCGCCACCGCCTGGAGCTGCGAGCGCTGCCCCTCGAGCGCGAGCGCCACCGACGGGGCCACCCCGGTCAGCGACAGCGAGGCGTCCTGGGCTGCGCGGTCGGCGCCGAGCGAGGGGGCGAGCGTGAGGCTCCAGCCGAAGAGGCCCAGCGCGATGAGCGCGAACACGAGGAACTTGAGGCGATTCATGCGAGGAACATCTGACACCCATTGAGCGGTGGCCGCAATTCTTCCCGACAGGTGCGCTACCCTCTCGGCGCATGAACCCACGGACCTTCACGGTGGCGACGACGACGACCGACCCGCTGACGGCCGAACGGCTGGTGGCCGTGTTGACGGACGCGGGGCTCGATGCGTTCGCCCGCGCTGGCGGCGCTGCGTCGGCGAACTCGTTCGGCCCGGCCGAGGCGGGCTTCTTCGACGTGCTCGTCGCGAGCGAAGGCGTCGAGCAGGCGGCCCCGCTCATCGCGGCGGAGCTCGAGGCCATCGAGCGTGACGCGACCGCCAACGCGCAGGCCGCCGAAGAGGAAGCCCTGAGCAGCGAGAACCCGACCGGCTGAGCCGCTTCGGCTGGCACCGCCCAGACGCGCCACCCTCCGATCGAGACCAGAGCACGCGGGAGCTGCACGACGCGGAGGCGGTCGACCTCGCCGAAGCGGGCTCCTTCGACCCTGAGCTTCGCTACGCCTTCAGCCGGTGCGGCCCGCCACGCGGCTGCGGCTCCGGCTCCGGCATCGCGAGAGCACCACGAGGCCCAGCACCGCCGTCTCCGCGCTCGACGAGCACCCGCAGCCCTTCGGTTGTGGTGCGGGGGCGGCCGTCAACACTGGAGGCCCCGCATCGGATGGCGCGGGCTCGTCGAGGGGCTCGCCAGGGCCGGCGTCCACCACGGCCGGCTGGGGCTGGGGGGGCGCCACGGCAGGCGCCGGTGCCCGCACCCGGTACAGCGACACGCCCTCGACGGTCCACGCGCCGAACTCGAGGTTCCGCCGCAGGTAGCGCTCGACGGGCTCGTCGACCACCTTCCCGAAGCTGCGCGAGGCGTGTCGCAGGTGGGGGCCCGTGTCCTTCTGCACCAGCACCCCGACGTGGGTGATGCGCGAGACGAGCCGCGGTCGATCGGCCCGCACCACCACGACGATGAGCCCCTCGGGGGCCTTCGCCAGCACCGCCGGCGCCACGTCGGCCGGCACCAGATCGAGCTCGAACACGCCCTTCACCTGGGCCTCGGGCGCGAGCTTGAGCGAGGCGCCGCTCGTCTCGCGCCACGTGTCTTCTCCAATGCGCTTCGACACGCGCCGGGTGGCCGCACCGGCGAGGCTGCGGGTGACGTCCTCGATGAAGCCCCGCCGCAGGTTGACGGGCAACCACTGGGCCTCCATCACGTGCAGCCGCTCCTCGTACGACGGGGCCCCTGCGTACCGAATGCGGTCGAGCGTCGGCAGCACCTCGTCGTCGGTGGTGGCGAGCGCGAGCGCCATCGACGACTCGACCATCGTCACGCAGTCGGCGGCGTCGTAGCGGAGGCGTGGATCGGCGTCGACGCCCTCACCTTCGCCGAGGGGCGACACCACGTAGCGCACGCCGAGGAACCCCTCGGTCGCCGCGACGAAGCGGGCCTCGACCGGCAGGGCCGCGCGCTCGGCCAGCCGCTCCGTGCGCGCTCCCCCATCGAGGCGCTGCCACGGCGTGACGCCCAGCGCGGCCAGCGCCACCACCAGAACCGTCACTTCAACCCTGCCTTCTTCAAGATGGCGGCGCGTTGCTCGTCGCTCAGGCGGAGCTGCTCGAGCTCGGTCTCGAAGGTGAGCTTGTCGTCGACGCCCCCCCGGAAGCTCTCGAGCACGAGCCACTCGACCCACCGGCCCATGCCAGCCTGCGCCAGGATGCGGGCCGCGCGCGCGCGCACCATCGGCTCCGGGTCGGTCGTCATCGGCTCGATCAGCGGCACCAGCACCTTCGCGTCGGCGCCTTCGAAGAGCATCACGCCCTGCACCCGCTCGAACTTGTCCTTCGAGCCGAGGAGCGCGCGGGCCGCCTCGACGCCCTTCTTGTTCCCGAGCAGGCACAGCGCCTGCGTCGCGGCGACCCGGGTCGTCTCGGAGCTCGACTCGAGGAGGGGCTCGAGGGTCTTCGCCTGCTTCACGTCACCGAGGCGGCCGACGCCGACGATCATCAGTGACCGCGTCTCGGGGTCGTCTTCTACCACCGCGGCCTTCGCGAGCGGCCCCGCCGCCTTGACGGCCCTGATCGAGACGAGGGCGCGCGCCGACTCGCGCCGGAGCCCGAGCACCTTGTCGGTCAACAAAGGCGTCAGCAAGGGCGCGACGGCGGGCGTCCTCATGCGCCCGAGAATCCGCGCCGCGACGATGCGCTGAGACAGGTCGTCGCTGCCCTTGAGCGTCGCCGCGGCGACGTCGATGAGGCCTGCGTTCGGCGTGCCGACGAGCGACAGCAGCTCGAGGTACGCGCTGCGGCGCCGCGCGTCGAAGACCTGCGTCAGCTTGCGCGTCAGGTACTCGGTGGCCGCGCCCTCGCCGTCGTTGAGGCTGATGCGGTTGGCGGCCTGCGTGACCGACAGCGTGCCGGCTTCGAAGGCCGAGAGCGCGGCGCCCGTCTCGGCCAGGCGATCGCGCGCCGCCGCGACCGGGGGAACGAGGCACAGGAGCGCACCCAGCAACAAGCCGCGACGGACCATGTCGGCGAGGGTAGCATCGCGGCCGGTGCGTCACCTCTGTGTCCTTCTCGTCGGTCTGGGCGTCGTCGCCTCGGCCCAGGGCCGTGACGTGAACGCGCGCTGCCGGCGCCCCTGCGAGCGCCTCGTCGAAGAGCCACGCCTGCGGGCCTCGCTGTGTGGCCGCTGCGGGCTCGAGGCCGATCCGACGGCCTACCTGTTCCGTGTGTCTCCGGTCCCCGCCGCGGCCTTCACGGACGACGACTGGCAGGTGCGTTGGGGCGCCGTCCGCGCCGACGCGAAGGCAAAGGGGCTGACGGTCGAGC
>JALOQF010000289.1 GCA_025459425.1 Myxococcaceae bacterium | reverse complement strand
CCTTCGCTTCCAGTGTCTCGGCCTCGGGCCGTCTCTTAATCATCCCCCAGAAGTCGCATGCACCGACTGGGCCCTCAACCCCACCCCTGAACGGTTACTCGACCGCACCTTCAGTCGGCCGCATCGGCGACCCACCGAACCGCACCTCGTCGCTCTGGAGCCACCATGCTGCTGCGCACGTCTCTGCTCTTCCTGTCGCTCACGGCGCTCGCCCGCTGCGGCGCCATCGACACGGTCTTCGACTGCCAGGGCATCTGCGCCCGGTACTCGAGCTGCTTCGACGCCGCCTACGAGGTGGGGAGCTGCACCGAGCGCTGCCGCGTCGCCTCGACCAACGACCGGGAATTCCGCCGCCGCGCCGACGAGTGCAAGGCGTGCATCGACGACCGCGCCTGCTCGACGGCCACGTTCAACTGCGCCGCGAAGTGCGGCTGCGTCGTCCCGTGAGTCGACGCCCCCTTCCTGCTCCCACTCGGCTGGAGGCCAGCATGCGCACCGTCGCTCTCGTCAGCTCCGTCTTCTTCTCCACCGCCGCGGCCGCAGCGCCCGACGGGCTCATCACCGCGAAGGTCAAGCTGGCGCTCCTCACCACCGGCGGCCTCCGCAGCCACGCGCTCCACGTCGACACGAGCGACGGCGACGTCACCCTCTTCGGCACGGTGAGCTCTGCGATGCAGCGCGACACCTCGGAGCGGGTCGTTCGCACCGTCGAGGGCGTGCGGAGCGTGCAGAACCTGCTCCAGCTGGTCGACGCCGCGCCGCTCACGCGGGTGCTGCAGTCGGACCGCGAGACGCGGGCGCTCGTCGACGCGCGGCTGGGGGCCGAGACCGCCCTGAAGGCCAGCCACATTCTGGTGCACTCGGTGGACACGGGCGTCGTCCTGCTCGTCGGCGAGGCCACCTCGGTCAGCGACCACCTGCGCGCCGTCTGGCTCACCGGGAAGGTGCCTGGCGTGGTGCGCGTCATCAGCGAGGTGAGGGCGCCCGACGGCTTCATCGCCCGGGAGCGGCTGCAGGCCCACGGCACCGCTGCGCTGCCCGTCGACAGCGCCAGCGACATGCGCATCTCGGCCGACGTGAAGCTGAGGCTGCTCACCTCGCGCGAGGTGCCCTCGACGGAGCTGGCCGTCGACACCGAGGACGGCGTGGTGACGCTCTTCGGCATGGTCGAGACCGAGGCCCTGCGGGCGAGCGCGGGGGCCGCGGCGCAGAAGGCCAACAACGTGGTGCGGGTCGTCAACGAGCTCCAGGTGGTGCCCGGCTCGACCCGGGCGCCCGTCGAGTCGAGCGACGCAGCCATCACGCGCGACCTCGCGCTGGCCCTGGCGACCCGACCCGGGCTCGAAGGCGTGCGCGCCCAGGTGAAGAACGGCCTCGTGCGGCTGTCGGGCGTCGTGGCCACCGGCTGGGACGAGCTGCTGGTGGTGCGGCTGGCGCGGAGGGTCCCCGGTGTGCGGGGCGTCGACGACCAGCTGCACCTCGAACCCTGAGCAGCCGAGACGACCCCCTGACGAAGCCCCTGGAGGCAGGCCATGACGACGACCCTGGACGAGCTGCTGCTCCTTCGACCGGCGAACGACGTGCCCACCCGGGCGCTTCAAGACGACGTGGTGGCCCGCGGCGTCCGGGCCGTCGAGCTGAGCGCGCTCCGGGCGGCCCTCGCGATGCAGGAGCCGACGCCCGGCCTGCGCACCCGGTCACCGCAGCGGCGCCACCGGCCGAGGCCAACACGACGAAGACGGTGATGGGTCGTCGCCGAATTCACGAGACGACGGGTGGGTCCGACGGCGGCGTCGGGCACACCCTGCACGACGTGCCGCCAGAAAGCAGGCCCCATGGGAAAGAAGACGGAGAAGGTCATCGACGACCTCGCGAAGTCCGCGCGCCGGCTGAGCCGGAAGGTCGAGACCGGGCTCGAACGTGCCGGCGCCAGCGTCGAGTCGGCCGCGAAGCACACCGCGCTCGACGCCGAGCGCCTCGTACGAGACGTCGACCGGCGCGTGAAGGCGAGCGCCTCACGTGCGGCGCACAGCGTGTCGCAGGCGGCTCAGCGCGCCGAGCACTCGCTGGCGCCCACCCCCGCGCCCCGCAAGCGAACCGCCAGGGCCTCGCGAGCGCGCTGAGCGCAGCAGCCGCTTCACTCGAAGCGCGGCGCGAGGCGGCTCACGGACACGTCGAGGGCCTGGGCGCCTCGCCCCAGGCGATGTGCGTGACGGGGTGGCTGCCGGCGAACGCTCCGGCGGGGAGCTCGTCCCACGCGAGGCCGTCGGTCGAGCGGTAGAAGCGCTGGCTCGTGTACCAGACCTGCCAGCCGGCGTTGGCGGCCACCCAGGTGCCTCGTGGGCTGCGCGCGACGGCGCCGATGGCCGGGCCGTTGCCGCTCACGGGCATGCCGCCGCGGCGCAAGGTGGTGGCGGCCGAGCTCCACGTCATGCCGTCGGGGCTGGTGAAGCGGCGGCGCTGGCCCGACACCGAGCCGAAGGTGACGAACTCGGCGCCCGTCCACACGAGGCGGGAGTCGACGTCGCCGCCCAGCGTGTGGGCCGTCCACGTCGTGCCGTTGTCGGTGGAGCGGCACGCGACGCCGTCACCCCCGAGGATGACGAGCACCCCGTTGCCCGAGGCCACGCCGCCTTCCCACTGAATGTTGGCGCCGCACGTCGAGGGGTACGTCATCGGCGCGCGCCACGTCATGAGGTCGTCGCTCACCATCGCGGTGTTCGAGTCGGCCACCACCACGTAGACGCCCGCGCCGGTGCCGCCGAAGCCCCCGCGCCGCACGTTCCACACCGACATGCCGTTGGCCACGAGGTTGGCGGTGCCGGCCGCGGCCCACGTCGCGCCGTCGTTGCGCGACACCTTGCCCGAGCGCGAGGCCGCGAAGAGCGTGCCGTCGGCGCCGGCCACCATGCTGGCGAAGTTCGAGCCGCGGTCCACCACGCTCCACGACACACCGTCGCGGCTCTGCCGGATGACGCCGGGGTCGCCCCACCCCCAGTTGCCGACGAAGCCGGCGCGCGCCGTCCACGCGATGCCGCGGCCCGAGCCGTAGCGGTGGTCGCAGTCGGCGCTGCCACCATCGGGCGCGCTGGTGAAACACCGGATGGCGTCGTTGCCAGACTGGTTGGCCACCCAGGTGCGCCCGTCGTCGCAGCTGATGGTGGAGCGCTCGACGTGCCCGATGGCGACGAAGAGGCCGATGGTGCCCGCGTCGGTGGAGCCGCCCGCCGCGCCGCCACCGCCGGTCGCTCCGCCAGCCGTGCCTCCGCCGCTCGTACCGCCGGCCGTGCCACCGCCCGAGGTGCCTCCACCAGTCGCACCGCCCGCGGCGCTCCCGGAACCACCCGCTTCGCCTCCACCAGACGCCCCGCCACCTGCACTCGAAGCTCCGCCTCCGCCGCTCGCGCCGCCCGCGGCACTCCCGGAACCACCCGCTCCGCCTCCATTGGACGCCCCACCGCCCACGCCCGAGGTTCCGCCCGCGGCGCCACCACCCGAGGGCGCCTCCGTCACGGTCGCGTCGCAGCCGACGGCCAGCGCGAGGACTCCCAGCAACAGCACGGCGCGGTTCCTCATCGAGTGCCTCCTCCCCTCATGCGCTCGAGCGGGCCGGGCGTTGAGGCCTGGTGACAGCTCGGTGAGCTCGGCGCCGGCTGCATGATGGTCCCGCATCGAGGCTTCCCTTCGCCGCAGCATCCCCGCGTCGACTTCGCCTCACACGCTCAACAACGGCAGCCGGTCACCCGCGGCGCGCCACACGGCCTGCGGCCACGCCGTCTGCGCGTTGATGGCCTGCCACTGCAGGTTCGCGAAGTTGTAGTCGGGGTAGCCGCCGTTCACCTGCGGGCGCTCCCACTCGGCCTGCGGGATGCCGAACGTCTGCAGCACGGTACCGAGCCACTGGTGCCAGAGCAGGCCGGGCCGCGTGATGATGTTCATCTCGTTCGCGCTCTCGAGCCGCAGGTTCAGGTTGCGGTAGTCCACCGCGATGCCGGTGCTCAAGCGCCCGCCGGCGCTGCCGAAGCCCACCACCACGCCGTCGCGGTAGTCGTGCGTGCGGTGGCCGGACTCCTGGGTCCACACCAGCAGCGAGCGGTCGAGCAGCGTCTGGCCGGTGCCCACGTTGACGGCATCGAGCTTCGCCGCGAGGTCGACGAACACGTCGCGGAAGAACGTGTTGTACGAGCGCCACAGCGTGTCCTGGCGCAGACCGTCGGCGGCGTCGGCCTGGTGCGCGACGTCCTGGTGCCAGTCGCCTGCGTACGTCGACAGGTACGGGTTCACCAGGCCCACCACCACGCGCGTCAGCCCGCAGCCCAGCGCCGCCACCACGAGGTCGTTCATCACGCGGAACCACGCCGTCTGCTCGGTGGGGTTGCGCGCGAAGGGCGCGTTGTAGATGACGGCGCCCATCGACGCGTTCGCGTAGGGCGCGGCCGGCGGCGTCGGCGGAGTGCAGGCGCTCGTCGAACCGATGCGGCGCTGCAGCTCGCTCACCCGCTGAATGTGGTCGTCCAGCCGGTCGCGGTCGACGCGCGAGAGCCGGGGGTTGGTGCGCACGCGCCGGTAGTTCTCGAGCACCTTGTCGACGATGGGCGCGCGCTGCTGCATGCCCGTCGAGGGGAACAACCGGCGGAAGAGGGCCTGCGGCGAGTCGGCCTGCGGGGTGATTTCCTGAATGGCGCCCGACTTCGTGTCCGGGTTCTGCCACGCGTACGACATGCGGCCCGACAGCACGAGCACGCGCTCCCGCACGCTGGTGAGGTCCGTGTAGAACGAGGGGCTCCACGCCATCACCTGGTCGATGGTGGCGCGCACCGCGTTCTGCTGCGCGAGCGCGCCGTCGGTGCCGTTGGCGTCGTTGCGCGCGAAGTTGCCGAGGTGCCCGCCGGTGTGGTGGCCGAGGTACCAGGGCACGTCGAAGCCGCGGGCGACGAACATCTTGTTCTTGAGCGCCTCGGTGAAGCGCCCCTCGGCCGCGGTGAGCACCGGTGAGACGCCCGCGTTGCTGCCCGCCACCGTGCGCGTGAGCGCAAACGAGCGGATCTCACGGCCCGCGTACATCTGCCGCGTCACGCCCGTCGAGGGCAGCGTGGGGCACATGAAGCGCTCCCAGCAGGCGCCGTGGTGCGTGCCGAGGTTGATGAAGTTGCGGGCCTCCATCATGCCCTGCGCCTGCGCGTCACCCGCGCCCAGCAGCGACGGCAGCACCGGAATCGCCACCGTCGCGCCCATGCCCCTCAGCACCCACCGCCGCGACAGCGTCATCGCACGTCCCTCCGCTTGAACGACGGCGCGAGCGCGACCGCCTTGAGCACCTCGGCCATCGGCTTGCCCGCCAGCGCGTCGTCCTGCAGCGAGCGCAAGAGACAGCCGTCCTTCGCGTCGTCTTCCATGCGCTGGAAGGTGAAGCGGAAGTACTGCCGCGCGAAGCACGTCTGGAACTCGCCCTGCCGCATCAATTCGTGCACCTGGCCCGCGTGGTCGACCGGCTCGAAGAACCCGGCGACGTTGGGCGCGGTGCGCGTCGAGATGGGCTTCTCGAGCCGCACCATGCCGTCGTCGGAGAAGAGGCGCTGGCTGGTGCGCACGCGGCCCAGCGCGTCGAAGTTCTCGGTGACGAAGCCGAGCGGGTTGAGGAGCCCGATGTGGCAGCCGCGGCACGAGCTCATCGGCTGCTCGGTAATCTGCTCGACCGTCTCGCGGGTGGTGAGGTCGGGCGAGAGGGGAATCGGCGTGGCCATGGCGCCCGGAGGCGGTGGCGGAATCGAGGTGCAGAGCAGCCCGTTGCGCACGCGGAAGCCCTTCATGACGGGGCGGGTGTTGGCGCTGCCCGAGGCGAGGAAGGCCGCGCGGGTGAGGAGGCCATGGCGCTCCGGCTGCACGAACTCGGGCGGCGTGCCGGTGCCGTCCCACGCGGGCTGGCCGTAGAGGGCGGCGAGGGCGGGCGAGCGGGCGAAGAACCTGCGGCTGGTGAGCAGCTCGTCGACCGAGGCGTTGGTGCGGGCGACGTGCCGCGCCAGCTCGAGCACCTCGGCGTTCATCTCGTCGTGCAGCGTGGCCGAGGGCACGTTGGCGCCGGCGAAGGCGTCGAAGATGGGCGTGCCGATGCGGGTGTTGAGGGGCGGCAGCTCGTCGTTGCGCCACCACTGCGAGAAGAAGTCGTCGAGGGCCTGGTTGGTGCGCGCGTCGGCGAAGAGGCGCTCGACCTGCGCCGCGTACCCGGCCTCGGTGAGCAGCGAGCCGTCTTGCGCCGCGGCGAGCAGCGCGTCGTCGGGCATCGTCTGCCAGAAGTGGAACGACAAGCGGCTGGCGAGCGCGAACGCATCGAGCGGCGAGGGGCCCGCGGCCATCGGGTCGCCTTCCTCGAAGTGGTAGAGGAACTGCGGCGAGGTGAGCATCAGCCCGATGACGTCGGCGAGCACGGCCGCGTCGACCGGCGTGGTGCCCGCGACCGAGGTGTAGAAGGTCACGTCTTCGGGCGTGACGGGCCGGCGGTGCACGAGGCGCCCGAAGCGCGTGATGAAGTCGCGCAGGCACTGGGCGTCGTTGGCGGTGCTGGTGTCGGTCGCGCAGGCGCCGACGAGGGCCGTGCGGCGCGCGGTGGTGGAGGTGAGCTCGCGGCCGGCCTCGGTGGCCACCGTGTAGCTCGTGTCGACGTGGCCCTGCTGGAGCGCCTGGTCGAGCCGCGTGAAGCCGCCGTGCTTCTCACCGGGCACGCCGACCAGGCGGTCCGCGGGGAATGGGGCGAGCTCGTCGCGCAGCGCGGTGGTGACGGCAGTGCGGTCGGTCGCGCCGAGGCCCGAGCGCGCGATGAGGTCGTTCACCACGTTGAGGTACTGGCGCTGCGTGAGGCGCCTCAGCGGAAGCTCGTCTGGCGTGGCCTGCGCGTCACAGGCGAAGCGCTCGACCTGCCACGTCGGGCCGCTCGAGCCGCCGCCGGTCGCAGGGGTGGAGCCGCCTCCGGTGCCGGTCCCGCTCGAGCCGCCGCCCGTGGCGCTCGTCATGGGCTCGACCATGCCGCCCATGATGGCGCCGCTACAGGCCGACACGACCACGGCCAGGAGGGCCAACACCGACGTTCTCATCACAAGACTCCAGCGCGCGCGGGGAAGCCCCAGCATAGCCCGCTCGCCGCGGCTGGCCGGCGGCGCGTGGGATGGTTCGGGTGCCATGCACCCGGTGGGAAACGCGAGGAGGATCAGACGGCTCAACCGGCTGAAAGGGCTGATGTTTCAGCAACTTGAAATTCTCCGCAACCCAAGGCTGACCTGTTGGCAATCATCTCGAGGGTGCAGTTCGAGGCAGCGCACCGCACCGCGAAGCTGCTCGCCCTCGGGCCAGACCCAAGCCTCGGAGAGGCGCTGCTGCGGATGATCGACGACCTCGTGATGGCCCGTCGCGCGTTTCAAGGCGCCCCGACATCAGCCGCGATGCGCGACTGAGCGCGAGTCGCTGCGACGTTCGAGATGTGACAAAGAACGCGGAGTGACGCACCAACCACCATCGGAGGTCACCCGGCGAAAACCCTGGAGGCTCAACTCCCAGTTCTGGGTCGCTTTTTTCGGTGGTCCCCTGGCGGTGTCGGTCATTTCCTTCGTGAACGCGCAAAGACTCGAAGACGCACGCGCAGCCCGACGTGTCCTGCTGCTCTCGTTGCTGGTGACGGGCGTTGGGCTCGCCGCCTCGTGTGCCCTCGTTGCGTTCGATGGGCCTCGTTGGGCAGACCGTCCCACCACCTTTGGCTTCGCCCTCTTGCTCTACCTTCTGGTTCGACGAGAGTTGCTGGCGGCGGAGCGCGTGTATGAGAAGGGCGGCAACTCGTTTGGGTCGTTGGTCCTGCCAGGTCTCGCCGCGGTGGTCGCGGGTGCGTTGATCAGCGGTGGCATCAAGCTCGTCTTGCTTGGGGTGTTCTCGGACTGACACGGTGCCTCGGGAATGCCGGGCGCCGTGCGCCAGCACGACGTCGCAGCGCCATGACCCCTTCGCCTTCCCTCGAGCTCCCAGCACGGCTCGGAGCGTCTGTGCCGGCGGGCTGCGCTGCCTCGAGGACGGCCAGTACTCGCCCAAGCGGGGCAGTCCCTTCACCGCTCCGACGCCCACCTTCCACGGCACTTCCCTGGGCGCGCACTTCAGTGAGCATCGAGCCTGCGCAGGGTGTGCAAGCCGCTGCACACGTCGCTCACGCAACTCCCTGAAACCACCTCTGGCGCCTGAGTTGCTCTGCGTGAGGGCATGTCCGTTCTGCTCGCCCTTGCCCTGTCGTCTTCGCTCCAGGCCACGCCGGTGGTGGCCGAACCCGAACTCACGCCCGCCGTTCGCGCCGAGCGTCGCCTGGCACAACAGCGCCTGGGCCGGGGCCTCTTCACCGGTGGCTTCATCGGGCTCGCGCTCACCTCCGTGGCGTCAGGGGTCAACGTCGGCGTGGCCGCATGGAATGGCCCGTATGGGGTCATCACGGGGCCCATGCTCGGGGTCGTCGGCGCGGTGCCACTGCTGGGGCCGCTCGTGTTCCTCGGGTTCCAGGAACGGAACCCGAACCCTGATCGCGGCTTCATCATGCGGAGCTGGGCCTTGTTCGCAGGCCAGGCCGTCTCCACCGTCGTGATGCTGGTGGGCGCCTTCTTGGACGGGAGCTCCCGGGTGCCGGCGGTGACGGTCGCGCCCGTCGATGGTGGCGGTGTCGTCTCGGCCACGATGTCGTTCTGAGCGGCTCGCGACCGGCCATTTCCTCGAGCTGATGCACGCTCGCGTTCCCAGGGCGGTGACGGGCCCGGCTTCGAGGCTTGTGTTTCCCGTCCATCAGCAGCCGGTGTCGGGCGGTGAAGGATTGATGCCGCAAGTGGTGACGAGCAACACGGCCAACCCGACTCAAGCACGGCGACGGCGGCGCGACGGCGCTGCCTGGCGCTGCATCTCGGCCCAGACGAACGGCGAGTCGTGCGGAAGCCGTCGACCAGCGTGCAGCTCTTCGAAGTGGCGCGCGCGCATCTCACGAGCGAGGGGCCGGTCGAGCCCGAGTCGCTCGATGGTGTCCGCGGCGCGCTGTCTTCTCGAGCCCCGAAGCGACGGGTTGACGACGATCTGGCCCAAGACGAGCACGAGGCGAAAAGTGTCGGGCTCGAGCTCGAAGGGGTCGAGCACGTCGTCGAAGTCCGACTTGCGGCCGTTCACGTCGCGGCTGGCGAGGCGGTAGTTCGACCACTCGTAGGCAAGCTGTCGCGCGCTCGACTTCGCCACGAAGTGCTCGACGGAGGCAGCACCCGTCACCCGCTCGAAGTGGGTGGCGAGGTACGCGCAGACGCCGTGGTACCGGAGCCACAGCTCGTCGAGGCACGAAGCCCAGTACGGCTTGAGCTTTCCCGTCTTGTGCTTCGTGAGCCATGTCCGGCCAGGTCGCCGAACGACGGCGTCGAACGAGGCGGGCTCGGGGGCAGGCGCCACGGGAATCACAGGCGCCACCCCTTGAGATCGACGAAGGTGCGCCAGCGCGACCAGAACGGGTGCGACTCTCCCAGGAGGTCCCGCAATTCGAGGTGCCACCGCTTCGCGGCCTTCTGCGAGAAGTCTGGCTTCGCCAGGTCGCGATCGAGCTCGGCCAGCCGAGCCTCGATGCGTGGGTCGCCCGTCGCCGCGAGATCGAAGGCCTCGCTCAAGAGCCAGCGCTCCGCATTCCCCAGCCCGACGTAGTCACGCTCGGTCAACACCACCTTGCCAGCGACGAGGTCGAGATCGAGCCAGCGATCGAAGGCCGGATCGAAGGTCGTCTCGAGCGACGCCATGACGAGCGGAGAGTGGGTGGCGATGATCAGCTGCACGTCGGCGTCGGGGTTCAGTTGTTGGACCAACTCGGCCAGCGCGGGGACGACACGCCGCTGCCACTTCGGGTGAAGGTGCGCCTCGACCTCGTCGATGAGAAACGTGACCGACTGCGCCGGCTCTTCACCGAGAAGACGACTCGCCTGGCGGTGCTCGGTCCACGTCCACACGAGCAGGTACACGAGCGCCATGACCCGACGCATGCCTGCCGAGGCGTGCACGAGTGGCACCTCGAGGCCGTAGCCGACGCGAATCGTAGGGTAGACGGTCGCGGAGAGGTCGATGCGTGTGAGCGCACCCGGCGACAGAGACTCTCCATCGGCGCTCATGACCCTGAGGACGGACTTCAGCAGCTCGAAGGTGCTTCCGTTCTCGCGCTGCCACGTCGCCCAGTCTCGCAGCAGGCCCTCGCACAACGTCGCCTCACCATCGCGCAAGCCGACCCACACCTCAGTCGACGAGAACACGTACGCTGGCGGCCGGTCGGTCCCCCAGTAGTTGCGCGCGGGGTCCCACGCAGAGAAGCCGCCGTCGGCCTGCGCATAGATGATGAGGCCCGGCTTCGGCGGGCGACCTTTCTGTCTCTTCCAGGACTGGCTCTCGCGGTCGAACTGCGACTGCTGGCTGTTCTTTCCGGTCGCGGCATCGAACGAGAAGCCGATCGTCGCCTTCTTCGATGGGTCTCGCGGGAGCGCTTTGAAGCCCGCTGGAATGGCGCCGTTCACCTCGTGAGGCCAACGGCGAGTGAGGGCCCACCAGGCGACGTCGAGCAGGAAGGACTTCCCGAGTCCGTTGTCTCCCGTGAGGAGGTTGATGCGCGAGCCGAAGGTGACGTCGAGCTTCTCGGCCGGGCCAACGTTCCTCAGGGCAAGAGCGCCGATCATGCCGACTCTTTACCCCGAGCAGCGACGCTTCGGCGACACGTCGGATCGACCGCGGCAAAGCCCCCCAGGCGCCGCAGAATCGCGCCAGCCTCGGCGGACTCGTCGTTCCCTGGTCGCGGCGCAAGGACTCAGCCCGTCACATCGGCATTTCGCACGCACGTGCAGAACCGCGCCCTGGCCGGCCGTCTCGTCATTCCGTATGTGCAGAATCGCGATCTGGCCGGTCCGATGTCGGCTTCGACAGTGCGGGTTGGGGACACCACGCGCTCGAGCGCCCTCGACGGGTGCCTTCCGCCTCGCATCGCCTTCAGCGCAGCTCGACCTGCCGAATGCAGTTCGCCGCGCGGTCGGCCACGTAGAGCGTGTTGGGCGGGCGAAACGCGGCGTGCGTCGGGTGCCAGAACGTGCCGGGCTCTGACGCAGTCGACTCGGTGCTCGCGTGCGGAAAGTCGTCGAGGATGGTGCGCTGCACGCCCGCCACCGTGCTGACGGTGTTGGTCGCGAAGTCGAGCTCACGAATGACGTTGTTGTGTGCGTCGACGACGAAGAGGCCACGCTCGCCGCGCGGGAGCAGGTCGAACGGAAAGCGGTAGCGGCTCTCGGTGGCCGCGCCGTCGACCCACGCGCACTCGGGCGGGAGCGTCGGGCTGATGACTTCACAGAACGTGTTGGTGTCGACCGGCGCCTTGCCGCCCACCGTGGTGATGGTGCGCGCCGCGAGGTCGACCCGCCGCACCGTGAGGCTGTTGGCGTCTCCGACGTACAAGCCGCCCCGGCCGTCGAGCGCGAGGCCCGTGGGCTTGTTGAGCGTCGCCTCGTCGGCCGTTCCATCACGGTACCCGGCGACGCGCGCCTTCCCGATGAGCGTCGTCACGGCGCGGGTCCGCAGGTCCATCACCCGGAGCGTCTGGTTCGCGCTGTCGGCGACGTAGAGCTGGTCGGCCTCGGCGTCGAGCGCCAGGCCTCCCGACCAGAACATGAAGGGCGAGCTGGTGCCGAAGCGCGCGTCGGGGCCCACGCCATCGGCCGTGCCCGACTTGCCCGCCGTACCGAAGGGCGTCGTCACCTCGAGCGTCGAGAGGTCGAGCCGCCGAATCGTCCGGTTGCCGGTGTCGGTGAAGTAGAGCGCGTCTTCCTTCGGGTGCAGCACCACCGCGCGCGGCCAGTTGAGGAGCGCCGCCGTGCCGTCGGTGGCTCCGGCCTTCTCGCCGACGCCGGCGAGGGTCGTCACCTCCATCGAGGCGAGGTCGATTCGCCGCAGCACGTGGTTCGCCGGGTCCGCCACGTAGAGCGCGTTCCGCTTCGCGTCGTAGGCCAGCCCCTCGGGGCCCGCGAAGAGCGCGTCCACGCCGACGCCGTCGCGGTAGCCGTAGGTCTCGGCGTTCTTCCCCGCGATGGTGACGATGGAAGGCCACGATGGCCCCGCCGACGGGACACCACACGCGGCCAGCAGAGCGAAGAGGACGAAGCGCATGCCGGTGCAGGTAGGCCAGCGCGCTCCGGTGAACCAGACGGTCACCCCTCGGATTTCCCGTGGCACCGACCGGCCGTGAAACGGAGCGGTTGCAGCTCCGCAGGCCCTGCGCGTCGCCCCACCCTTCGGTTTCTTGCGCGTGCGGGCGGGTTGGCGCCTGATGGCGTCGTGAGAAGCCTGCTCGTCCTGTCGGTGGTGGTGATGGCGTGCGCCGCGCCGACGGCGCTCAGCCGGGCGCGTGGGCTCGAGGCCGATGGCGCCGCGTGCGACCGCTTCTCGACCTTCGAACCAAAGCTGGCGAAGGCGCGTGAGGCGTTGCCGTACGAGGCGAGCGGCGCAGAGCTGGTGCCCGCGAGCCAGGCCTTGAGCGCGGCCCGCCAGGCGTGCGCGCGCGTCACCGTCGACCGGCTCCTCGAGCTGCAACAGCGGGAAGGACGCCAGGCCGCAGCCACCGAGGTGCAGGCGCTGACGAAGGCCTTCGGGGCGGCGGCGACGCTCGAGCGGCTCACCACGCGCTGGGGGCCGGGCGCCGACCAGTTCGCGCCAGACGTCAGCGCGGCGGCGTATGCGCCCGGGCCGACCCCCGAGCAGCCTGCGCCGACGGAGCCCGACGACCCGCGCCGAGACGAGCGGCCCACGCTCCCCTCGGCCGCCGACCTCGGCCGCGCCGCCGAGTGTCTGCGACGTGCCACGGCCGAGGCCGCGTCGTGCCTGGGCGAGTGGAACCGCGATGGCGCCGACGCCGCCGACCTCGACGCCGCCGTGAAGCGGCTGGTGACACGAGTCGAGGCCGAGCTGACCGCGCTCCCGGACGAGCGACGCGCCGAAGTCCTCGGGCAGGTGTTCTCGGGCCTGGGCCTCTCGTCCGACCGGCCGGTGCTCGCGCCGCTGGTGAAGGCCCTCACGCAGCTCGCCAGCCGGGTGTTGCCGCAGGCCGAACAGCTCGCGAGCGCGGGCGTGCTGGAGCGCGCCGCCACCCTCGCGCGGCCCTTCCTCTCAGTCGACGTGACGCGCCGTCGCGCCGAGGCGCTGTGCCGGCCGGCCGCACGCAAACACCACCAACTCGCCGCCGACGCCGGGCCCCGGCCCCTCGCGCGCGCGGTGCACCTCTCGCTGGCTGCCCACTTCGTCGGAGAGCGTCTCCCACTTCCACCGCTCGAGCCGGGCCGTTGGGACACGCTGCGGTGGGACTGCCCCACGCCGAAGCCGACGATGCCCGCGCTCCCAGCCGGTGCGGCGGGGCGGTTGGTGGCCTTCTGCCGAAAGACGTCGGGCACGGCGCACGCGACGCAGGCGAAAGACGCGTCGATGCGCACGTTCGAGTTCGAGTCATCGCTCCAGCGCGTCGAGGTGCGCGCCGACGTGGCGGTGACGTGCGGGGGCAAGGTGACGACGAAGCGGCTCGAGGCGAGCGACATGCTGCTCGACCTGCCCTCACCCGAGAGCCGGCCCGGGCCGCTCGATGGCCCGCTGACGCAGCTGGTGCGCGAGGTGTCGACGACGTGCCGCCAGGCAGCAGAGGCCGACGCCGACGCCGAGTGCCGGCGGCTCTCCGGAGACGCGCTCGACGTGACGCAGACCTTCGCCCGTCACGCCCAGCGGCTGGGCGCGTGGCCCGAGTGCTTCGTGCGCTGGTTTCGGACGACGTACGACATGACGCCACCGCCGGTGTCGTCCGGGCCCTGAGCGGTTGTACGCCGCCGGGGCGGTCGGGAGCACCACGCACGGAGTGAAACCGCTCCGCCCGCGCACGCGCCCAACGCCAGCCGCGACGCGCCACGCTCGGAGCGAAATCTCTCCGCCCGCGCCGCTCCAGCTCGCTCCGCGTGTGCGTCACCCGCAGAACCACGTGGGCTCCGCGACCGCGCGTCAGTCGCGCCACTCGACGTCGAACACCGCACCCGCGGCGTCGTGGCTGCGCACCGACACCTTCACGTCCTTGCCGCCGGCGACCACGAGCGTGCCGGCGACGAGGCCGATGTACCAATTGGGATGGGTGACGTCGTTGCACCACAGCTCGGAGCGCCCCGGCGCGTGGTGCGTCACCTTCGTCTCGGAGTAGTTGTTGGCCGTACGGAACTGCTTGGCGAGGCGCTCCAGCGTGCGCCGCGGGCCGATGAGGCGAATGGCCGTCTTGAGCGCGCGCCCCACCATCGTCTCGCCGTAGCCGTCGACGTAGCGGTGGCCCAGCGCCACCAGGGCCTCGGCGTCCGACTTGCCCGGAGAGAGCCGCCGTGCGCCCACCACCAGCGCGTTGCGCAGCACGTCCACCGGGTAGGCCGGCAGCAGCGGCTTCGTCGGGTCGACGCCGAGCGCCTGGAGTTCCTTCGTCAGCGCCGAGTCGAGCACCGGCCGCACCGCGCGCAGGTAGCCCTCGATGCTGTGGCTGTAGACGAGCTTCTCCATGCGGGCGGGCCAGACTCGCACATCGCCCCACCGGGCCGGGGTGGAAAGCGACCTCGCTCGGTGGCTGCCATGCGGAGTAGACCGCCGCCATGCGTCGGCTCGCGCCGTTCCTCGTCGTGACTGGGCTGACCTTTGGTTTCGCCTGCGTCCCGCTGTGCACGCCGGGGAGCCAGGCGGCCTGCGCCTGCTCGAACGGAAGCATGGGCTCCCAGCTCTGCCGGTCCGACGGGTACTTCGACGCATGCCGATGCTCGGCGCCGGCCCTCGGCGCTGCGGGCGGGCTGAGCGGAGGCCAGGCCGGTGGCCAGAGCGGCGGAGAAGCCGGCGGCGTGAGTGGAGGCCAGGCTGGCGGAGAAGCCGGGGGTCAGGCCGGCGGTCAGGCTGGTGGCGGGGCAGTGGGAGGCGGTGCTCCGTGGAGAGCGCCCATGCTGACGATGCCCCCGACCCACACCATCGTCGTACGAGAGCCGATGCAGCTGTCCATCGCGGCGACGAACGCGCCGACCACCTGGGCGTGGAGCCTCGAAGGCCCCGATGGTGGCCTCCAGCCCCTCACGGGCGCGAGCAGTGAGCGGCCCTCGTTCACGCCCACCGAGCCGGGGACCTGGCGCGTCTCCGTCACGGCGGGGAACGACGCTGGTGAGAGCTCGACGAGCTTTCCCCTCGTCGCCGTGGAAGGCACGGTGCTGCCGTTCGAGCCCTCGGGCGTTGCCCACCACCGACCTACGCACCGCCTCGCACTCGGCCGTGACACACCGCCGTCGCTCGAGGTGTTCGACGTGCGCTCCGGCCAGGCCCGCTCGGTGCCGCTGATGCGCGTCCCCCTGTCGGTCGCCTTCGACCCGAACGGCGAGCACCTCGTCGTCGGCGAGGTCGGACAGGTCGAGGTGGTGTCCCTGACTGGACCGACACCGGGGGTGGTGGCGACCTGGCCGCTGCCACAGAACGCGAGCGCCATCGCGCTCGCCGTCAACTCGACGCTCGCCTACTGGGCCAGCGACATGCAACTGGTTGGCTGGGTCGAGCTCTCCACCGGTGCCGGCAGCACGCGCCTCGTCAACCAGACGTTGGACACCGTGCGGCTGCACCCCGACCCGACGCGCCTCTACGGCGTTCGCTCGTCGTTCGCCGAGCCGGTTCGGTTCGACCTCTCGCTCGACGGAGGCGCCCTGCTCACCAGTGGCCAGAGCGCCAGCCCGCGCTTCCAGTCGTGGTGTCGGAGCGGGTGGGTGGCGCGCGATGGGACGCAACTCCTGACGGGGTGCGGCTCGCTCTATCGGCTGTCGGCTCGTGCAACCGACGACCTCCTCTTCGGAGGCCAGCTCCCCGGTGGCGCGTACCTCGGGCTCGACGAGACCACCGACGCGGGCGCCTTCGTCACCATCAACCAGGCCCTCGGCGGGCGGAGCGAAGACATCGGCTCACCCCTGCTGCTGCGCTTCCTGCGGTCGACGCTGCAGCAGGTCGGCGTGCAGCGACTGCCCTCGCGGCTGGGGGCGCTCGACGGCCGTCTCGTGGGCGAGCACGTCTTCGTCGACGACACCGACACGGCCCACGTGCTGCTCGTCTCGGGCCCTGGCGTGCCAGCGGCTCGCACCGTGTGGGTCCGCATGCCTGCGGGAGTTCCGTGATGACGACCTCGCTGCTGCTGCTCCTGCTCGCAGCCGAGGGCGCGCCCGCGGCCACGCCTCTCGAAGACGCAGCCACGCGCCTCTCGGGCGCCGTGGGCATCGGCACCTTCGGGAGCCTCGACAGCGCCCCGGTGTTCGCTGGGCTCGACGCGACCTCGCGCCTCACGGGCCAGCCACTGGTGCCACTGCTGGGCCTGCGGTGGTGGACCCCGCTCGGCGGCCGCGTGATTCGGCGCGTGGGCGTCGAAGTGGCGGGCGGCTTCAGCGTCTCGGCCATCACGCGAGAGACCGCCCCCAACGGCATGCCGACGCAGCAGCGCCTTCCGACGCTCCGCTCGCTGGGCGCACATGTCGCGATTCCCATCGTGCTGGTGAGCACACCGAACTTCCTCGGCCACCTCGCCCCGGAAGCGCGCTACCTCGCCATCGACCAGGTCTCGCCGATGCCGACGCCGCCCCTCATCGACACGATGCCCGGCGCCCAGGAGCGCGTCCCCGGTTGCGCGTGGCCTCGAGCTGGTCGAACGACACCATGGGCAACGGCGTCTTCCTGACGACCTACAGCTTCCTGTCGCCAGCGCCGGCCGACCTCCTGCGCTTCATCACCTCGACCTTCGCCCTGAAGTACTACCTGTAGTGGGTCACTTGATGATGGTGACGACCTGCGTGCCGGTGGCCACCAGGCGGCCATCGACGCTCCACAGCTCGCGCGTCTCGAGCGAATAGCCCGCGTGACAGACGAGGCCGCGGCCGACGTGCAGGAGCGGCTCGTCGTCGGGCAGCTCACTCGCCGGCGTGTGCAGCTCGGCGGTGTACGTCAGCGTCGCGGCGGGGCGGAGTTGCTCGAAGCGGCACAACGCCACCAGCCACCAGGCGTCGACGAGGCACGCCACGTACGCGGCGTCACGGCGGGCGCACGGGGCACGCGGGCGAATGTAGCCGACCGGCGCGTCGCTCGAGCCGGTGTAGGGCACGCCACCCGACGAGCGGAACTCGAAGTTCCGGGTGAACTCGGGCGCGAAGGGGTTCTCGGGGTCGATGGGCTCGAGCTCGCGCCACGGCGGCGCCGGCGGTGGGCGCAGCTCGCGCCAGGTGAGCTCCACCGGCCGGTCGGTGGCGAAGACGCCCACCACGTGCGCCATCACGGTGCCACCCTGCTCCAGGTCGGCGGTGAGCGTCGTCACGGTGTTGCTGCTGCGCAGCGGCCGAATGTGGATGTGGGCCGGCCCGGGCTGCGGCGCTCCCACGAGCTGGGCCGTGATGCTGCGCAGCCGCCGCGACGGGTCCGACACCCGGGCCTCGAGGGAGCGCACGCACGCACCGACGATGAGCCCGCCAAAGGTGGCCTTGCCCTGGCCGAACCCCGTCGCCACGTCGAGCACGTCGAGGCCGTCATCTTCACGGCGGGCGGTCAGCACTTCGTCGAGGGAGCGCGTCATGGGCGCGGAGCTACCACGACGCCCTGACTGGACGCCTCAGGTACTCAGGTCGGTCTCGTCCCACGAAACGCCGGGCGACAGCGCCCAGGTGAGCGCGTGCCGACGCTCGTGCACCACGCCGCCATCGAAGACGGGGTGGAAGGGCGGCCGGGACGGTGGCGTCGGCCCCTGAATCATGCCGTCCGCGAAGCCGGGCGCGTCGGGGAACCCGAGCACCCACGCGAGCGGCCACAGGTTCTCGAGCACACTCGTGACCGTGCTGGCTGCGCCGAGCCGCGCCTCACGGGCACGCCGGCTGGTAGCGCACTTCCAGCGTGGGCGGGTCGAGCCCCAGAATGTCTGGCTCCAGCCGAATCGCGTTCGAAGCCGCGTCGTAGCGCCAGTTCACGCGTCCGTTCGACATGGCCGGCAGGTCGACAGCGTCGAGCGCGACGGTCAGCGTCCCGGGGACCGGAGTCGAGCCGAGGAAGAAGAGCGTCTGCCTGCTTGGAGGCGACCCAGGCCCGCGCAATGGCCACGGGCGGCAGATGTCACCCAGGAGTCCCGAGAATGGCGCGACGTTCGCTGCGTGCGTTCCGCCGTCGTCCAGCGCGTCGACCGGGCAGGTCGAATCGATGGGCCCGATGACGGAGTAGGAGAACCGAGAGCCCGCGTCGAGCGCCTGCAACTGCGCTCGCCAGAGCGCCGGGTTCGCCGAGTGCTCGATGTCATCGGTGACGCACAAGACGCTGAGGACGCCACTCAGTCGTCGAAACCCCGCGTTGGCCTGTGGGTCGCTCTCCAGTGGCCCTGTCAGGGCGCGCGTTGCCGCTTCGATGCACGACTGGCCCTCGGCTCCGGCCGTACTGAGTCGGGTGAGTTCACCGAACGTCGCGCGGAACGAGGGGTCATCGCCCGAAGCCCAGCGCACGCCACCATCGGTCGCCCGGAAGCGCCCCCGAGGACCGGTGCTGGTGACGTCAGTCGTGGTGACCGCGATGCGAGCGTTCAGGGTGGTGATGGAGCGCGCGACCACATCGGCCAGCCGGTCGAGTTCAACCCGGGTGCGGGCGTGCTGCCGCGCGAACGAGGGCGAGTCGTCGAGCACCAGCACCAGGTCCGACACGGCGCGGCGGTCGAAGGCGAAGACTTCGCGCTGTGGAGGCCGGGGTTCCACCCGGACCGAGAGCGGGAAGAAGACGTCGATGTCGTCCTGGAGCGCGAGGCGCAGGACCGACGAGACGTTGCCGGCGGTGGAACTCGGCGTGAAGCGTGCCGTGAAGGAGCGCGTCTCGCCGGGGGCCAGCGCCAGCGGCACCTGCACGCCTGGCGCGAGCAGACTGAAGGGCGAGTCGACGGCGAGCTTCGACACCAGCACCGTTCGTGCGCACCGGTTGGCCAACGTGACCAGTCGTTCGGGCGCCAGGCAGCCAGCACTGACGACACCGAAGTCGAGGATTGGTGGACTGACGATGAGGCAGCTCGCCGGTGGGTTCGCATCGAGGGCCACGTCGAACGCCCCTGGCTGCGAGGCCCCGTCCGAGGCGAGGGCGAAGGTGAGGGTGCCCACTGCGCCGCGTGCCGAGCGGAGCGATGCCCGCACCGTCACCTGCAACGAGGCTCCGACGTCAAGGAGCAGCCCCGCCGTCGTGGGCCAGTCCACCAGACTGAACTGCGGGTCGGTCGTCGACACGCCGAGGACGAGGCAGGGCGAAGTGCCGACGTTGCGCACCACCGTCGAGCGGGTCTCGCTCTGCGGTGCGAGCATGGCCCCGAACTCGAGGGTTGCCGGCGTGGCCTCGAGCTGACACGTCCTCGCGCTGACCACCTTCGCGACGACGCGCACGCGGAACGAATCGGCGGCAGCGCGCACCTCGACGTCCCATGCCTTGTCGCCGGGCGACGTGGGGTTCACCACGAGCGAGAACGTTGCAGCTCGGGCGACCGTCACCCGCGTCGCGGGAGAACACGCGCCGAGCGAGAACTGGCCGATGCAGAGTTCCTGCTCGCTGGTGTTCGGGGTCGTCGCAGTCACCGACGTCACTTCGGCCTCCAGCGTCGTTCCCGGTGAGCCGACGTTCCGGACCTCGAGGCGGCGAACGGGTGAGGGCGAGAGGCTGAGCAACCCGAAGTTCACGACGCTTTGGACCGTCGGCAGCGGGCCCGTGCCGACACCTCCGAGGGCGACGCTCACGGGAGCGTCGTCGAGGCGCAGCTTCAGCTTCGTCTGGTAGCGGCCGGGGAGCGGAGGCGCGAACCGCACGAGCAGCCCGACTTCTCCAGGTGCGCCGCAGCGCCCTGGCGCGATGGTGAAGTCGTTCGCCTCGAGCCGGAACGAGAAGGCTTCGGTTGGCTCGAACTCGAGCTGGGTGATGCGCACGGGCCGTGCGGTCGGGTTGAAGAACCGAACCAGCACGTCACTGGCCGAGCCCGCGGGCACCTCGAGGCCTTCCGGCGGTTCGATGGAGGGCTCACAGCGGTCTTGCAAGGCTGGCTGGCAGCCGACGAGAACCCCGAGCACGACCAGCATCGCGTGACGCACGCCAACACCTGAACAGTGCACGGGCTCGGCCGTCAACCCGCGACGCTCGCCTGCCTTTGTGAGCGGGGGTCTCACCGTGACGCGGAGCGAGCTGGACGGCGACCGCTGGCTCGAGCAGCTCGTGCCGCTTCGACGCCGTGAGCGAATCGGAGCTTCATACGGAAGATTCGAGCACAGGGCCGCGTGGCCTGCATGCCGCTCGTCAGACACGCCCCCCACCGGCCGTCGCCCCCCGCCGTATGACTCCCCGCCGGGCCATCGTCGTCGCCACGCAGCGCTCCGAGGTCCTCCTCGCAGCCCTGGTGCGCTGAGCGCGCGGCCCGTCACGTCCTCGGCAGGCCAACGCTCGCGCGCTCAGCGCTGACGCTCCCCGCCCTCATCACAGCCCGCGGCCATGACGTCGCGCGGCGGCTCCTTGTCCATTCACCACCCTGGCCGCGCACCCCGCGGCCGTTGGAGTCCTCCATGAGCACCCCCCTTCACCGAACCCGCCTCTTCGGCGTGCTGGCGCACGTCGACGCCGGCAAGACCACCGTGAGCGAGCGCATGCTGTTCGCGAGCGGCCGCATTCACCGCCTCGGCGAGGTCCACCAGGGCACCGCCACGCTCGACCACACCTCGGAAGAGAAGAAGCACGGCATCACCGTCTCGGCCGCGGCCTCGAGCTTCACCTGGCAGCCCGAAGGCCTCGAACCCCATCACCTCACCCTCATCGACACGCCCGGGCACGTCGACTTCGCCATCGAGGTGGAGCGCTCGCTGCGCGTGCTCGACGGCGCGGTGGTGGTGTTGGACGCGTCGAAGGGCGTCGAACCACAGACCGAGAGCGTGTGGCGGCACGTCACGCGCGCGGGCGTGCCCCGCCTCGTCTTCGTCAACAAGCTCGATGCCCCCGGCGCGTCGGTCGAGCGGTGCCTCGACGACCTCCGCCAGCGCTTCGGCGTCAGGCCCGTGCTGCTCCAGTCGGTGCTGGACGATGGCTCGCTCGTCGACCTCGTCTCGCGGGAGCGGTTCGGCTTTGCCGTCGACGGCGCCGTGCGGCGCCTGCCGGTGCACGACGCGGCCGCCGTGGCCACGCTGCGCGAGCGGTTGGTGGAAGCGGTGGCCGAGCACGACGACGAGGTGCTCCGGGTGTGGTCGGCCGACGAAGACGTGTCGGTCGAGCTGCTCCGCTCCGGGCTTCGGCGCGCGACGCTCGGCCACCACCTGGTGCCGGTGCTGTGCGGCGCGGCGCTGAAGAACCGCGGCGTGCCCCTCGTGCTCGACGCCATCGTCCACTACCTGCCGTCTCCGCTCGAGCGCGCGCTGCCAGCTGGCCTGGTGGCAGACGTCGAGCGCGGGGCGTGTGGCTTCGTCTTCAAGACCGAGGTCGACCCGCACCTGGGGAGCCTCGCGTGGACACGCCTGTTCCAGGGCGTCGTGGAGGCGTCCGACACGCTCGTCGTGCGCCCGGCCAACCGTCGGGAGCGCGTCGCGCGCGTGCTGGGCCTCCACGCGGGCCAGTTCGAGCCGCTGCGTCGACTGGGCCCCGGCGGCATCGCGGCGCTGGTGGGCCTCAAGTCGGCGAAGACGGGAGACACCGTGTGCGCACCGGCCGTCGAGGTCACCCTCGAGCCGCTGGTGGCGGCCGAACCCGTCGTCGAGCTCGCGCTCACGGCGAAGTCGTCGGAGCAGCAGACGAAGCTGGGCGAGGCCCTGCGGCGGGCGTGTCTGGAAGACCCGTCGCTCTCGGTGCGCGTCGACGCCGAGACGGGCCAGACCGTGCTGTGCGGCGTCGGAGAGCTGCACCTTTCCATCTGGCTCGAGAAGCTCGCGCGGCGTGACGGGCTCGAGGTGAAGTCCTCCGCGCCGGCCGTCTCCGTTCGGGACACGATTTCGGGCGAAGCGACGGTGACGTACCGCCACGTGCGGCAGAACAGCGGGCCAGGCCAGTTCGCGGTCGTCACGGTGCAGGTCACGCCGAGGCCGCGAGCGAGCGGCTTCCACTTCGTCTCGGCCGTCGAGGGCGGGGCGGTGCCGGCCGAGTTCATTCCGGCGGTGGAGCGCGGGGCACGCAACGCCCTCTCACGTGGCGTGCGTGACGGCGCGCCGGTCATCGACGTCGAGGTGACGTTGCTCGACGGCGCCGTGCACGTGGCCGACTCGAGCGCGCTCGCGTTCGAGGTGGCTGGCTCGCTCGCCGTGCAGCAGGCGGTGGAGCAGGCCGGGCTCGTACGGCTCGAGCCGGTGGCGGCGGTGGAGGTGACGGTGCCCGAGTCGCACCTGGGCGCGGCGCTCGGTGAGGTCGCGGCCCGGCGCGGGAAGGTACAGGGCCTGTCGCAGGTGGGTGATGGACAGGTCATCAGCGCGCGCATGCCGGTGGCGAAGACGTTCGGGTTCGTCACCAGCCTGCGCAGCCGCACCGAGGGCCGGGGCGTCGTCAGCATGACGTTCTCGGGCTTCGAGCCGGCTTCGCCGTGAGGTGAGGACCCGTGACCGCCAGGGCAAACGCAGCTCTGGCGGTCACGTGGTTCGTGTCGGTTCGGTCACGGCTGCCCCCCCTCGCGCGCAGGCGCCAGTCGCGGTTGACTGGTGGCTGGTGCGTCTGGTCGCCCTCGTCACGGTGCTCGTCGCAGGCCTCGCCCAGGCCCAGGTGACGTGCTTGCCCGGCTCGCCCACATGCCCGTGCAGCGGCGGTACGTTCTGCGAGTGCTCCACGGCGTGCTCACTCGGCTGTCTGCAGTCGGGCTGCGACCTGCGGTGCGACAACACCTCACCGTGCGTCTTCGCGCTGGGAGGTGGCGGTCGCATGCGGTGCCGCGACGTGGCGAGCTGCACGGCGACCGCTGGCTCGAACGCACGGCTCGAGTGCCGCTCGAGTGGCTCGTGCCGCTTCGATGCGGGGAGCGACTCGTCTCTCGACTGTGAAGCTTCGGGCTGTCTGGGCGTCCTCGGGGCCCGCAGCACGGCCACCGTGGCGAACAGCGTGCTCACGCTGTCGATGGGCACCAACGGCACCCTCTCGTGCAGTGGGGGCGCGTGCAGCGCAGCGCTCGGCGCCAACAGCCGCGCCACCTGCACGTCGGCGATGTCGTGTCAGCTGACCATCGGGGCGGGCAGCACCGTCACGTGCGTGCAGGGCTGCGCGGTCGAGTGCCTCGGAGACTGTGACGTGACGGCGATGCCGTGCGCGGCCAACTGTCGTCAGGGTGTCCTCGTCTCGCTCGATGCCGGAGTCTGCGGCTGTCGGGGCTCCGACGGTGGCGTGCGGGGCCCTGATGCTGGCATCGCGGCAGATGGAGGGCTGGGCGACGCGGGAGCACCGGATGCGGGCGGCTCGACGGTGGACGGGGGCGTGGCGTCCGATGCGGGCGCTCCCGACGCGGGCGGTTCGACGGTGGACGGGGGCGTGGTGACAGCGTCCGATGCGGGCGCTCCCGACGCGGGCGGTTCGACGGTGGACGCGGGCGCAGCGACACCGCCCGATGCGGGCGGAAGCGATGCAGGCGCTCTGACTGGGGCTGACGCAGGTATCAGCGTTCCGGACGCGGGCGCAGGTGTGATGGCGTCCGATGATGGCGGCGCGCTGGTCGACGCGGGAGATGGATCAGCCGGTGGTCCCACCCTGCTGGAGCCGCGAAGGGAAGAGGCACGCTACGGCGTCGGGTGTGAGAGCGGCCCCGGCGTACTGGGGCTGGTGGGGCTGCTGCTGGCGTGGGCGTCGGCGCGCAGACGCCAAGGTTGAGACGACAGCGGGGAATCACCGGAGGAATGAAGGCTGTTCGGTGACGATGACGCCGCAACGACCGACCCCAACTCCACCGACGCTGCCGCGCTCACCGTGACGCTCGTCGTCAGCAGGGGAGCACCACCGGGAGCGGCCAGCCGTCTGTGAGCGGGCACACCATCGTAGGCGCCATGCTGCACGCCGCGCCCCGAAGCTGCTCCGGCCGCTCGCCGAGCGCGATGACGCGGCGACGATGACGCGGCGACGATGACGCAGCGACGATGACGCAGCGACGATGACGCAGCGACGATGACGCAGCGACGATGACGCAGCGACGATGACGCAGCGACGATGACGCAG
>JALOQF010000288.1 GCA_025459425.1 Myxococcaceae bacterium | reverse complement strand
CGACGCTGACGAGATCGAAGTCCTCGAGGGGCTCCAGCCGGTGCGCACGCGCCCCGGCATGTACATCGGCGGCACCGGCCTCGACGGGTACCACCACCTCTTGTGGGAGATCGTCGACAACTCGGTCGACGAGGTGATGAACGGCCACGCGAGCCGCATCGAGGTGACGCTCCACAAGGGCGGGCAGACCGTCACCGTCTCGGACGACGGCCGCGGCATTCCCGTGGCGATGATGCCCAAGTACAAGAAGCCGGCGGTCGAGGTGATCCTCACCACGCTGCACTCGGGCGGGAAGTTCAAGCAGGGCAACTACACGCACTCGGGCGGTCTGCACGGCGTCGGCAGCTCGGTGGTGAACGCGCTCTCGAGCGAGCTCGAGATCAAGATCAAGCGCGAGGGCAAGCTCCACGAGCAGACCTACGCGCGCGGCGTGCCGAAGACGAAGCTCAAAGTCGGCGCCAACGTGCGCGGCACCGGCACCACCATCACCTTCACGCCCGACGCCGAGATCTTCGGCGCCAAGCTCAAGTTCGACGCCGAGACGATTCGCGAGCGGCTCGAGTCGAAGAGCTACCTGCACAAGGGCATGGAGGTCGTCTTCGTCGACGAGACGCAGTCTCCGAAGCGTGAAGACACCTTCAAGCACGACGGCGGCATCGCCGAGTACATCGTGAAGCTGGTGAACGACCGGCAGAAGGCAGCCGTGCCCGCCGGAACGCAGCCCTTCTACAAGGCGCACGACAACGGCATTCGGCTCGAGCTCGCCCTGGTGTGGACCGAGGCGACCGACGAGTACGTGAAGAGCTACGTCAACGGCATTCCGACGAAGTCGGGCGGCACGCACGAGAACGGGCTCAAGTCGGGCGTGGTGAAGGCGGTGCGCAACTACATCGACACGCACGGCCTCACCCCCAAGGGCGTCACCCTCACCGCCGACGACATTCGGGAGGGCATGCTGTGCGTGCTGTCGACCTACGTCGTCGAGCCCCAGTTCCAGGGCCAGACGAAGGAGCGCCTCAACAACCCCGAGGTGCAGGGGCAGGTCGACAACGTGGTGCGGCCCGCCGTCGAGAAGTGGCTCAACGACAACAAGTCGATCGCCGAGGCCATCATCGCCCGCATCATCCTCGCGGCGCGGGCCCGCGAGGCGTCACGCGCGGCGAGCCAGGCCGTCTCGCGCAAAGGCCCCGTCAACCGCACGCACCTGCCCGGCAAGCTGTCGGACTGCGCGTCGGCCGATCCCGTCGAGTCCGAGCTGTTCATCGTCGAGGGTGACTCCGCAGGCGGCACCGCGAAGCAGGGGCGCGATCGGCGCACGCAGGCGATCCTTCCCCTGCGCGGCAAGGTGCTCAACGCCGAGCAGGCCTCGAGCGACAAGGTGTCGTCGAACAAGGAGCTCCAGGACATCGCCAGCGCCTTGGGCTGCGGCCTGGGCAACGCGATCGATCTCTCGCGCCTGCGCTACGGGAAGATCTTCCTGTTGATGGACGCCGACGCCGACGGCCAGCACATCTCGACGCTCTTGCTCACGTTCTTCTACCGGCACATGCGCCCGCTCATCAAAGGCGGGCACGTCTACATCGCCCAGCCGCCGCTCTACCGCGTCGACATCGGCAAGGAGACGTACTGGGCGCTCGACGAGCAGCACCGCGATCAGATCATCAAGGAGAAGGCGAAGGGCAACGCGAAGCCGAACATCATGCGCTTCAAGGGCCTCGGCGAGATGACCGCCGACGAGCTCAAGGCCACGACACTCGACTCGAAGAAGCGCATCGCGCTCAAGGTGACGGTCGACGACGAGCTCGACACCGACAAGACGATCAACGAGCTGCTCGGGCGCGACGTGTCGGCGCGGTTCAGCTTCATCATGGAGCGCGCGGGCACGGTCGACGAGATCGACGTCTGAGCCTGCTTCACGGTACGACCTGAGCCGTGCCGAGGTTCGCGCTCGAGTTGGTGTCGGCTCCGCCGGGCGTCCGGGTGACGTTCCCCGGTGGGGCGCCACGGCTCGAGGGCCTCCCTGGAGCGCGCTTCGCCATCGGCCGGGTGCCCGACGCCGAGGTCGTCGTCGTCCCCGAGACGCCAGCGGCGCTCGACGCGCTGATCCAGAACGGGTGGGGCGGCCGGCGGAACGCGTTCCTGTACGTGGCCGAAGACGGCCGTTGGGACGTCGAGCACGCCGGGCACGGCGGCGCGGGCCCCTTCGTCAATGGCGAGCCGCTGCGCGGCCGACGTGCCCTCCTCGCGGGAGACGAGGTGGCGCCGGCCCGGGTGCTGGTGTTCCGGCTCGTCGAGGTCGAGCCGCTCCTCCGCGAGCCGCCCGAGATGCTCGACGCCGTCGCCGAGGCTCCTGACGATCTCGGGCGCTGGCAGGTGCTCGCCGACTGGCTCGTCGAGCACGAGGCGGCGCATGCGCTGATGGCGGCGTACGAGCTGAAGCTGGAGCAGGGGACGAACGACCCCGAGCTGATCGGCGACTACGTGGCGGTGCGGCGGGCCCGGCAGCAGCTGCCGACCGACGTGTTCTTCCAGCCGCTCGCGTGGCGGTGCGGCTACGTGGTCTCGGGCACCTTGAGCCTGGGGCCCCGCGACTCGCACGAGGCGCAGCGGCTCGGCCGGGCGATGGCGCTCCCGCAGCTCGCCGCGCTGTCGAAGGTCACGGTGCTCGCGCAGGGCACCGTGTCTGCGGCGCGCCTCGAGGGCGTCCTGGCGGCGCTGCCGAAGACGGTGCGCACGGTAGGCTTCCAGTTCGGAGGCGCCGTACCAACCACGGTGCTGAGCGCGCTGCACCGCAGACCGCCCCAGGCCCACACCGTGCGGCTCCACCTGTCGGACCCCCTGGGCCCGCTGCGGCCCGTCGTCGAGTTGGTCGCGGCGGCGGGCTGGCGAGTGCTCGACTTCGAGGGAACGCGCCTGGCAGACCGAGCGGCCGAGCTGACGACGCTGGTACGGCAACAGGCCGGGTTGACCTTCGTCCTGGGTGGCACGTCGATCGGCGCCGAGGCCGTTTCGGCGATCGACGCCGACAACGTGCGCTGGGTGCCCGATGACGCCGCCGCCCTCGTGGTCGACGAGGTGACGGGCGCCGCGCTGCCGCTGTGCCGCGCGCGGAGCGGCTTCGTGTGGGGCCTGCCGCTCGAGCCGTTGGGCGAGGCGTGGTTGAACCAGGCGACCGGGGCCGTGTTGTCGACGGGTGACACCTTCCTCGGGGCCGGGCGACGGTACCGCTTCCTGCAGGGCCGCCCGCTCGATGACGTGTACCGCGTGTTCATCGCGCGACGGGTCGCCGCCTGGCTGGCAAGGACCTGACTGTGGAGGCGCTCGCCGTCTTCCTCGCTGCGTTCGCCGCAGGGCGCGACAGCGTGGAGCCGGAGTGCTCCGGGGAGCGCGAACTCCACGTCCTCAGCTCCGAGTTCTCCGAGTGGCTGACACCGCCGCCGGACGCTCGCTTTCGGCTTCTTGGGTGGGTCGGGCCCGTGAAGGAACGCGCTACGCACAATCGCCGGGCCAACTCCGTGCAGGTCTTCTTCGAGCTGCTCGCCGAGTTCCTCGAGAGCCACCAGGTCGTCATCACCGGCGGGCCACCTCGCCTGGGAGGCTCGTTCTCACCACGGCCGTCTCGCCGAAAGCGCAAGGGACGGTCCGTGTCGCGGCGGTCATTCCTTCACGCCGAATGGGAACACCCAGCGCCCGGGCGGTGTTGGAGCGCCCATGCAGGTGCACCGCAAGCTCGTGCAGGGCCTCACCGCGGCGGGTCTCGGGCTCGTCGTCTCCCAGGTCCTGTTGTCCTTGACGGGCGGGTCCAGCCCGGGGCCGGCGGGCCTCGTGGCGCGTGTCGCCGTGCCGTCCTTCCTCGCCGGCCTCCTGTTCTTTCCCCTCTCGGCGAAAGCGGTCGCGACGCGCTGGGCGCTCGTATCGAGGGTCCTCGCCGTCTCGAGCGTCGTCTGTCTGGTGAACCGGGTGCTGCTCCACGCGGCGCTCGCAGACGTGTCGCTCTCGAACGCACAGGACCGGTGGCCAGCGCTCGTCGCCGGCATCGCGACCCTCGACGAGAACGCGCAGGTGCTCTCGTTCGCGGTGGTCGCCTCTGGGGTCATGGCGTGGCTGGCGCAACCGCTGCTGGCCTCGGTTGCAAACGCCCAGACGCGCGCAGCGCCAGCGCTCGACGCTCGAGCAACCACTGCGCGCGCAGCACGCGTGAAGGTCTGAATCTCCCCCTCGAAGCGAAGCGTTGGCTCTTCGCGCGAAGCCGAACCGACGCGCTGTGCTGCCGCCGTGGGCGCTAGCGTCGCCGGGCGGGGTGATGGGCGATCGTCCGGCGCCGAGGCGCTCGTTCGGGTCGGGCGACGACGTACTTCCTTGGGACGCGGGGCCGCGCGACGTGGGAGCGACCCTCGGCGCGGCCGATCGCCCACAGGCCCGACGGTGCGACGGGCTCGAACTCACGCGGCCGCTGAGGTTTGCTGCCCGACCCATGAAGCGAGTCCTCGTCGCCCTCGTCGTGTCCGGCTGCGCCACCACCATGCCGCTGTACCCGTCGCGTCCTGCCTCGGCGGTGGGGGCACCGCCGGCTGATCCGCTCCCCGCGAAGCTGGTGGTGCACCTCACCGCCACCGCCGATGGCCTCAAGCGTGCCCTCGACACGAAGGTGCCAGCCAGCGGCGAGACGACGGTCGAGCTGAAAGGGCCCCGGCCGGTCCGCTGGAGCCGTGCGCCCTTCACGCTGCGCTTCGCCGACGGCCGCGTCGAACTCAAGACCGAGCTGTCGCTCGAAACCGAGCTCCCCGTGCTGGGGAAGACGACGGTGCCCGTCTCGGTCGCCGTCACCGGAGAGCCCATCATCACCAGCGACTGGAAGGCGCGGCTCCAGGGCGCCACCAGCAAGCTCGAGTCGAAGGATCTGCGCCTGCGCACCATGCAGGGCGTGGCGGGCGTGCTCGAGAAGGCGCAAGACGCGCTCGACGGCTTCATCGAGAACTTCTCGTGGGATCTCTCGCCCCAGCTCACCCGCGCCTGGGAGCGCGTCTCGACGCCCATTCCGTTTCCGGTCGGTGACGCGAGCGCCTGTGCGCAGCTGCGGGTGACGTCGATCGAAGCGGGGCCCACCGTCGTCGCCGGTGGCCTCGAGAAAGACGTCGCCTTCGTCGTGGCCCCGTCGGTTTCACTGCCGTGCCCGAGCGACGCCCCGCGCGCCGAGCTCCCGCGGCTGGCCAACGTCGCCACGCTCCCGTCAGGCCCGTTCACGGTCGAGGTGCCCATCGCCGCGCGCTACGAAGAACTCGCGAAGGCGATGTCGGCCACCTTCACCGACGGCAAGCTGTACTTCTCGAAGAGCTACCCCGAGCTGTACCTGAGCGACCCCGAGGTCTTCGCCACGAAGGACGAGCAGCTCGTGGTGAAGCTCCACCTCGCAGGGCCCATCAAGGCCGCGGGGTTCTCGGCCACGCTCGACGGCGATCTCTTCTTCGCCGGCCACCCACAGGTCGTCGACAACGTGCTGCGCGTGCCCGACCTCGAGCCCACCGTGCAGACGACGAGCTTCCTGCTCGGCCTCAAGGCGACGCTCGACGCCAACGGCATTCGCGATCAGGCCCGCGCGGCGCTGACGCTCGATCTCGGAGAGCGATTCCGCGCCGTGCGCGAGCGGCTGTCGACCGACACGCCGTTCGACGAGAACCTGGGCTGCGCGCGCACCAACGTCTCGAAGATCGCCGTCACTGGCGTCTACCCACACGCGGCCTACCTGCGGGTCTACCTGTCACTCACCGCGCAGGGCTCGGTGTACCTGCCGTGCCCGGGGAGCAGCGACGCCGTGGCCGCCGCTCCCTGAAGCTCACAGCCCCGACAAGGCGCCGGTGCAGAAGGCGGGGTCGCCCCACGTCGACTGGGTGCCGCCGAACGCGCGCAAGATCGAGACGAGCAGGTTGTTGTGGTTCTGCCCGTTGAACCGCACCAGGCGGCCCATGCGCCAGCCTCCGGCCCCGCCAGCGAGGATGTGCGGCATGTCGTCGTGCGAGTGCACGTTGCCGCGCGACACGTCGGAGCCCTGGAAGACGAGCGTGTTGTCGAGCAGCGTGGTGCCGTTGGCGTCGGTGAGGCTCTGCAGCCCCTCGAGAATCGACGCGAGCTGCTGCATCTGCCAGCGGTCGCGATCGATCAGCTTCGCGCGCATCGGGTCCGTGTCGCCGTAGTGCGTGATGTTGTGGATCGACGAGTTGATGCCCAGGAAGGGCATGCCCCGGTGGTTCTTCGCGTCGCTCCACATGATGGTGACGATGCGGGTGAGATCGCACTGGAAGGCGAGGGTGACGAGATCGAGCTGCAGCTTCGCCACCTGCGGCATCGCCGCCTCGGTGAGGAACTGCACCTCGCCCGGGGGCATCGGCGTGGGGCACGCGCCAGGCGGCAGCGCCGTCACGCGCTTCTCGAGGTCACGCACCTTCGTGAAGTGCGCGTCGAGCCGCTGCTGATCGACGACGCCCATGCGCCGCTTCACGATGCCGACCTGATCGAGCACCGCGTCGAGCACCGACTTCCGACGGCGCTGCACCTCGTCCAGCATCTGCGTCGGCTGGCCCGCGTCCATGAAGAGGTTGCGGAAGGTGACGCGCGGGTCGTTCTGCGGCAGCAGCGGGCCGTCGTTGCCCGAGTACGACATGACGCCCGACACGTCGCGCTCCTGGCAGTTCACGCCGAGCTGGAGCGACGGAATGCGGGTCTGCCCGATGAGGCCGACGAGCTCTTGATCGATCGAACGCCCCTTCGCCCACCCCGACGAGCTGCCGTCGTTGCCGATGAAGGTGCCGGTGTTCAGCTTCGCGCCAGTGAGCAGCGCTCCGAGGCCACGCTGGTGCATTTCGCCGGCACCGTTGATGGCCACGTTCATGTCGAGGTTCTTCGTGAACAGCAGGTGCTGCTTGTACGGCGCGAGGGGCTGGTGAATCGGCCCGAGGGTGAACTCGGTCTCGCTCGCCCCGGGCGTGGGGAACCACTGCGGCGTGAAGACGCCGTTGGGCACGTACGAGGCGATGAACCGCTTCGGCGCCGCGCCACCGTCGGCGCGGGCGGAGTCGGCGAGCAGGGGCAGGGCGACGGCGATGCCGCCAGCGCCGCGAAGGACGACTCGTCGGGAGAGCTTCTTCATCGCGCCACCCCCGCCGGCCGCGTCCGGAACGTGTCACTCATCACGATGGCCACCAGCAGGTCGTCGAACTTGCCCTGCGACTTCGAGAACGTGTCTTGAATCTGGGTGAGGCTGCAGGCGTCGCCGGCGCCGAGGTCGCGGCCCATGGCGAAGCGGGTCCACTCCGAGGCGACGCAGTCGTGCACCTGCCGCGAATCGGCGAGGCGCCGCGCGAGCTGCGTGGCGCCGGTGAAAGCGCCGACCAGCGTCGAGTCGCCCGCGCTGACGATCTCACCCGAGGCGTTCACGGGCTTGCCGTTCTCCGTCGTGCGCCAGGCGCCGAGCCCGTCGTAGTTCTCGAAGCCGAAGCCCACCGGGTCGATGAGGCGGTGGCAGCCCGCGCAGTTCGGGTCGGTCGAGTGCTGCGAGAAGCGCTCGCGGGTGGTGGTGCCCGTGTTGGGCGCCGGCGCCGTGATGGCGATGCCGGGCGGCGGCGGCGGGGGCGGCTGACACATGAGCTTCTCGAGCACGAAGATGCCGCGGCGAATCGGCGACGACTGATCCGGCGACGAGAGCCGGGCGAGGAAGCCGGGCTGGGTGAGCAGGCCCAGGCGCTGGGGCTCGGGCATGGTGACGGGGGTGAACTCGGCGCCGAGGCCCGACTGGCTCACGTACGACTCCATGAGCTGGTTGGCGAAGAGCCGGTCGCTCGTGAGCAGGCCTTTCAGCGTGCCATCGCGCGCCAGGGTGTCCTTGATGAACAGGTCGAGCGAGGTCTGCCAGGCCTGCGCGAGCGCCGGCGTGAAGTTCGGGTAGTTGACGGGATCCTTGCTGAGGCCCGCGACGTCACCGGTGCGCAGCCAGAGCGAGAAGAAGCGCATGCGGCCCCGGTTGGCGCGCGCATCGGAGAGGAGCCGGCGCGTCTGGGCCTCGAGCACGGCGGGGTCTGCGAGCTGGCCGGCCTCGGCGAGGTCGAGCAGCGTGTCGTCGGGCGTCGACGCCCACAGCAGGTACGAGAGCCGGCTCGCCAGCTCGGGCCCGACGAGGGGCGTGCGCATGTCCCACTTCGAGTTCGGCGTCTGGCCCTCTTCGAAGCGGTAGAGGAACTGGGGCGACTGCAGCATCACCTGGAGCGTCCACTCGACGGCCGTGTCGAAGGTGGCGCCGGGCGAGGCCTGCACCTGGTTGAAGAAGGTGGTGAAGGCGGCCTTCTCTTCGATGGTGAGCGTGCGCCGGAACAGGCGCCGGCCGGTGGTGGCGATGAACTGGTCGGCGCAGGCCGCGTTCGTCGTCTGGCAGGGCACCACGCGCGCGCGCTGCGTCTTCACCACGTTCGCCGCGAGCGCCTCGGCGGCCTCGAGGTACCGCGTCACCGACTCGTCGGTCACCTGGAGCGACTTCGCGTCGTTGTCGAAGCCGTGAACGATCGGCTCCCGGGGGAAGTCACGCGACGGGTTGCTCGTGTCGCCCAGCAGATCGGCGATGGTGTTGTCGTATTCCGCGCGGGTCAGCAGTCGCATCGGCGTGCGCTCGGCCACGCCGTCGCACTCGCCCATCGGCGGCGGAATCTCTTCCGGCTCCGGCTGCTTTGGACAGCCGGCGAGCGCTACCAGCGCCAGGCTGACCACCCCTCCACGAAGACGTTGCATGCGCATCACTCCGCACGTTGCTCGATGAGCCGGCCCGGCCGCAACGCAGGTAATGTCGAATGTGGCCAAAGGCACGACCAAGGGCAAGTCCTTGCCTTGCCTGGCGATGTCAGTGCGGTGAGGCTTGCACGTCCGGGAGAGGTGGGTCAGAAGCGCGGCCCACATCGACGGGGTGTAGCGCAGTCTGGTAGCGCGTCTGCCTTGGGCGCAGAAGGTCGTCGGTTCGAATCCGGC
>JALOQF010000287.1 GCA_025459425.1 Myxococcaceae bacterium | reverse complement strand
ATCACCATCACGGTGCGCCCCTCGGGCAGTGGCGCGCAGGCCACGCAGGTGCCGACCAACGGAGCACCGACGGAGCCGACGGCCCGCAACCAACTGGTCGGCGGAGGCCTCAAGCCGCTGCGCAACACCGCGACGTTCTCGGAGCCGAAGCCCCCCGCGTGGAGCCGCCCGGCGTTCCCCTTCCTCGCCCTGGGGCCCGTCGCGCTCGGCCTCGTGCTGGGCCTCGCGGCGCTCGTGCGTGGGCAGCTCGGCCAGGAAGACGCGGCGCAGCGTCGGGAGCGGCAGGCGAAGGCTGCGCGGAAACGCCTGGCCCAGGCCGAGAAGGTGTCGGCGTCGGGAAGCACCGCCGACTTCTACGCAGAGGTCGACAAGGCGCTCCGCAGCTTCCTCGAAGCGCGCCTGGGACAGCCCGTCACCGGGCTCACCCGGCCGCAGCTCGACGAGGCGATGCAGGGCGCCACCGTGCCCGATGACGTGCGCGCGCGCGTGCTGGGCGTCTTCGAGACGTGCGATCTCGGTCGGTACGCGCCGGGCATGGGTGACGCCGCCGCCCGCCGCCGCGCCCTCGACGACGCTGCGCACGCCATGGAGGTGTGGCCATGAGCGCCCTCCTCGCCGCGCTGGTGCTCGCGTACACGCCGCAAGAGGCCCAGGCGCTCTTCGTCGAGGCCAACGACGCCTACTACCGGCAGGACTACAAGGCGGCGGTCGAGAAGTACGAACGGCTGCTCCAGGCGGGCCGGGGCGGCCCCGACGTGCTGTTCAACCTCGGCACGGCCCATCTGGCCTCGAACGAGCTCGGGCCCGCCGTGCTGTACCTCACGCGCGCCCAGCGCCTGTCGAATGACGACGACATCGCCGCGCAGCTCGCCGTGGCCCAGCAGCGGCAGGTCGATCAAGTGGTGGGCGCCAACGACGCCGTTCCTTTCGTCGAGCGCGTGGCGCGCGCCATCAACGAGCCCATCGTCACGGTGGCCTTCATCTCGACCTTCTGGCTTGCCTTCGTGCTGGTGGTGTTGTGGCTGCGCCGCGAGTCGGGACATCGGCTCGCGCTGGGGCTCGTCACGGCGGTGGTGAGCGTCGCGGCGCTCACGCTGGGCGCGGGCGTCGGCATTCACGCCTGGGTGGCCCACTCGGTCTCCGAGGCGGTCGTGATGGCTGCCACGGCTCCTGCGCGGGAAGCGCCCAGCGACAACGGCCGCGTCTCGTTCGAGGTGCACGCCGGCCTGCTGGTGCGGGTGATGGAAGACACGGGCCGATTCGTTCGAATCCGGTTACCCAACGCGCTCGAGGGCTGGGTCGAAAAGGGCCAGGTGACGTCACTGTGAGCATGATCGAGGTTGAAAACGCCGTGAAGGTGTACCGCCGGGGCGCAAGCGAGGTGCGCGCGCTCAACGGCGTGTCGCTCTCGGTGCCCAAGGGCCAGTTCCTCTCGGTGATGGGCTCGTCCGGCTCGGGAAAGTCGACGATGCTCAACCTGCTGGGCGCGCTCGACGTTCCCACGAGCGGGTCGATTCGCATCGACGGCAAGGAGATCTCGAAGCTCCCCGACGACGACTTGAGCCGCTTCCGGCGCGACCACCTGGGGTTCATCTTCCAGTTCTTCAACCTGCTCCCGACCTTGACGGCCATCGAGAACGTGCTGCTGCCGGCGCTGCTCTCGGGCAAGGCGCGCGAGATCGAAGAGCCCAAAGCCAGGGCGCTGCTCGAGCAGGTGGGCCTCAAGGGCCGCTGGCAGCACCGCCCCGACGAGCTGTCTGGTGGAGAGATGCAGCGCGTCGCCATCGCCCGGGCGCTGTTGGGAGAGCCTTCGGTGCTGCTCGCCGACGAGCCGACCGGCAACCTCGACTCGAAGACGGGCGCCGAGGTCTTGCGCCTCATTCGCGAGGCGACCCGCCAGCGCCAACTGACGGTGGTGATGGTGACGCACGACCCGAAGGCCGCCGAGGTGGGCGATCGCCTCGTGCGCCTGGCCGATGGCAACGTCGTCGGTGACGAAGCGGTTCGCCAGGCTGCCTGACTGACCGGCGACGGCCCGCACGTCACGCCTTGGACGAATGACAAGCCCGACGGTATACACCCCAAACAACGGGGGGGTTCACCAGCCGCAGGGGAACCCACACAGTGGTCCGCATCACACCAGACGTCGGTCGAAACATCCTCCACCTCGAGCTGACCGGGCGCCCCACCGCCGCTGACGCGCTGCAGGTCGAGGGGCAGCTCCGCGAAGCCATCTCACGCCTCCGCGCGCCCTTCGACGTCTTGTCCGACGTCCGCGGGCTCGAGTCACTCGACGATCTGCCCATCGCCGATGCCAGGCGGGTCGGCGAGCTGTTGGCGAAGGCCCGGGTGCGACGGGTGGTGCGGGTCGTCGGCAAGTCGAGCGCCGCGGCGATTCAGATGGAGCGCGTCGCCCGCCTGCTCGGTCACTCGGCACACCTGGCGTTCTCGCGCGAAGAGGCCGAGAGCCTCCTGGCGCAGCGCTGAGGGTCACTGTCGCTCCGGTCGGAGCGTCGCGGGCGTCCGTCGCGGGGTGCGCCTCGATGCGAGTTCGAACCTGCGTCGCCAGCCACCAGGCGACGAGCGCTTTCTCGCGTGAGCGCGCCTCGTCACCGAAGCGCGCAGTGGAGCGGAATCGTCGCGCCCCGAATCAACAGCTCGAGTGACGTGGCGCCTCTTCGCACGGCAGCGTCTGGCGCTCCGTCTTCGTCGAGATCGAACGTGGCAACGGACCGGTGCGCCACGACGGCTGGCAGGCGTGCTGGCGTCGGCGCCACGAGCCGGACGAGCGCCACCACGCCGTCGGCCCCCGGCTCGAGCGTCAGCACGTTCGTATCGACCGCCACCACCGCCTCGGGCAGCACCCAGGCGCCCGCCTCGTCTTCGCAGGTTCGTTTCGTGGTGAAGGCCGGCGCGTCGAGCACCACGCGGTTGCCCTGACGGTCGACCACCTCGAGGCGAAGATCGATCCGTGATGCGTGGGCGACGGCCGCGTCCTTCCGCCACGCGCGGGGGAACTGCACCACCACCGTTCCGGGCTTGCGGTGGAGCCGGGCGACGCCGACGTCTCCCGCCGCGAGTGGCCCGGCTGGAGCGCCCACCTGAGCCAAGGCGGGTACGGCCGTGAAGACAACGAGGAGGAAGGGTCGCACATCGACGCTGATGCGCGCGCTGCCGTGGCCGTGCATCGACGCGCGAGCAATCGGGGAATCGAGCAGTTACGGTGCCTGGCCGATGTTGGCCCTCCTGCGCTTCGTGTCGTTTCGCCACCTCTTCGATGGCCCGCTGCGCACCGCGCTGACGGTGATGGGCGTCGCCGTCGGGGTGGCGACGCTGGTGGGCATCTCGTCCATCAACCGCTCGGTGATGACCGCGTTCCGGTCGACGATCGACACCGTCGCCGGGAAGGCCGACGTGTCCATCGCGGGGACGAGCGCTGGTTTTCCCGAGGAGCTGCTCGAGAAGGCGCGCGCCACGAAGGGCGTCCAGCACGCCGCTGGAACGCTCACCGTCGTGGCGCCCGTGAAGGGCAGCCCCGGTGAGTCGCTCTACGTCATGGGCATCGACTTCCTCGACGACGGGTACTTCCGCTCGTACGAGGGCGTCGATCGCGACGTGGGGAAGCTCAACGACGATCTCGAGTTCCTCAACTCGACCGATCGCATGTTGGTGAGCGAGCGCTTCGCGAAGGCGCACGCGCTGACGACGGGTGGGACGTTTCAGCTCGTCACGAAGGACGGCGTGAAGGACTTCGTCGTGCACGGGTTGCTGAAGGAGTCCGGCCCCGTGACGGCCTTCGGCGGCTCGGTGGGCGTGATGTTCTTCGCCTCGGCGCAAGAAGCCTTCGGGCGCGGCCGCATGTTCGACCGCATCGACGTGAAGGTGTACCCGACGGTCGGCTGGGAGCCGGTGGTGCGCGACCTCAGAGCCGGCTTCGGAGCGGGCTACGAGATCGACCGCCCCGACAGCCGCGGCGCCAGCGTCGAGACGATGGTGCGCAGCTTCCAGCTCGGCCTCAACCTCGGCAGCGCCGTGGCGCTCCTCGTGGGTGTCTTCCTCGTCTACAACACGGTGTCGATCAGCGTGCTCCAGCGGCGCCGTGAGATCGGCACCCTGCGCGCGCTCGGCACCACGAAGGCCAGCATTCGGGCGCTCTTCGGGCTCGAAGCGGTGCTGCTCGGCGCCATCGGGAGCGCCATCGGTGTGCCGTTCGGGCTCCTCGTCGGCCGCGGCGCCATCTCGTGGGTGACCGACACCGTCTCGCAACTCTACGTGCGGGTGAACCCGAAGGACGTCGAGTTGGGCGTCGTCGAGGTGGCCAGCGGCGTCGCGCTCGGGGTGTTGGGCAGCCTGTTCGCGGCCATGCGGCCCGCCGTCATCGCTTCGGGCGTGCAACCCGTCGAGGCGCTGCGCCGGGACGTCGCGGTGGGCGCCGGCGCCGTGCAGGTGCGCTCGTGGCCGACCTACGCCGGGCTGGGGCTGCTGGTGCTCGCCTGGCCGGCCACGCTGGTGCCTCCGCCGGTCGAGAACCTGCCGATCGGCGGCTACCTCTGCATCTTCTTCATCTTGATGGGCGCCACCCTGCTCTCGCCGCTGCTGCTGCGGCACCTCAATCGCCCGCTCGCCGGCCCCGGCCAGGCGCTGTGGGGCATCTCGGGGCGGCTCGCCGCCGACAACTTCGCGCGCGCTCCCGTGCGCACCGCGGTGCCCGTCTCGGCCCTCTCGGTGGGCGTCGCGATGTCGATCACCATCGCGGCCTTCGTCGGCAGCTTTCAGCGCTCGGCCGAAGACTGGATTCGCCAGTCGATCCCCGCCGATCTCTTCGTCACCTCGTCCGCCAAGGTGGCCGGCGTGCAGAACCAGCCCATGGCCGCCTCGGTGGGCGACGAGCTGGAGCGCTTCGAGCACGTCGACGCCCTCGACCGGGTGCGCATCTTCCCCACCGACGTGCTCGGGCTGCGCATCTACGTCATCTCGCTCATCCCCGAGGTGTACGAGCGACGCGGAAAGCCCACGGTGCTCGAGGGCCGGCTGCCGTCACCCGAGGAGCGCGCGAAAGACGTCATCACCATCAGCGAGAACTTCGCGCGGCGCCGCAACCTCACCGTCGGCAGCACCTTCCCCATCACCACCCCGACCGGCGTGCACACGTGGACCGTCGGCGCCGTCATCGTCGACTACACGTCCGACCAGGGAACGATCATTCTCGAGCGCCAGCACTTCGTGCGGCAGTTCAAGGACGATCAGGTCGACAGTTACCACGTGTACGTGGATGACTCGTCGAAGATCGAGGGCGTGCGCCAGCGCATCACCGAGCGCTTCGGCCGGGTGTTCGACCTCTACGTGCTGTCGAACGTCGAGCTGCGGGACGAGGCGATGAACCTCGTCGGTAGCGCCTTCAAGGTGACCTGGGCCATGGAGGTCGTCGCCGTGCTCCTCGCGCTCCTGGGCATCATCAACACGCTGTTGGCCGCGGTGCTCGATCGCACCCGCGAGATCGGCCTGCTGCGTGCCGTCGGGGCCGATCGCGGCCACGTGCTCAAGCTCTTTGCTGCCGAGGCGAGCTTCATCGGGCTCACCGGAGGCCTGATGGGCGTCGGTGTGGGCGCGGTCGTCGGCTACGTGCTGACGAAGATCGTCGGCGTGCAGGCCACCGGGTGGAACTTTCCCTACCTGTTCCCGACGATGACGGCGGTGCAGATGCTGCTGGTGGCCATCGTGGCGTCGACCCTGGCCGGGCTGTACCCCGCGCGGCGGGCCTCACGGCTCGATGTCGTCGAGGCGCTGGCCTACGAGTGAATTCCAGTCGCGACGGACTGGCGATGAAAGGCTGCGTCGTTTCATCGTAAGGTGGACGGTCGAATGGGCGCGTCGTTCCGCATCCTGGTGGTGGAAGACGAGCCCGTCATTCGGGAGTTCGTGCGCAGCCTCTTGAGCGAGTCGGAGGTCGAGGTCGAGTGCGCCGCCACGGGCGCCGAGGGGCTGAAGCTCGCGCGCTCGCAGACGTTCGATCTCATCCTCCTCGACGTCGTGTTGCCCCAGCTCGACGGCATCACCGTCTGCCGCATGCTGAAGGCCGACCCGGGGACCGCGAAGGTGCCCCTCCACATGCTCACCGCGAAGGCGAAGAAGAGCGACGTCGAGGTGGCGATGAAGGCCGGCGCCGACGGCTACATTCACAAACCGTTTCGGGGCGCCGAGCTGATGGATCTGGTGTCGACCCTGCGCGCACGCAAGGCCACGACCTGACGCTCACGGCAGCCGCGGGTGCAGGAAGCGCGCGAGCGCGAACATGTCGTCCCAGTCGAGCTGGTCGAACTCGATCGCGATCGCCTCTTCCTCTCGCCGGCGAATCGTCGCCTTCGTCACCACTTCGCGATCGTCGGGCAGCGGAATGGCGAGCGTGAGCCGCTCGTCGGACGACACGAAGTCACCCACGATGCGCAGGCCCTGCATCGACAGGTTGTCGGCCTTCGCGAGGACGGCCTTGCCCTGCGTGAAGAGCTTGACCATGAAGCCCGCGTCGACGCGGGGGTGATGGCGGGTGGGAGCGGGCGTCTGGGCGGTGATGGTGATCATGCGTTCCTCGCGTCGGGTGGGGGCAACAGCCGTGTCGAAGGATGGATCGGCCTGTCGCAGCCGCAATTTTTCGACGCACCTCTCGGGGAACCCTCGAACATGACTCGTCACCAGATAGGCCTCGTCTGCAGCGGCGGCGGTGCCCGCGGCGCCTGGGAGGCCGGGATCATTCGGTACCTGCGCGAAGAGCTCCCGGCCCAGACGCGGCCGCACGTGCGCTTCGACATCCTCGCGGGCACCTCGGTGGGCGCGATGACGTGCTGTTTCCTCGCCGCCACCATGGACTCGCCCGCCGAGCAGGGTCGTGGCCTCGCCGCGTTGTGGACCAGCCTGTCCCTCGAAGAGGTGTTCCGCGTGGCCGGCGAGAGCGCCTGGAGCGTCGGGCGCAAGATGTGGAAGGCCACGCGCGCCAACGAGAACCCCGACGGGTGGCGGCTGTACGATCTGCTGCACCCGGAGCCGCTCGAGCAGCTGGTGCATCAGCGCATCGCGTGGCCGCGCATCGCCGCGAACCTGGCAAAGGGCCACTTCCAGGCCCTCGCCGTCAGCACCACCCGCATCCGCGACGGGCGCACGCAGGTCTTCGTGCAGCGGCGCGAGCCCGGGCTCCCCGAGTGGAGCCGCGACCCGTGGACGGTCGCCACCGAGGTCGTGCTCAGCCCCGAACACGCGCTCGCGTCGGCGGCCATTCCCCTGCTCTTCCGCTCGGTGAAGGTCGGCGACGAGTTCTACTGCGATGGGTTCGTGCGCCAGAACACGCCGGTGTCTCCGGCGCTGCGACTGGGGGCCGATCGGCTGCTCATTCTGTCACTCGGCCACAAGCCGCGCGTGGCCGTCGAGCCGCCGAAGCTCAAGGCGCTCCCCTCGACGCCGCAGGTGATCGGCAAGGTGCTCAACGCGCTGATGCTCGACCGGCTCGACCACGATCTCGATCGACTGCGGCGCATCAACGCGCTGGTCGAGAAGGGAAGGCAGCTCGGCGGAGACGCCTTCGTCGAGCAGCTCAACCAGGCCGTGTCGAGCACCCGCGGGTCGCCCTACCGGTTCGTGCGCGAGCTCGTCGTGCGCCCATCTCGCGATCTCGCCGACCTGGCCCGGCCGCACCTCGAGGCCCGCGCCAAGAAGGAGTCGACCGACGCGCTCCCGACGCGGCTCCTTCACCGGCTCGCGGGCAGCCAGCTCTTCAGCCAGGCCGAGCTCGGCAGCTACCTGCTCTTCGACGCGCCCTACGCGCGCGACCTCATCGAGCTGGGCATGCACGACGCCCACGAGCGCCGCGAGCAGCTCCTCGCGTTCTTCGCGCCGGACTGACGGTCTTCCGCAGGGGACCGGCGAAGCCGAGACAATTCAGGCCTCTGGCGCGGGCACGGTTGCTGCTCAGGGCTCCTCCATCTCTCACGCCGGAGGCACCCATGAGCCGCATCGATCAGGTTTCCATCACCCCCACCGTCGCCCGCCAGAGCCAGAAGCAGGAGTTCGGCGAGGTCTTGAAGAACTCGCTCCAGCAGGGCGTCCGGGCCGTCGGCGTGGTGAGCGGCGCGGTGATGGGCGCGGTCCCTGGCGCTGGCGTCGTGAGCGCGGCGGTCTCGGCCGTCACCAACTTCGCCAGCCAGCCCGCGCGCTCGTCGACCGCGGCCTCGAGCGGCATCGTCCCCATCAACGGCGGCATCGGTGGCGCGGGGCCGATCGGCGGAACGACGAGCGGCGCGCTGGGCGCGGCGACCTCGGGTGACATGACGGGCATGGTGAACGAGATGCGCGCCGAAGCGAACCGCTCGATGGCCATGCAGATGGCGATGCAGCAGGAGAGCCGCGAGTACAACACCATCACCAACGTGCTGAAGGTTCGGCACGACTCGGCGAAGGCCGCCATCAACAACATTCGCTGAGGCGCGCCATGGCCATCAATCCACTCGGCGGCGTCGGGCCGTCAGGCATCTCGGGAGCCGGCGGCCTCAGCAAGCCCGCCGACGCCTTCAGCAAGGTGATGAAGGGCCAGATGCAGGGCCCGCAGCAGCCGCAGCGCCTCGAGCACCAGCCGCAGCTCGTGCAGCCCCAGCAGGCCACCGAGGCCCGCGCGGTGGACAAGGCGCAGCCGTGCAAGGCCGAGGCAGTCGCGGCGACGCGGGCCGGCGCGGCGGCCGACACGAAGGCCGTCGCGGGCTCGATGATCGATCAGGTCAACCAGGCCCAGGCGCGCATGGATCAGATCCTCAAGCTCGCCGAGTCGGGGAAGTCGTTCAGCCCGGCCGAGCTGCTGTCGCTCCACCTTCGTGCTCCTCGCCTGTCGGGGCCAGATTCAGCACGGCCTCGACGAGCGGGACGCCAATGAGATCGTCACCGAGCTCGTCTCGCGCGGCTTCGACGCGAAGAAAGTGCCCGAGAAGGGCAAGAAGCCAACCTGGGCCATCGACGTGCCCGACGACAAGGCCACCGACGCGCTGCGCGTGCTGACGGACCTCAAGCTGCCCCGCAAGGGCCGCAAGACGACGCAGGCGCTGGTCGAGTCGGCGAGCCTCATCGAGACGCCGCAGGCCGAGCGACTCCGAGCGCTCGAGGCGCAGGAAGGCGACATCGAAGAGGCGCTCGAGACGATGGACGGCGTCCGCTCAGCGTCGGTGGAGCTGGTCGTTCCACCCGCGCCGAGGCCGGGCGTGGCGGCCACCCCCTCGAAGGCGTCGGTGCTGCTCCGGGTTCAGCCCGAGGCGCTGGAGCGGCTGCAGCAGACGCGCGCCGAGGTCAGGGCGCTGGTCGCGGCAGCGGTCGACGGGCTCCGCGCGGATGACGTCGTGCTCGTGCTCGATCCGGTCGCCGTCCAGGCACCGCTCGTGCCGCCCACGCTCGCCGAGGCGCAGCCTGCGCCAGCCAGCCTCCGCGCGTTGATCGTCGTGATGGCCCTCGTGCTCTCGGTGCTGGCGGCCGCGCTGATCATCGTCCTGTTCCGGCTCCGCAAGAAGGAAGCGACGCCTGCTCCCGTCGCCGCACCCGCCTCGGCCCCGCCCGCGCAGAAGCCCGTCATCTCGGCCAACGTGCAGCGGAAGGTGGCGTGAAGCCATGGCCGCGCCGGACGGAACCCGCCTCGGTCGCGCTTCGCCGCTCATCAAGGCCAGGGTCGCGACCAAGGATCCGGCCCGCACGCTCGGTTTCGTCGAACAGACGACGCTCTTCGTGGTCGCCATCAAGAAGACCGACGCGCTCGCGCTGCTCGACGGATTCACCGAGTCAGCTCGCCAACGAGCGCGGATCTTCGCGCAGCAGCTCGCCGATCTCGATTCGTCGACCCGGCAGGCGCGCCTGGCGTTGGCCTTCGGTGCACGCGACGACGCACCGACCCGGCTCAAGGCGCTGCTCGCCGAGGCCCCCGCCGGACTCAAGGCCGCGGTGCTCGCCCAGCTGCCCCCAGCCCTCCGCCCCTCGACGGCCGGCCTCGCCGCTCCAGCCGCGACCGCCTCACCTGCGCTCGTCGCGCTCGCCAGCCGCTTGATTCGAGAAGCCACGCGATAGTTCACTCTGGGCAGAAAATAACGATGACACAGAAATCAATGGCAAGATGGCGGTATGCGCCCGCTCATCGCAGCCTTGGTGGTGGTGTCCTCTGCCTGCGGCCTCGTTCCCGGCCGAAGTGCCCGCTGCGACCTTCGTCCCCAGACGCCGCAGTGCACGGACTGGCGCAACAACCTCCAGCCGGTCTTCGCGACGCAGCAGGCGCTCTGCATGACCCTCGGAGCCACGAGCGCCGGCGGGGTGTTCTCCGAGGGCCAGACGTGCCCGACCGAGGAGATGTGGGGTGGCTGCCAGACACGGGCAGCCGACGGGTCCCTGCAGACGAACTGGTACTACAAGAGCGAGAAGTACAAGACGCGCGAGGCCGCGCAGGCCGAGTGCGCCAGCGCGATGACCTTCGTCGACCCGAGCTGAGACGGCGAGTCCTCCGTCCAGGACCCTGAAAAGACCAGTTATTTCAGACCTTTCAGGTGGCATGACGCCTGAACACCGTCCGCCGCATGCGCGACGCGACGACGCTGGTTGGCCCGGTTCCCACGCCCGACGCGGCCCCGAAGGTCAAGGCCCGGAAGGTCACGCTCACCCCCCTCAAGCGTTTCACGCGCGCACACCTCGAGCTCGCGGCGCGCCCGTCGGTTCGTGACGACGCCACGGCGGCCCTGAGCGCGGCCCTCGATGCGGTGGGCGCCCAGCTCGGCCACTCGGTCACGGGCACCGCGCGGCTCCTCGACTGCAGCACGCAGCTGGTGCGGACCCACGAAGTCGCGCCGTGACGAGCCTGAGCCGCATCGAGAGCGCGGCGCTCGGCTGGCTCGCGCTGTCAGCCATCAAGGGGCTGCGAACGATTCAACCGTTCGAGGAGCGCTTCGGGCCCCGGCTCGTCACCGTCACGCTCGACCGGGGCGAAGTGCTGCGCAGCGTCGACTCCACCGTACGACACCTCGCCATCGAGCTGATGCTCCACGGAGAGCACCCGCTCGGCGGCGCGCGGGTGCTGGTGCCGGCGAAGTTGCTTCAGGCGGCGGTGCAGACGGCTCCGCGCGCCGAGGCCCCGCCAGCGCACGAGGCCGTCCTCTCCACCACGCTCACCGCGCAGACCCGTTTCGGGGTCGCCCAGCTCGTCCGCGCCGACCTGGGCGAGCTCTCGGCGGGAGACGTCATCGTCTTCGCAGGCTCGTCACTCAACGAGGAGCGGCTCTTCGGCCCGGCGCGGCTCCTCACCTCGTCGTTCGAGCTGGTCGGCGAGCTCGGCCCCGACGGCTTCACCCTCACCCGAATCACCCACCCCACCCCGGAGCACGCCATGAGCAACAGCCTCAACGTCGACGTCGAGATCGAGCTGACCACCATTCAGGTGCCGGTGCGGCAGCTCGGCACCATCGCGCCCGGCTCGGTGTTGCCGCTGCACATCAACGCGGCGCAGACCGTCACGCTGCGCATCGACGGGCGCAAGGTGGCGCTGGCCGAGCTGGTCGAGGTCGAAGGCGAGATCGGCGCGCGCATCACCGCGATGCTCGAGCAGGAGGCGCCGTGAACACGCTGGCGCCCCGTCAGAAGCTCATCGCCCTGGGGATCGCCACGGGGCTCCTCACGCTCGGCGCGGCGGCGGCCAGCGGCTCGTTCACCTCGGCCGCTCGCATCGTGTTGGGAACCGGCGCCATCGCAGGGCTCGTGGCGTGGGCCATTCGCCAGAAGGGCCTCGCGCTGCCGTCGCGCTTCGCTCGCACACCTCGCCTGCAAGTCGTTCAGAAGATTGGTCTTTCTCCACGTACGGGCGTCGCCCTCATCGAGGTGGACGGTCGGTCGTTCCTCATCGTCCACGGCGACGGAGCGCCGCGCATTCGCCGCGTGTCTTCTCGCGCGGCTGTGATGGCGCAGGCGCTGAAGGAGGAGTCGTCATGACACGTCTTTCGCTCCTCGCGCTCCTCACCCCCGTCGCCGCCCTCGCGAAGGAACCGGGCACGCTGGCGGTCGAGAGCGGCTCCATCGCGAGCAACCAGGTCCAGATGATGGGGCTGATGGCGGCGCTCTCCCTGGTGCCGTTCGCCATCGTGATGCTCACGAGCTTCTCGAAGATCGTCGTGGTGCTGTCGATGGTGCGTTCGGCCCTCGGCACCCAGCAGGCGCCGCCGACGATGGTGCTCACCGGGCTCGCCGCCGTCCTCACCGCGCACGTGATGTCGCCCACCATGGAGCGCATGTGGACGACGGGCCGCCAGGTCGAAGCCGAGGTGGGGCTCGGCCGGGAAGCGCTGGGGCGGGTCGGTACGGTGCTCGAGCCGCTGCGGCAGTTCCTCGTGAAGCATGGCAGCCCCGAAGAGCGCGCCCGCTTCGTCGACATGGCGAGGGAGCTGCGCGCGGGGGACGACGCCGCGACCGTGTCGGAGGACGACCTGTCGATCGTCATTCCCGCGTTCGTCATCACCGAGCTGAAGGAGGCCTTCATCATCGCCTTCCTCCTGTTCCTCCCGTTCCTGGTGCTCGACATGCTGCTCGCCAACGTGCTGCTCGCGCTGGGTATGCAGACGCTCAGCCCGAGCCAGGTCAGCCTGCCTTTCAAGGTGCTGCTGTTCGTCGCGGTCGACGGCTGGGCGCTTCTGAGCCGCGGCCTCATCCTCGGGTACCGGTGACGCCATGGAGACCGCGCAGATCCTCGCCCTCGGCCGTGAAGCGCTGCTGCTCATGGTGCTCGCCTCGGCCCCGCCCATCATCGCGAGCCTCTTCGTCGGGTTTGGCATGAGCCTCTTCCAGGCCACCACCTCGCTCCAGGACAGCACCTTGTCGGTGGTGCCGAAGCTGTGCGCGGCCGTGCTGGCGCTGGTGGTCGCCGGCCCGTGGATTGGACAGCAGCTCAGCCGCTTCGCGACCCAGCTGTTCCTCGTGCTGCCCGAGGTGATGTCGTGACGTCGTGGGCGCTGCTCGCGTCGGCCGATGCGCTGCAACCGCACGTGGTGTCGGTCGCGGTCATCGGTGCACGGCTGCTCCCGGTCGCGTTCCTGTGTCCGCTGCTGGGCGGGCAGGTCGCGCCGACGACGGTGAAGCTGGGCCTGGTGTTGTCGCTCGCGCTCTTCCTGCACGCGGCGGCTGGCATCGACGCCCCAGCGACACCTTCCACGCTGGCGCTGGTGGGCCTGGTGTTCCGCGAGTTCCTCGTCGGCACCACGCTGGGTCTGGTGGCAGCGCTGCCCTTCGATGCGGCGCGCATGGGCGGCCGCTTCATCGATCTCTTCCGCGGCTCGTCGGCGGAAGCCGCCCTGCCGATGACGGGCAGCAAGGAGTCTGCGGCGGGTGACGGGCTCTACCAGCTGCTCCTCGCGCTCTGCGCGTCGGGGGTGGTGATGCCGCTCATGCTGGGCGCGCTGTTCCGCAGCTTCACCCTCGTTCCACCGGGAACGTTCACCCACTCCGAGGCGGTGGTGGCCGAGGTGGTGAAGCTCGTCGGAGGCGCCTTCGCGACGGGCCTCGCGCTCGGAGCCCCCATCGCAGGCCTCTCGCTCGCCGTCGACGCAGTGCTGGGCCTCGCGTCACGCGCGGCGCCCCAGATGAACCTGCAGGACACCGGCGCACCGCTGCGCATCCTCGGCGGCGGCGCGGTGCTGTGGCTCACGGTCGGACTCCTCACCGATCGACTCCTCGAGCTGGCGGTCTCCACGCCCGAGGCGTTGCGCGGCGTGCTGGAGCTGGGCCGATGAGCGAA
>JALOQF010000041.1 GCA_025459425.1 Myxococcaceae bacterium | reverse complement strand
ACTTCTTTCTCACTGTTCAATAAATCGCTGTGCCTACGTGTTAGGCCCTTTCAGCTAGTTGGACGTTTAATAAATTCGGCGTGGGTGGTCAAAGGTGCGAATAGGTATCAAAATCATCCGAATTTATCGAGCCAGTTTTGTCCCCAATATATTATTTATTGAAGGTGACATGTCTCGATATCAGGCGCGTCTTGACTCGTTCTCGGCTGAATTTTCTGTATGGACTTGAAATGACATGAACAAAAAATTTAGTAATTTTTCGAACGTGAACGAAACGATTCTGTTGATTTCAGTGCGTAAATGTCGAGACATAGAAGAATACGCACTGAGAAGGTGCAGGAGCAGCTGCGCAAGTCGTTCGCCGCCGAGGGCTTCGAGCTGATGGACAACGACCCGCGCCCCTTCTGGGCGAAGTTCGACGGCGTCAACCGCGAGTCGTGGACCGGCCAGAAGCTCGACATCACCAACTGGGAAGACGAGACGAGCTTCGTGCAGTGGTTCGTGACGATCCTCACGGTGGCGGCGACGACGGTCATCTTCGTGCTCACCATCATCATCGGCGTCGGCATCATGAACGTGATGTGGATCTCGATTCGGGAGCGCACCCGCGAGATCGGCACCCTGCGCGCCGTGGGCATGCAGCGGCGCAGCGTCATCGCGATGTTCCTCACCGAGGGGTTCCTCCTCGGGCTGCTCGGCACCTCGGCGGGCGTGGTGCTGGGCGTGGCGATCTCGGCGCTCCTCACCGGCGCCCACGTGGTGCTGCCCAAGGGCGCGCAGCTGGTGCTGATGAGCGAGCAGCTCGTGGTGACGCCCACCGCCGGCTGGCTCGTCTTCGCGGTGCTCTTCATCACGGGCACCATCACGCTCATCTCGCTGATTCCTTCCTTCCTCGCGGCGCGGCTCAAGCCCGTCTCCGCGATGTCCCACGTGGGGTGACGAACATGACGCGACTCCTGGTGCTCTCGGTCCTCGTCGGTGCGGCGCTGCCAGCGCGCGCGATGGACAAGCCCGAGATGGTGAAGCTGCTGGCCGAGATCGACGACCGCCAGCGCAACGGCGGCGACTACAAGGCGCTCGTCTATCTGGAGCAGAAGGAGAAGGACAAAGCCGACATCGTGCGCGAGGTGCTCGTCTACCGGCGCGACGCCGACGACAAGCTGATGCTGCTGTTCTCGAAGCCCAAGAGCGAAGAGGGCAAGGGCGTGCTGCGCCTCGACAAGAACCTGTGGACCTACGATCCCGGCACCGGGAAGTGGGACCGCACCACCGAGCGGGAGCGCATCGGCGGCACCAACACGCGCCGCGCCGACTTCGACGAGTCCCGCCTCGCCGACGAGTTCGAGCCGTCGTTCGTCGGCGAAGAGAAGCTCGGCAAGTTCGAGACGGTCGTGATGGAGCTCAAGGTGAAGGAGGGCTTCGACGTCGCCTACCCCGTGCTCAAGCTGTGGGTCGACAAGTCGAACCACAACATCCTCAAGCGGCAGGAGTTCGCGCTGTCGGGGAAGCTCGCCCGCACCTCGTACTACCCCAAGTGGCAGAAGCTCTTCTCGGAGTCGAAGAAGGCCGAGCTCTGGTTCCCCGGTGAGATCCGCATCTTCGACGAGATCGAGAAGTCGAACTCGACGCTCGTGCTCTTCAAGACGGTCGACCTGAACCCGCTCGACCAGAACATGTTCACCAAGGCGTGGCTCGAGTCGAAGAGCCGCTAGGGGCGAGGGTCGCCATGAACTCCCATCGGGGGCTGTTGTGGGCGCTCGTGCTGGCGCCCCTCGTTTCCTTCGCGCAGGACCGGCCGGCCGAGGCAGACCTGTTCGGCGGCGAGCCCGCCGCCCCTGCCGACGGAGGGGCCACTCGCCCGGACGAGGGCTCGCTCTTCGGGGACTCGGACACGCCGACGCAGCCGAGCCTCACGCCAGACGGCGGCGTCGATCGCGACGTCACCGAGCTGTCCGGCTCGAGCAAAAGCAAGTTCGACACCGACGAGGTGAAGGCCGACCCGCTGAAGATCGGCGCGAACCTCAACATGTTCGGCCAGGTGCTCTTTCAGGAAGGCAAGACGTTCGCGCAGGAGCCGGTGAGCCTGCCGATCCTCCTCGAGACGTACCTCGATGGCCGCCCCACCGATCGGCTGCGCGCCTACGGCGTCGCCCGCGTGCAGTACGATCCCTCGCGGCCGGCTGGCGGCACGATGACGACGTCGTCGACGCCGACGATGGGCGACATGATGTCGATGGGCCTGGGCGGGCTGACGCTCCCGGGCGCTGGCGGCGTGGGCCTCACCACGGCGGCGGCGCAGAACCCCACGGTGCTGCTCGATCAGCTCTGGCTGCGATTCGACATCGCGCGCACGGTGTACCTCACGGTGGGGCGCCAGAAGATCCGCTGGGGCACCGCGCGCGTGTGGTTCCCCACCGACTACCTCAACTCGCAGCCGAGAGATCCCTTCAACCCGTTCGACGTGCGGCTCGGCGTCAACATGGTGAAGGTGCACGTGCCGGTCGAGAAGCTGGGCTGGAACTTCTACGGCTACGGCCTGTTCGACAACATCGCCACCGGGGCGAACCAGCTCACCATCGGCGATCTGGGCGGCGCGGTGCGGGCCGAGTTCGTGGTGTGGCAGGCCGAGCTGGGGGTGGGGGCCATCTGGCAGCGCGGGAGGCGGCCTCGCTACGCGGTCGACCTCTCGCTGCCCATCGGGCCGGTCGACGTGTACGGCGAGGTGGCGCTCCGTGATGGGCGCGACTTCGTCATCACCCGCGCTCCGGCGAGCACCACCTTCGACACCTTCACCACCGGCCTGCAGCAGGCCGCCCTGCGCAACGCCTTCGGTGAGGACTTCATCTCGGCGTACGCCGACGAGCTGTCGAAGTCGAACGTCACCATCGGCCGGGGCACCGGGCTGCTGGCGCAGGTGTCGGGCGGCCTGTCGTGGCAGTTCAACTACACCGAGAAGAACTTCGGCATTCTCGCGGCCGAGTACTTCTTCAACCCCGCCGGCTACGCGAACCCCATCGAGTACCAGGCGCAGCTCTTCATCGCCCAGGGCATCTACCGGCTGACGCCCGACCCGGTGCAGCAGATCCCGCTCTACGCCGGGCGGCACTACCTCGCGCTCATCGCGTCGGCGCCGGGCATTCCCGAGTTCCCGTGGATCACCGTCAACGCGACGAACCTGCTGAACCTCAACGACGTGTCCGGCCTCTTGCGCGTCGACGTGATCTTCCGCGTGCTGACGTACCTGAACGTGCAGGTGTTCGGTGCCGTCTTCTACGGCCAGAAGGGGGGCGAGCTGCGGTTCTCGCTCCCGTCGCAGCTCGAATCGCAGCTGCCTGCCGGCACGAGCATCGCGTCACCGGTCGGCCAGGCTGGCGTCCTCCTTCGGCTGAGCATCTGACGGTGCCTTCCGGCCGCTGGTCGACCGGGAGACGGCTGCGCGACGCGGTCCGCCCGGCGCGGAGCACTCGACTTGGGGCCGGCTCGTCTACAAGAGTCAGCTCGTGAAGGAGCCGCGCTCGATCCCCGAGGGCCTGAGCCACGCCACGACGGTGCCGTCGGGGCCCCACCGTGATCCGCTCAAGCCCCCCCTGCCCCTGCCTCCGCTGCCCCAGGTGACGGTGGCGCCAGCTCCCGCGCCGGGCGCCGACTTCGAGCTGAGCGAGACGATCGCCGTCGGCGGCATGGGCCGGGTGGTGAACGCGCGGCAGACGGCGCTCGATCGGGCGGTCGCGGCGAAGTTCCTGAAGGACCCCGATGGGGACGCATCGGCGCTGCTCCGCGAAGCCCTCGTCACGGGCCGCCTCGAGCACCCGAACATCGTGCCGGTGCACCTTTTGGCCGTCTCAGGCGACGGCGCGCCCTTCTTCGCGATGAAGCGCGTCGATGGCACGCCGTGGAGCGACGCGCTCGCGCGGGGCCAGCCGCTCGTCGACGCCCTCGACGTGCTGCTCAAGGTCTGCGACGCGGTGTCGTTCGCCCACGCGCGCGGGGTGCTCCACCGCGACATCAAGCCCGACAACGTGATGATCGGCAGCTACGGCGAGGTGTACCTCGTCGACTGGGGCCTCTCGGTGTCGCTGGTGGAAGACCGGGTGCTCCCACTGGCCAGGCAGTCGGACTTCGCCGGGACGCCGGCCTACATGGCGCCCGAGATGGCGGCTGGTGACGGCGCCGCGCTCGACGAGCGGAGCGACGTGTACCTGCTGGGGGCGACGCTCTACGAGGTGCTCACGGGGCGCCTGCCCCACCGCGCGCCGACGCCGGCGGCCGTGGTGGCGGTCGCGCTCGAGGGGCGGTCGCCGCAGTTCGATCAGCCGGTGCCGCCCGAGCTGGCGTCGATCTGCCGGCGCGCGATGGAGAAGCGCCCGGCCGACCGGTACCCGAGCGCGAAGGCCCTCAAGGACGCGCTGACGAGCTACCTGCGGCACCGCGAGGCGTGGCTGATCTACGAGCAGGCGCGGCAGCGGCTCGCCCAGCTCGAGGAGCTGACGCGCCCGGGGACGACCGAGTCGCGCAGCTCGATGCTGGGCATCACGGCGCACGCGGCGTTCGCCGAGTGCCGCTTCGGCTTCGAGCAGGTGCGCCGGCTCTGGCCCGAGTTCGAGGGCGCGCGCGCGGGCCTCGCCGAGGCGACGCTCCACATGGCGTGGCACGAGGTGCGCCACGACGACCCACGCGCCGCGCGGATTCTCGTGGCGCAGCTCGCGCAGGCGCCCGAGGCGCTCTTGTCGGCGATCGACGAGCTCGAGCAGCGTCAGTACCGGCGCGAGGCGCGGCTGTTCGAGCTGGAGCGCGATGCCCGCGACCTCGAGATCGACGTGGTGCTGCGCGAGAAGCGGCTCTTCTCCTTCGCCTTCGGGCTGGTGGTGCTGGTCGGCGGCCTGACGGTGCAGGTGCTGAAGGAGACGACCTGGCTGTCACCCACGACGGGGCTGGGGCTGATCGTCTTCGCGGTGCCCGTCGTGTCGTCCGAGGTGTTCTCGCGCATCGTCCGGCGGGCCCGAGAGGACAACGCCGCCCAGCGCCGCCTGGTGCTGGCCCTGCGCATGAGCGCGTGGAGCTCGGTGGGCTTCTGGGTGATGGCCTTCCTGGTGGGGTTGCCCCCGGAGACGTCGCTGACGCTGTACCTCGCGTTCGTCGCCGGCAACTGGCTGGTGTCGGCGGCGCTGTTCCACCCGCGCGGGGCGATCGTGGCCCTCGCGGTCGGGCTGGGCGCGGTCGGTACGTTGATCGCGCCGCGCTTCGCCTACGCCATCTCGGCGCTGTGCTCGTTCGGGGGCTTCGCGGTCTTGAGCTGGTCGCTGCGCGAGCGCATCGGCACGAAGATGGCCCGCTGAGCTACTCCTCGAGGCGGAACAGATCTTCGACGTCCTTCTCGGTGAGCGCCTTGCCCACGTCGGCGTCGGTGCCCAGCACGCCGGCAGCCAGCTCACGCTTGCGCTGCTGCAGCGCGAGAATCTTCTCTTCCACCGTGCCGCGGGTGATCAGCTTGTAGCTGAAGACGGAGCGCGTCTGCCCGATGCGATGGGTCCGGTCGGTCGCCTGATCTTCGACGGCCGGGTTCCACCACGGATCGTAGTGGATCACGTAGTCGGCGGCGGTCAGGTTGAGACCGGTGCCGCCCGCCTTGAGCGAGATGAAGAAGACCGGCGGGCCGTCGGGCGCGTTGAACTGATCGACCTTCGCCATGCGGTCCTTCGTGCGCCCGTCGAGGTACAGGTAGCCGAGCTTCTTGTCGTCGGCCTGCGTCTTGAGCAGCTCGAGCATCTCGGTGAACTGGCTGAACACGAGGGCGCGGTGGCCTTCGCGGACGAGCTCGTCGACGAGCTCGCCGAAGCGCTCGAGCTTCGCCGAGGCGGGCAGCTGCGTACCGGGAGGCATCTTCAACAGCCGCGGGTCGCAGCACACCTGACGCAGGCGCATGAGCGCCGAGAGGATCGAGATGCGCGACTTGTTGAAGCCCTGCTTCTCGATCTGATCGTAGACCTTGCGCTTGGTCTCCTGGAGCACCTCGCGGTAGAGCGCCTGCTGCCCGGCGTCCATGTCGACCCAGGTGACGACCTCGGTCTTGGGCGGCAGATCCTTCGCGACCTCGGTCTTGAGGCGCCGCAAGATGAACGGGTGAATGCGCTTCTTGAGGCGCTCGCGGGCCTCGAGGTCGCCCTGCACCATGATCGGGTGCTCGAAGCGCTCGTTGAAGGCGTCGGCGCTGCCGAGGAAGCCCGGCATGAGGAAGTCGAAGATGCTCCACAGCTCCGAGAGGCGGTTCTCGAGTGGCGTTCCGGTGAGCGCCAGGCGCCCCTCGGCGTCGATGCTCTTGCAGGCCTGGGCGGTGGCCGAGTCGGCGTTCTTGATGTTCTGCGCCTCGTCGAGGATCACCGTGCGGAACTTGACCTGCTTGAGCTGCTCGATGTCGCGCCGGATGAGCGAGTAGCTCGTCAGCACCACGTCGGCCTTCTCGAGCTGGTGCAGGTTCTCCTTCCGGTCGGCGCCGTGCCAGGTGAACGTCGTCAGCGACGGCACGAAGCGCTCGATCTCGCGCTCCCAGTTGGGGAGCACCGAGGTGGGCGCCACCACGAGGGCGGGCTTGTCGCCGTTCTCGCTCTTCACCTTCAGCAGAAGCGACAACGCCTGCACCGTCTTGCCGAGACCCATGTCGTCGGCGAGCACGCCCGACAGGCCGTGGCGGAAGAGGAACCACAGCCACGACAGGCCGGCCTCCTGGTAGTGGCGCAGCGTGGCCGACAGCCCCTCGGGCGCCTTCACCGGGGGAATGCCGTCGATCTCCTTCAGCTCGGCGATCGCGCGGCGGGCCTTCGCTTCGATCTCGACGTCGCCGATGGTGGCGAGCAGATCGAGCGCGGTGGCGTGGAAGAGCGGCAGCTTCGTCTTGACCTTGCCCGGCAGCGCCCCGGCCTCTTCGAGCAGCGTCGCGGCGGTCTTGAGCTCGGCGAGATCGACCTCGGCGAACGAGCCGTCTTTGAGCGGAATGAACTTGCGCCCCGACTCCAGGAAGAGGCGCACCGCGCCGAGGTCGACGGTCTGATCCTCCGAGACGAACTCGGCCTCGAGGTCGAACCAGTTCACCGCCGACATGTTGACGCGGATCTTCGGCTTGAGCTTGGCGCGCATGCGCAGCTTCGGCGGCGCCGCGGCGAAGACCTCCCACGCCTTCGGCAGGGCGGCGCGGCCGTGGGCCCAGAAGTCGATGGCCTTGTCGCCGAGGGCCTCGTACGAGTTGGTGGCCTCGTCGAAGCGCAGGCCCGCGTCGACGAGGTGCTTCGCGGCCGCGCGCTCGAGCTCGTCGCGGCGGAGGAAGAGCTTGCGCGCCTCTCCGGCGCCGCCGCTGGCGTAGCCCAGGTACCGCGCCGAGGGCGACACGGGCACCGTCACCGCCTGGCCGTAGCGCGCGGCGAGCTGGGCCTTGACGTAGTCGGCGCGGCCCTCGAGCGTGCAGATGAAGGACGGCTCGGTGGTGTCGTCGACTTCGATGCCGTCGGCCTGGAGCGACAGCCGGTACCGGGGCAGGTGCGCCGCGAAGAACGACAGCGTGCGATCGAGCTGCGAGGGCGGGAACGACATCTGCGGCTCGAGGAGCCACTTGCGCAGCATGCGCGGCGGGAAGTCAGGCTCGAGCACGTGCGCGTTCTGCCCGGCGAGGATCCAGGTGCGCCGGCCGCACAGCACGATGACGTCCTTCAGCTGGAGCGTGGCGCCGTCGGGCAGGGCCACGTCCACCCGGGCCACGGCGCCATCGGGGCGGTTCGACAGCTTGATCACCGGCCGCGCGGGCTCGTCGCCGAACACCAGCGGCGTGCCGCGGTAGACGACACGCCGGTGGCGCACCACCTCGAAGAGGTCGGCCACGTCGTCGTCACCCAGCACGACCTTCGAGTCGAAGCGGATCTCGTGCCGCCCGAGCTCGAGGAAGACGCGCTCGTCGGCGGGCGTGATGCGGGTGCCGGCGCTCAAGAGGCGCTTGACGTGCACGGGCCCCTTGGCCTGCTGATCCGAGCGGCGCGCCTCGACGACCCAGCTGCGGCCGCCGGTCTGCGCGTTGGTGGGCGTCAGGCGGTAGACGAACTCGAGGTCGGGCAGTGCCGAGAGCCCCAGCCAGTTCTCGAGCTTGGCCACCGTGGGCACGCCGACGGGATCGATGGGCTCGGCGGTCGCGGGCTTCGGCTCGTCGGTGCCTTCGGGGCCGGTGGTGGCGGGCGCGGGCGCTGCGGGGGCGGCGGCGTTCTGTGCGGCGCGAATGCGGGCGAGGTAGATGAGAGCGACGGCCACGACGTGCTTGCAGTGGTTGCCGTACTTGCCCCACGACTCGCAGGTGCACGACGACTCGATCTTCCCGTCTTCGGTGGGCGCGCACTGCACGTCGTACTTCTGGCCCTCGCTACCGGTGACGCGCGCGGCGATGCCAACCTCGGTGCGACCGAGCATCGAGACGCGACGGGCTTCGGCGTACTGCCGGCCCTTCTTGAACGTCATCGGCTGGACGTCGTCTTTCAGGCCCAGGAGCCACAAACCATCGTCAGGAGGGAGCTTCGGCGTCGCAGGAGTCGTGGCAGTCATGGCAGAGGGCGAACGGCGCACGTAACAGCAGATGGGTGGCGGTGCTACTCCCCGGTTGCTGGCCCAGCGCCTTGGGTGTAGGTGCGCCCGCCATGCGCCTCGCCCTCCCCCTCTGCCTCGCCGTCCTCGCGCTCGGGTGCCTCGACCCCGGCAACTTCGACCCCGACGGCGGGCGCGGGCGCGTGAACTGCGACACGTTCTCGACGCGGTGGCCGGTCTCGGTGGTGGACTTCAGCGGCATGCCGGTGGTGGGCGCGACGGTGACGGCGACGAACGACACGGACGCCTCGAAGAAGGTGACCGGCCAGACCGACGGGCGCGGCATCTTCCTGGTCGACGGCAAGGATCTGGGCTCGGGCGCGGTGTCGGTGGTCGCGACGTTCAACGGCAGCAGCACCAACACCGGCCGTTTCACCTTCACGCCCAGCGAGTGCGCGGGCTCGGTCGTCGAGCCGCCCGACCTGCGCCTCCAGCTCGTTCGCCGCTGAGTACTGGCCGCGTGGCGAAGAAGCCGTCGCTGTCGGACCTGAAGCAGCGGTACCTCGTCGAGGGCGCGGCGGTGCCGTCGGGCCTGGTGTCGGCGCTCGAGGCCGATGGGCGCGCGGGCGCGAAGGCCCTGGCGAAGGCGCTCAAGGCCCGGCAGGCCGAGAACCGCGCCGAGGGCCAGCGGCTGCGCCACATGCTCAAGTTCGAGAACGAGCTCTGGGCCCAGGGCTTCGTGCACATCGCGGGGGTCGACGAGGCGGGCGCGGGGCCGTGTGCCGGCCCGGTGGTGGCGGGCGCGGCGATTCTCCCGCTCGGCTACAAGCTGCGCGGGCTCGACGACTCGAAGAAGATCCTCGACGAGGCGGTGCGTGACGAGCTCGCCGAGGCGATCAAGCGCGACGCCATCGCCTGGGCGGTCGGCTGGTCGCACCACGACGAGATCGACACCATCAACATCTACCAGGCGGGGCTGCTCGCGATGCGGCGGGCCGTCGAGGCGCTGGCGGTGACACCCGACTACCTGCTCGTCGACGCGCGGCGCGTGCCGGGCGTGCCGCAGCCGCAGCAGGGCATCATCAAGGGCGATGCGCAGAGCCTGTCGATCGCCGCCGGCGCGATTCTCGCGAAGACGACGCGCGACCGGCACATGAACGCGCTGGGGCAGCAACACCCGCAGTACGGGTTCGAGCAGCACAAGGGCTACCCGACGCCCGAGCACCTCGCGGCGATCGAGAAGCACGGCGTGCTCGAGTTCCACCGGAAGACCTGGGCGCCGATTCGCCGGGCGATGGGCCTTTCGCCGACGCAGGTCGAGCTGTTCGACACGGCGCCGGCGAAGCGCCGGTGACGTCGGTCAGCCTCGTCGCGTCGGGCGCTTCTTGATGGGCTTCGGCAACCAGCCGGGCACCAACTCGACGACGATGGTGGAGCGGGTGCCGTCGGCGAACCAGGCGAGCAGGTTCGACTTTCCCGGGCTCAGGCCGACCAGGAGCAGCTGGCCGTTCCCGAGCACCTTCACGTCGACGCCATGGCAGCCGCACGCGACGCGCTGAATGCCCGGGAGCGTCAGCACCCGCTGCTCGCCGACCCGGAGCGTGACGTCGATCGACCCCGGTTGTGAGGCCAGCAGCAGCGCCAGCAGCGTGCCCATGCGGACCTGATGCGACGAGCGCCCGACCCGTGCGCGCTCAGCGGTCCAGCGCCGACGACAGCCGGTTCACCAGCGGGTGGGCGCGACGCTCGGCCAGGAGGAGATCGACCACCGACGACACCCGTGGCCCGCTCGTCGAGATCGCGTTTCGGCGGAGCCTGTCGAGCGCGGCGCGCTCCCCGTCGGCGAGGGGCCGGGTGGCCGCGGTCTCGACGAGGGCCCGAATGCCGCGATCGTCTCCGGCGGTCCCCTTCGCCGCGGCGAGCTCGTCGGCGTACGACGCGAGGGCCGCCTCGAGCGCCGAGGTGATGGCCGTTCGGCGTTCGCCCGCGTGCGGGAGGAGCGGCGCGAGCGAGGCCGTGAGGATGACGTGGTAGACGACGCGGGCGTTGTGTCCGTCGACCCACCGCCCATTGGCGAGCTGGCCAGGGAGGATCCCCCACCACGCCTTGTCGAGGGCCGCCTCGCCGAGTCCGGCGTCGCCATCGACCAGCGCCTGCCAGGCCATCAGCCGGACCGAGAAGGCGTTGTAGTTCCAGTTGGGCGCCAGCGCCTGCGCCCGCGCCCACGTCGCGGCCCGGCGCGCGGCCGAGACGAGCGCCGGATCGTCGAGCACCACGCCAGCGATCAACAGGGCCTCTCCGCACACACCGTTGTCGAACTGCAGGCCACCGTCGTTCCCGTTCGGGAGCGGATCCTTGATGAACCACCCGTCGCGGAAGAACTCGTCGAGCGGCGCGCCGCGGTCGACGATCGCCTGCTTGATGCCCTTGACGAGGCGGGCGGGGTTCCCCGCGAGCGAGCGCTCGCACTCGGCGCGCTCGGCTCCGCTCCGGCGCTCGCAGGCGGCGCGGTCGGCCTCGAACTCGTCTTCGAGATCCGGGAACGGGAAGAGGCCGTCGGGGCGCTGCACGGCGAGCAGCCACGAGAGGCCGACGCGGAGGCTTCGCTCGATCTCGGCACGCCGCGCGGGCACGAGCGCGATGCCGAGCGCCTCGGTGCGCGCCAACTCGCACACGTCACGCAACGGGCGGTGCACGTCGGCCCCCGACGTCGACGGCTGGGTGTGCCACACCTCGCGCCCGAGCTGGGCCGACAGGGCCTGCTCCACCACGCGCACGGCGTCGTCGGTGGGCAGGGCTTCTGGGCCGACCGGCGTATAGCTCGCGACGGCGTCGGGCACCCCGCGCCAGCGTCCAAGCGACGTGCGCAGCTGACACACCGCCGCCTTCAAGGCGGCCTCGTCGCGTGAGCGCAGCGCCTCTTCGAGCGGCGCGCGGGTGGCGTCGACCGCTGCCCGCACCTCGGGCGACTGTGGAGTCTGCGGCGCCACCGGATCCGCCGGGGCGGCGTCGACGTCTCCGCAGACGATGCGTGGAAACGCGTCGAGCGCCCGGGGCACGCCGCCGACGTCGACCGCCAGACGGACCGGCGCGGGAGAACAGCCCAGCAGGAACACGACGAGCGAGGCGCGCATGACCGAGGGACCCGCCGCTCGCGAAAAAGTGAAAGCGCACCGGCGAGGTGTCACACTCCGATGTCGGTGTCGTCATCAGGGCAACCCACCTCGTGGCGTATGGCGGTGACCAGCCGACGCGTGGGCGCCGTGTCGCTGCTCTCGTTGTCCTCGGGGTTGCCGCTCGGCCTCGTCTGGCTCTCGGTGCCCACGTGGATGGCGGCGGCGGGCGTCGACATCAAGACGGTGGGCCTCATCACGCTCGCGCAGACGCCCTACTCGTTCAAGTTCGTCTGGGCGCCGCTGATGGACCGCGTGTGGCCTCCGTTCCTCGGGCGCAAGCGCGGGTGGATTCTGGTCACCCAGGTGCTGCTCGCCCTGCTCTTCGGCGGCCTCGCCGCCATCGCGACGACGCCGTCGGTGGGAGCCATCTCAGGCCTGCTCCTGGCGATCTCGTTTGCCTCGGCGACGCAGGACATCGCGGTCGATGCCTACGCCGTCGAGGTGCTGAGGGCCGACGAGCAGGGCCCTGCGGCGGGCACGCGCACCGCGCTCTACCGCGTGGCGATGTGGATCTCGGGCAACGCGGTCATCTCGCTCGCGCAGTGGCAACGCGACGGCGTACCGGTGCTGGGGTGGCAGACCACCATCGCCGCGCTCGGAGCCATCTTCCTGGCGCTGATCCCCGTGACGCTGTGGGCACCCGAGCCAGACACGCAGCCGGCGCCTCCGCAGAGCCTCGCCGCCGCCGTGTGGGAGCCCTTCGTCGGCTTCCTCGCCCGCCCGCGCGCGCTCGAGATCGCGGCGTTCCTCTTCCTCTACAAGCTCGCCGACAACCTCGCGGGCGCGCTCATTCGTCCGTTCCTCCAGCAGCACGGCTACGACGCGTGGGACGTCGGGGTTGGGAGCGGCACCGCGACGCTCGTCTCCATTTCCCTCGGCGTCTTCGTCGGCGGCTTCGCCTCGCAGCGGCTCTCGATGACCCGCGCGCTGTGGGTCTTCGGGGTGATCCAGGGCCTGTCGAACGTGGGCTACGCCGTGGTGGCGGCGATGCCCGTCAGCCGGCCGCTGCTCTACGTGGCGGTGAGCCTCGAGAACTTCACCGGTGGCCTGGGAACGGCTGCGTTCTCGTTCCTGATGCTGCGCCTCACCGAAAAGCGCTTCTCGGCCACGCAGTACGCGCTGCTCTCGAGCCTCTTCGGGCTGGGCCGCACGCTGACCGGACCGGTGTCGGGCGCACTGGCCGACGCGCTGGGGTGGACGGCCTTCTTCCTCCTCTCGATCCCTGCGGCGATTCCCGGGCTGGTGATGCTGCACCGCTTCGCGCCCTTCCGCGGCGTGGGCCTCGTCGAGGGCCCTCCGGGTGACACTGCCGGCCCGAGCCATGGGCCTCCGCTCACGGCTGGGGCGCTGTGGGCGACCGGCCTCGTCACCTTCGGCGCGGCCAGCCTCGCGGGCCTCGTCGCCGCGGCCATGCTGGGCGCCCTCAAGGCGTTCCGTGAGACGAAGGTCTTCGACCCGATGACGGTCTTCCTCGGCAGCGTCACGCCCTCGCGACCGGCCGAGGCCATCGATCTCGTGGGCGCCCTGCTCTTCGGCGCCGTCTCCGGACTGGCGGTGGCGGCGACCCGAGCGGCCCGACGGCAGCGGCCTGCGTGAAGTCGTGTGAAGGAGCGATCGCGCGGGAAGCGAATGAGCGCCCGGCCGGTTAGGGTCACCGCATGTGGTGGATTCGCATCGTCTTCGGCCTGGTGATGCTGCTGGTGTTCGGCGGCCTCAACTGGTTCCTCTTCAAGCGGCTGGTGGCCGACGTCACCACGCACCCGTGGCTCAAGCGCGGCCTCGCTGGCGTGCTGGTGCTCACCTATGGCGCGGTTCCGTTGCTGCGGCTCTGGGCCCAGGACGGCGCGCCGCCCCCCACGGCGACCTTCGTGGTGCTGGCCTTCTGGGGCCTGCTGCTGAACGTGCTCCTCGTGCTGGTGGCCTTCGAGGGTGTGAAGTGGGTGCTGGCGCGGCGCGCGAAGCGGCCCACGGCGTCGCTCGGCAGCGGCGTGCCCGGCGTCGAGTCGGTGCTCCCGGAGCCCCGTCCGCAAGGCGTCGAGGATCCCGCGCGGCGTCAGTTCCTCGCGCGCGTCGGGGCGGCCACGGCGCTGGGCGTCGGTGGCGCGCTCACCACGTACGGCGTGTACCGCGCGATGACTCCGCCCGAGATCTCCGAGGTGCCCGTGCGGCTCGCCGGGCTGCCGAAGGCGCTCGAGGGCTTCACGATCGTCCAGCTCAGCGACGTGCACGTGGGCGCGATCATCCAGACGAAGTTCCTCGACATGCTGGTGGCCGAGGCGAACCGCGCGAAGCCCGACCTGGTGGCGATCACCGGCGACCTCGTCGACGGCGCGCCGGCGCAGTTGGGCCAGTACGTGGCGCGCCTGCGCAACCTCTCGTCGAAGCACGGCACCTACTTCTGCTCTGGCAACCACGACTACTACTCCGGCTGGGAGCGCTGGGCTGCCGCTCTCGAGGGCATGGACTTCACGCTGCTGCGCAACCGGCACGTGCGCATCGGTGACGCAGGCGCGTCGTTCGATCTCGTGGGCGTGGAAGACTGGGGCACCCGGTTGGGCGGCGGTGAGTACGACCTCGACGCCGCCATCGCTGGCCGTGACGCCGACCGAGCCTCGGTGCTGCTCTCGCACCAGCCGAACAACCTCGACGTGGTGGCCAGCAAGGGCATCGGCCTGCAGTTGTCTGGGCACACGCATGGCGGCCAGATCTTCCCTGGAACGCTCATCGGCTCGGCGATCTGGCGCGAGCGAAACACCGGGCTCTCACGGCACGGGGCGACGTGGCTCTACACCTCGCGCGGCTGCGGCTTCGTGGGGCCTCCGATGCGGGTCGGCGCGCCGCCCGAGATCGTCAAGCTCGTGCTGACGAGCGCGTGACGGCTACTTGAGCTCGCCGCCGAGCCGGAAGGTGATCACACAGCCGGTGATGCCGAGCCCGTTCGGCGAGCGGCCCTTGAGGTCGGTCTCGATCAGCTCGCACTCCGTGCCGGCGTCCTGCGACAGGCTCAAGGTGGTGTTGATCTCGAGATCGAACGTGAGCCCCTGGTCGCGGAAGAACCAGCTCTCCTGCTGACCGAGCCTGCACGTGCTGTCGCGCACCATGCCGTTGGCGTCGCGCACGCGGAGCGGCTCGGACACCGGCGCGCGCGTCAGCGTCAACTCCGGGCCAGCGATGTCGAAGGTGATGCGGCTCGACGACGGCTGGCACGACGAGGGATCGAGGCGTGGGCAGTTCTGGGTGACCGCCGACTTCGCGTCGGGGTCGGTCTTGTAGATGAGGAAGCTGTTCATGCCGACCGGCAAGGCGCTCGCGCTCGCGCGGAAGTCGTCGGCGTCGGAGCACTCGCCCCACTCGATCGACGACGTCTTCACCTGCCAGAAGTACGTCGCGTCGGGCTGCACGCCGACCCGGTTCGGCACGGGCGCCGGGCTGACGGTCTGGGGCCCGCACGAGAGGAAGGCCAGCGCGACGAACACGGACGAACGAGACATGCGAACGAGGTTAGCGCGCTCCGCTCGGGGCGGCCACGCACCGAGACCGCCGTCACGCGACGATGATGCCCTTGCCCTGCCGGAGCACCTCGATCTGATCGTCGATGAGCGACACCACGGTCGAGGGCTCGTTCGGCTGCACCCCGCCGTCGAGGATCAGATCGAGCCGCGTGCCGAGCGCGTCTTTGATGTCCTTCGCGTCGATGAGCACCTGATCATCGGCGTCGGTGGCCGAGGTCGTGACGATCGGCCGGCCCAGCTTCGACGCGATGGCGAGCATGAGGGGCGCCTGCGGCACCCGGATGCCCACCTGCCGCTGCTTCGTCTGCATCATGTCCGGGACGAGCTTCGTCGCGGTCAGCACGAAGGTGAACGGGCCCGGCGTGAGCTGCTTCATGGTGCGGTACGCGAACTTGCTGACGATGGCGTACTTCGCGACGTCCGAGAGATCCGGGCACAGGAAGGCGAGCGGCTTCTTCCGGTCGCGCCCCTTGACGCCGTAGAGCCGGTCGATGGCCTTGCGCGAGAGCAGGTCGCACCCGATGCCGTAGTAGGTGTCGGTCGGGTAGGCGATGAGGCCGCCGTCCTCGAGCACCTTCGCCGCCCGATCGACGATGCGGGGCTGCGGGTGGAGCGGATCGACCTCGAGAATCGGAGCGGACGCCATGGCGGCCGAGCGCTGTAGCCGAAGTCTTCAGCCTTTGCAGGACTTCCACTCGGGCTTGAAGGCCTCGAGCGTCGCGTCGTACGTCAGCTCGATTCGGCACTTCGGGCCAACGAGCGTGGCCGACATGGCGCCCGCGAAGTCGGCGTGGAGCAGCACCCGCGTCTTGCCCTTCGCGTCGAACAGGGCCATCGACACGCGCGACTGACACGGGTCGGGAGAACGATTGACGACCACGGCCGCGGCCGGCACGTCCTTCACGAGGAGCCAGCGCTCGTTCGTCGTGGCGTCGGGCTTGACGGGACACAGCTTCGGCGCGGCGTCGAGCGACCACCGCCAGCCGTCCTGCAGCTTCGGCGCGACACACGCGGTGCGCGGGGCGACGGCGGCCGAGGAGACGTGCTTCATCACCTCACCGAGCGCTCCCTTCTTCCCGAAGAGCTTCGCCTCGACCCCGGGCTGGGCGTCGAGCCACGTCAGCGTTCGCTCGATCATCGACAGGCCCCCGCCCATCGCGCGCATCGTCGAGATCGACCGCGCGGCGCACGCGCCCGCTCCGTAGGGCACGAGGGAGTCTCCGTTCGAGGCGACGTTCGACGGCCCGTCTTGAATCACCTCGACCGAGAAGAGCGCGAGCGGCGGCGGGAACGGCGCGAGGGTGGGCAGGCCCGACAGCACGGCGGCGGCGACGAGAGACAGCATGGGCGCCCCTCTACACCCGGCGCCGGGAACGCGAAACGGGCCGGCCGAGCGCCTCGAGGAAGCGGGCCAGCGCCCCGGCGGCCTCACGCTCCTGCCGTCGACCGAAGCCGTGGCCGGTGTTCGGTAACACCACGAGCGACAGGTGCGGGTTCGACTCGACGAGGGGCGCCAGGACGTCGAGCGGGCCCTTCTCGTCGGCGTCACCCTGCACGATGAGGGTGGGCACCGGGACGGCGCGCAGCGCTGCTTCGTCGTCGGGGCGCGGTCGGCCCGGCGGGCGAACGGGGAAGCCCAGCAGGACCACGGCCTGCACCGGCGCCGTCACCGCATGACGGAGCGCCACCCGCCCGCCGAACGAGCGCCCGACGAGAACGGGAGGCTCGGCGAACGTCGCCGCGCCGATCGCCTCGGCGAGGAACGTCCGCTCCCGAACGAGCCCCTCGGACGGGCGACCGCGTGGCAGCCCGGGGAACAGCGAGCGGTGGGCCGGCCCGAGCGCGCTCGCGAGCCGGGTGAGCAGCGGCTGCCTCGCCGCGCCGTTGAAGCCTGGCAGCCACACGAGGTTCATGACGCGCCCAGCAGGCGGGCGAGCAGGCCCGGGCCTCCCTCGAACCGGAACAGGAAGGCCTCCCGAAACGCCTTCAGCTCGTCCCAGCCGAGATCGATGGCGAGCCCGTGCGCGACGGGGTCGCGCAGCCGCTCCTTGGCCTGCTGGACGAAGGCCGCGAGCGCGTCGAGGAAGCCCTCGGCGATCCCTTCCGAGGCGAGGAACTCGCGGAACCCCGCGAGCGGCCCGTCGTGCCGGCGGCTCAAGGCCCGGCTCACCTCGCCCAGCGACGGCGCGCGGGACTCGAGGTTGCGATCGAACGCCTCGACGAAGCGGTCGAAGTACTCGACCCGCTTGCCGCGCCGCTCGCGGACCGCGCCCGAGAGGAAGGCCTTGCGGCGATCGCCGTCGTCGAGCCAGGCGTCGAAGCGCTGGACGATCAACATGAAGAGCGCCCGCTCGAGCGCGCCCGAGAAGAGCACCGCCACCGCGGCGGCCGGCAGCTCGGAGTAGAGCCCCTTCTGGTAGGTGCGCTCGGCCACCAGCACCATCTTCACCAGCGCCTCGGGACACCGGGGCAACACCGGCCCCAGCGCGGCCTCGAGGTTCTCCTGGGCCTTCACCTCGACGTCGCGCTCGCGGGCCTCGAGCTCTTCCCGCACGCGGCGCGCGGCCTCGGCCTTCACGGCGGCGGCCTCGTGCGCCGCCTGCTGGGCCTGCGCCTGGGCGGTCGCCGACATCTGCTTCATGCGCTCGAGTTCCTTGCGCATCGACTCGAGCTCGCCCTCGCGCGCGAGGAAGCGGCGCTTCATCGCCTCGGCGTCGGCCCTGGCGGCGTCGATGCGGGCCTGGGCCGAGGCCGCGAGCTCCTGCTTCCACGCGGTGCGGCGCGACGACAGCTCCCGCGCGCGGGCGGCCTCGGACTCGTTGGGGTCGAGCTCGAGGGCGCGCGTGAACGAGGCCTCGGCCACGTCGAAGTCCCCCCGCTCGGCCGCCAGATGGCCGACCTCGAGCCACAGGCGCGCCCCCAGCAGGTTGAGCTCGGCCTCGGGCAGCTGCCGCGCAGCGTCGATGTTGCGCGTCGCCTCGTCGGGCCGGCCGAGCAGCCGGAGCGCGCGCCCCTTCGTCACCAGGAACTCGTACTCGAAGCCAGGCAGCTTCTCGCCGAGCGCCTTCTCGGAGCGCCCAAGCTCGACCATGGCGTCGGAGGCGCGGTTGCGGCTCAGGAAGACCTTCGCGAAGAGCAGATGGTCTTCGGCGGCGGCCGTCTGTCGGCGGCGCTCCATGAAGGCGGTGGCGAGCGCTTCGTCACCGGCGAGCTGCGCCGCGAGCGCCGCGTGCGGCAGGAAGTCGGCGTCGAGGGAGCCTTCACGATCGAGGGCGCTGAAGCGGTCGAGCGCCCCGCGGGCATCGCCCTGCATCAGGCGGCAGTCCGCTTCGATTGCGCGGGCCGACGAGCGGAGCACCGGGTCCGCCGTGCGCGTGCCCACCTGCACCGCCACCGCCTCGGCACCGGCGGCGTCTCCGCGTTGGGCCTTGAGGAGCGCGAGCACCAGCCGCGTGTCGTCACCACCACCGGTGAGCAGCGCCGCCGCCACGGCCTTGTCGGCCTCTTCGAGGCGCCCCACGCGCAGCAGGGCGGCGGCGTAGTGCGTGAGGAAGACGGGCTCACGGCGCAGCTGCTGCCGGGCGCGGGACATCACCTCGACGGCCTCGGCGGGGCGGTTCTGCTGGAGGAGCAGCGCCCCGAGCCGCACCGACAATTGGGCCTCGTCGGGCTTGCGTGCGAGCTGCCGCTCGAGGAACTCACGGGCCTCGTCGCGCCGCCCCAGACCATCGAGACACTCGGCGTACATCGCGAGGTGTTCGCTCCCGCTCAAGACGTCGGCCGCGACGACCGGCGACAGCGTCGCCTCGACGCGCGCGTAGGCCCGCTCGTTGAGCAGCAGCCTCGCCTGCTCCACGAGCGCCGCAGCCTTCTTCTTGTTGAGCCGTTGCGACACGGAGCCCGAGTGTAGCTGCCCCCCTGCGTCCGACGAGCCGAAATGCGGGCCACGCCGGCTGGTGTCCGAACGCCCCTGCGTGCGGGCGCCTCGACGTCGCGCGGCGTGTGGCGTCGACGCGTGCTGCACCCGGCCCCTTGGAGACGCCGGTCGAGACGTCACGGCCAGCGCGACCGCGCCGCCACCGGGGTGTGCCCGTGACAGGCCTCGAGCGCGTCGCCGAGTGCCGCATTGAGGCCGCCGTCGATGAGCGTCTGCTGGAGCGACGAGCCGTTCCCTTCGACGAGGCACGTCCCGTCGGGCGCGGACACAGGGGCGCCCGTGTGCTGGGGGGTCGTCGCCCAGCCGTCGGCGCCCACGATCGTCGATACGGGCTTGAGCGGCGCAGAGCCGCCTCTCCGGAGCAGGCCGACGTCCTGGACAGCGGACGTGTGCGAACGAGGACGTTCGCCGCGAGAGCGCCGGGCATCGGACAGCGCATAGTGCGGCTCGCTCTTCGAGTAGTTCGCGAGCAACCATGAACGGGCGAACGTCGTCGCGTCAGCCGGGTCGACCAGCCTGGCCGTGGCCCCGACGCTGATGAGCGCGCGCGCCAGCTCGTCCTGTTCCGGGTCGCGACGCGCAGGAAGGCATCGCGACGCTCACCTCGGAGCGCCAGGCCGCCATCGAGCATCTGCGCCGCTTCGGCGCCCGAGCGGAGGCGCCGCGTGTACGAGTTCGCGCGTGCGCGTGGTGCAGCCGGTGGGGCTCTTTGGGGCGCCGAGCCGTCCCTGGAGTGAAGGCCGATGCCGTCGCGAGACAGCGCCCGAGCCTGCCAACGAGGTCGTCAGGGGTCGGGGCCACGCGCGCGGCTCGTCGGGTCGCGTGTGCCGCGCCTGCGCAAGGACAGCGCCTTCAGCGCGTGCGCGGAAGAAAGAAGTCACGCACCACGAGCGCCGGAGCCGATGCTTGAGTCACCGCCTGCGGGCCCACCTGGACGGTCGAGCCAGCGCGCTCAGGAGCCGACGTCTGCGCCACCGGCCACAGGCCCGTCTGGCCGGTCAAGTCCTCACGCTGCGGGGCAGATGTTTGCGCCACCGGCCGCAGGCCCGTCTGGCTGGTCGAGCCCTCACGCTCCGGAGCAGATGTTTGCACCAGCGGCCGCAGGCCCGTCTGGCCGGTCAAGTCCTCACGCTTCGGAGCAGACGTCTGCACCAGCGGCCGCAGGCCCGTCTGGCCGGTCGAGCCCTCACGCTCCGGAGCCGACGTCTGCCCCACCGGCCGCAGGCCCGTCTGGCCGGTCGAGTGCTCACGCTCCGGAGCCGACACCACCGCCTGCGTCCCAAGCGCGCCCGTGCGCGATGGCGCCTCGGTGGGCCCCGAGGCCCCCAGGTGCTGCGAGCCATCCTGGGCGACCTGAACCTCGACCGGGCGTCCAGGGCCAAAGTCCACGGCCGGACCGGCTGGCGTCACCGCTGACCCGGGTGCCAGCCCCAGCGCCGCGAGCAGCTCTTCCCGCGTCTTGTAGCGCGCAGCGTCCGAACCGAAGCGCTCGCGAGCCCGCGTCAAGAGTTCCCGCATGGTGAAGGCGCGCTCCGACACGTGCCATCACTTCTCACTCGGGTTGCCAGCCGTCAACGTGGCATCATCCCCCAAGCCGTGAGCGACCTGCCGCGCTTGCTGTTCTGCTGCTTCGACGTCGTGCCTGCGCCGCACGCGACGTCGCGACGCCTCACGGAGTACCTCAAGGGCCTCTCGGAGCGGTACCAGGTCGTCGTCCTCTCGGTGAAGACGCCCGATCACTCGCACATCGAGCGGTACCACGGGGCGCGGCTGCTGCGGGTGCCGGTCGGCTCCGGCGACCTGCGCTCGCGCATGGAGGCCTACGATCGAGCGGTGCGCCGTCAACTCGAGAGCGAAGAGTACGTGCTGGTGCACTTCTTCGACCCGGTGAGCGGCTACCCCCTCTGCGAGCGCCGCGGCGAGTTCGGGTTCAAGCTCGTCTACGACGCCACCCGCTTCCCGTCGGGCGACCTGCCTTCGCTGCAGCCGCAGGAGGGCTCGAACAAGCGCCTGCTCGCGCGCTCCCGCCGCCAGGAGCTTTTCTGCCTCATGAACGCCGACGCGGTGATCGTCGGCAGCGAGGCCGCGCGCGAGCACGTCGTCTCGCTCGGCGTGCCGCGGCCCAACGTCAACGTCGTGCGGGCGCCCGTCGATCTCGCGCCCTACTCGGCCGAGCTGATGGGTGAGCCCGATGGCCGGCCGGCCCGCCTGATTCACCTGGGCAGCCACGGCCGTCACCAGGATCTGCCGCTGCTCTTCGAGGCGCTGACGAAGACGAAGGAGCCGCTCAAGCTGGCGCTCGTCGGCCCCTCGAGCGCCGAGCTCACCCCCTCGCTCAAGGCGCGGGCCGCCGAGCTGGGCCTCGCGGAGCGCGTCGAGTTCCAGGAGCCCGTCTCGCACGACGACGTGCACAAGGTGATGGCCGCGGCAGACGTGGGCGTGCTCACGCTGGCCGACGAACCGCGCAACCGGTCGACGACCGCGCTCGCGAGGCTTGGTGAGTACCTGGCGGCCGGGCGCCCGGTGCTGGCAGCCGACACCCCCTTGAGCCGCGAGCTCTGCCCCGACGCGGCGACGCGCTTCTACCGCCCGGGCGACCTTGACGGGCTCGTCAGCGCCCTCGACGAGCTGGCGTCGCCCGAGGTCCGCAAGGCCCTCGGCGCTGCGGCGCGTGCCGCGACCGACGCCATCAACGCGAACCTCGTGCGGGACACGCTCGTGGCCCTGTACGCCCGGGTCGCGCCTGGCGCCGCCGCTCCCTCCGATGCCCCCATCGACGCGGTCGACCCCAGCGAGGCCACGCAGCTCGGCGGCCGCCCGCCCGACGAGACGGGCGACATCACGCAAGCCGGCGCCCGACTGCCGGTCCACGACCTGGCTGCCCCCGACCTCGGCACCAACAAGGTGAAGACCGACCCTGCGGTGCGGGCGCCCTCGCAGGAAGCCGACACCGGGACCGATCAAGCGGCCGCGCGAGATCGCCCCCCTGTCATGGGCACCCTGCTGCGCGACGATCGACCCCCCGTGGCGCCCGAGACGACCGATCCCAACGTCGCCTCGGCCCAGGAGCCGCCCGTCGTGCTCGGGCTGCCCCTCACCGATCGCTTGCCAGACGCCGACGCCGTCGATGCCCCCGCGCCCCGGGAAGGACCGCCGGTGCCCGATGAGCCGCCGCGATCGTCACGCACGCAGCCATCGCTCCCGCCGGTGAACGAGTTCCGCGAAGAGGTGCGCACAGCCCCTGGCCGCGCCCTGGCGCCCGAGCCAACGCCGCTCCCCGTGCCCGAACCCGACCCGGCGCCCAGCCGGACCGAGCCGTCGCCCTCGCGGGCGGCGGCGCTCACCATCGAGGCCACGCCCACCCCCACAGCGAGCGGCCAGCCCGCCCGTCCTGCGGCGCTCTCGGTCGAGGCCACCCCCAGCCCCGCGGCGAGCGGCCAGCCCGCCCGCGCTCCGGCGCTCACGGTCGAGGCCACGCCCAGCCCCGCGGCGAGCGGCCAGCCTGCCCGCGCTCCGGCGCTCACGGTCGAGGCCACGCCCAGCCCCGCGGCGAGCGGCCAGCCTGCCCGTGCTGCCGAGACGACGCCGACGGCCGGGGCGTCGCGAAGCCCCGGCGTGGGAGCGCCTGCTCCGGCCGCGAGCCCTCGCCCCCTCCCGCCGGGACCCGACGCTGGCGCAGCGCCGAGCGTGGTGCGGCCGCCGCCCATCGGCGCCCCGGACGACGAGCCGCTCGACTTCTCGAACCTCCTCAAGCCCAGCGCGCCGGTGCGGCCGGGCACCACCATCGTCACGCTGCCTTCACCGAACATCACCGCGCCCGTTCCCCCACCCGCACCGTCTGCGAGGCCTGCGCCCATTCCGGTGCCGACGTCATTCGGCGCGCCGCCGAGGCCCACGGCGCCGCCGCCAGGCATGGCCGTCGTCGCGGTGCCGGTCAGCTTTCCGGCGACGACGCTGCCACCGCCGCTCAAGGCCGCCACCGCGGCCGGCCTGCCAGCGTCCAGCGCAAGCGGGCTCCGCCCCGGGCCGTCGAGCAGCCCGTCGGCCGCCTCGATGGGGCCGGCTCCGACGTCTCCCAGTGGCCTTCGGGCCGCGGGCTCTCCTCCGCCGTTGCCGACGAGCCCCTCGGGCGTTCGGGCGCCCTCGCCCTTCGACGGTGTACCGACGCCCGTCACCTCGGCCGCGCCTCGCGCTCCGGGCTCGCCCTTCGACGGCGTGCCGACGAAGCCGCCCCCCGCGCCCGAGGGCCTGCCGCCCCTCTCGCGCCTGGTGCCGAACCCCACCGGCGGAGGGGCCCCGGTGCTGGCGCGTCAACCGGCCGCTGACGTCGAGCCCGTCGAAGAGGTGCACGACGAAGAGTTCGAGCTCGTCAACGACGAGTCCTTTCAGTCCCTCCACGACGGCGACGACGAGGAACTCCCCGAGAGCGAGCTCGAGGCGCTCGACACCTCGGCCGCGCCTCCCCCCTCGCGGCTCGACCCCTGGTTCGCCCAGCTCGTGCACGGGTACTGCCCGCCGGAGTCGCAGCTCTTCACCCGCCACGTGCCGCCCACCACGATGCCGGGCAAGAACACCTGAACGACAGGCCTGTAGCCGGGAGCGCACAAGCCGGTTTACCGGCCCGGTTCCCCGTAGCAGACTCTCCACCTCGCCTCGTTTCCCCGAAGAGAAAAGAGCCTCATGGAGCGCCGCGTCCTCATCGTCGAGAGTCAGAACGACTTCGCCCTCACCATGGCGTCGGTGCTGAAAGACGCCGGCTACCAGACGACGCTGGCCACCAGCGCGCAGGACGCCAGCCGCGAGCTCGAGAAGCGCCGGCCCGATCTCGTGGTGCTCCGCGCCGAGCTGCCGGATCAGAGCGGCTTCGTGCTGTGCGGCAACATTCGCAAGGGCAAGTTTGGCCAGAACCTGCCGGTGATCCTCCTGTCGAGCGAGTCGCGCATCGAGGCGCTGCAGCAGCACGCGGCGTCGGCCAACGCGGCGCACGGCTACCTCGCGATCCCCTTCGAGATGAGCGAGCTGACCCGGCTCACCACCACCATCGCGCCGCCGGCCGCGGCCCCGGGGCCCTCGTCGACGGGGGAAGAAGAAGACGTCGCCCTCGACAACGCGCTGTCCGGCCAGGGCTCGCCGACGGTCGAGATCCCCGCGGCGCCGCCGCCGCTCAAGACGGCCGCCGGGGGCCCGCCACGCCTGCCCCGCCGCGAGCGCCGCAGCCAGCTCACCGACGAAGATCGGGCCTTCCTCGACCGCGCGTTCCAGTCCATCGCCGACCGCAAGGCCGAGCTGCTCGCCGAGTCCCGTGAGCTGCGCCGCAGCGCGCCCCGCCGCGACATGCTCGGCACGCCGGAGGCGAAGATTCAGATCCTCCGCGACGAGCTCAAGACGCGCGAGGCGCAGATCGCCCGCCTGTCCGAGATCTGGACCGTGCGGGAGCGCGAGCTGCTCTCGGTCGAAGACCGCATTCAGGAGAAGGACGTCGAGATTCAGGGCCTCAAGATGCAGGTCGACGACTTCACCCGTCGCCTCACCGAGTCCCAGAACACGCTCGTCGAGAAGGAGCGCGAGCACGGCCGCCAGGTCGAGGACCTGCTGCTGCAGAAGTTCATCGGCGAGAAAGAGGTCATCGAGGTCGTCTCCTCCAAGGAGAAGGACATCAACGGCCTGCGCAAGGAGCTCAACAACAAGGAAGAGGAGATCGGCCGCAAGAGCGCCGAGCTCGAGCAGCAGCGCAAGGACTACGAGGGCCTCGAGAAGGACTACCAGCTCGCCACCCTCGAGTTCGAGGTCAAGGAGAAGGAGCTCAAGGAGACCGTCGCCCAGCGCAACGACGAGCTGAGCCAGCTCAAGGCCGACCTCGAGAACCTGCAGAAGATCCAGCAGGACACGGTGGCCGAGCGCGACGCGAAGTACGCCGAGTACGAGGGCATCGCGAAGGCGCTCCAGGAGACCATCGACCAGACGCAGGCCGAGCGCGACGCCACCGTGCAGCAGCTCGAGTCGAACCTTCGGCTGGCCACCGAGCGCGGCGACCGCGGCGAGGCCGAGGTGGCCCGGCTCGAGGCCGAGCTGTCCGACGCGAAGGCCCGCGCCGCCGAGAAGGCCGGAGAGCTGGAAGGCGAGATCGCAGGTCTCAACACCACGCTCGAGGCGCTGCGCACCGAGAAGGCCGAGGTCGAGCAGGCCTTCACCGAGAAGGTCGCCGACCGCGACGGCCGCATCACCCAGCTCGAGCAGGAGCTCGCCGACACCGTCGAGCGCAAGGATCGTCAGGAGGCCGAACTCCAGTCGGCCATTCAGGAGAAGCTCGAGAAGATCGGCGAGCTCGAGGGCGAGGTCGAGGCCGTCAAGCAGGCCATGGCCGATCGCGAGGCCGAGCTCCAGGGCGAGCTCGGCGACGTCGGCGGCCAGCTGCAGGAGGCCCAGGGCGTCATCGAGCAGAACACCGCCACCATCGCCCAGCTGAACGCCACCCTCGACGAGCGCCAGCGCACCATCGACGGCCTCAACGCCGACGTCGCCGACCGCGACACCCGCATCGCCGACCTCGAGGGCCGCTTCTCGGCCGCGCAGCAGACCATCGCCGACCGCGACGGCGAGATCGGCGCGCTGAAGGAGACGCTCGAGCAGCGGGGCCAGGAGATCGAGGGCCTGCAGAACATGGTGGCCGAGCGCGACGAGCAGATCGCGCGCCTGTCGACCACCCTCGACGAGACCCAGAAGGCGCTGCTGGGCACCCAGGACTCGCTCAACCAGACGCAGGCCGCCCTCGAGGCGAAGACCGCCGAGCAGGAAGACACCGCCGGCGCTCTCGAGCGCACGCAGCTCGAGCTCGACTCGACCCGCAAGGAGCGCGACGAGCGCACCGGCGAGGTGGTGCAGGCCCGCAACGAGATCCAGCGCGTCACCGGCCTGTTCCGCAACGTCGAGGCCGCCAAGGCCCAGCTCGAGGAGCAGCTCTCGGGCGAGATCGGCCAGCTGAAGACGGCGCTGTCGGAAGCCCAGGGCAACTACGAAGCCGAGGCCTCGGCCCACCAGCAGCTCCAGGCCGAGACGAGCGCGCAGATCGCCCAGCTCTCGCAGGAGCGCGCGCAGCTGTCGCAGAAGCTCGAGTCGACGCAGGTCGATCTCGCCGCCACCCGTGCGAACCTCGAGGACACCTCGAAGTCCCTCGACATCGAGAAGCGCGCCCACGCGGACACGCAGAAACACTTCGAAGACCGCGTCGCCACGCTCGAGGGCGAGCTCGCCCAGTCGCGCGACCAGGCGCAGGATCTCTCGGAGCAGCTCGCCGCCACCAAGCAGGAGCTCGGCGCGCGCGTGTCGGATCTCACGCAGCTCAACGCCAAGCTGGCCCACGCCGAAGACACCCGGGCCAACCTGGAAGATCGCATCACCACCCTCACCGACGAGTCGCAGCGCCGCGAAGAGCTGCTGCAGAACGACGTCGCCACCAAGTCCAAGGAGCTCGCCGACACGCTGCGCAAGCTGTCGACGCTCCAGCAGGAGAAGGTGCGGCAGGTCGACGCCCTCACCCGCGAGGTGACGGCCAAGACCGAGCTGTCGAAGCAGCTCGAGCTGAAGCTGAAGTCGCTCTTCGACGAGTCCAAGAAGAAGACCGACGAGCTCGCGCACGCGAAGGCGGCGTTGTCGACCGAGCTCGACGCGGCGAAGAAGGAGCTCACCGAGAAGACGCAGGCCGTCGAGCGCCTGGGCGAGGCGCAGGCCGCGGCGCTCGCCGAGCGCGACCAGGTGAAGACGCAGCTCGGTCAGCAGCTCCAGCAGGCCAACGCGCGGCTGCAGGAAGCCCAGACGGCCCTCACGCAGGAGAAGGCCAACGCGAAGAAGGCCGGCGACGAGGCCGGCCAGAAGGTGCAGCGCGCCGAGGCCCGCATCGCGCAGGTGCAGCAGGAATCGCAGACCCGGCTGACCGAGATGGAGACGCGGCTCAAGGAGGCCCAGAGCCAGCTCGCCACCCGCCAGCGCCGCATCGCCGAGCTCGAGCAGTCGATGGAAGGCGCCAACGCCGCCCGCACCCGCGCCGAGAAGGAGCTGCAGGCGAAGATCGCCGGCGCCGAGCAGAAGGCCACCGACGCCACCGCCAAGCTGCAGGCCGCGCTGGCCGAGAAGAAGACCATCGAGGCCGCGCACCAGAAGTCGCTCGACGACGCCGCCGCGAAGCACAAGGCCGAGATCGAGCGCCGCGAGCAGGTGAAGCAGCAGGAGGTCAAGCGCCTCCAGGAAGCGGTGCAGGAGAAGTCGAAGCAGCTCAAGGTCGTCGAGCTCGAGCTGGCCCGCTACAAGAACAAGCCCGCTGGCGCCGCCCCTGCCGCCGCGCCCCGCCCGGCCTCGGCGCCTCCCGCAGGCGTGCCGGCCACCACGGTGCCCAACGCCTCGCGCCCCTCGGCCGCCGCCTCGCTCTCGCAGCTCGGTGAGGAGTTCGAAGAGGCCACCAAGGTGAACGTCATTCCCGAGGCGGCCCGCGCGCCGGCCCAGGCAGCCCCGGCGGCCCCCCGGCCAGCCGCACCCGCCCCGGCCAGGCCCGCCACGCAGCCCGCGCGCCCCGCCGTCGCCATCACCGCCGCCCCCCCCCGCAAGGCGCCGCCACCCGACGAGCGCACGGTGGTGGGCAGCCTCCCGAAGGACGACGACGCCGACTTCACCAGCATCATCGACAAGCTGGGCGAGTAGCCCCCGGCAGGTGAGGTGAGGTAGGAGGGCGGCCCCTGTTGGACCGCCTCGCTGGGAGCGTCTTCGAATGCGCCGTTCCATCGCCCTCGCCACCGTTCTCCTCGCCGTCGCTGCGTGCGATCGCGTTCGAACCGTTCCGCCGCAGGTCGACGCGGGGCCCGCGTGCGGCGCCGGAGAGCGGCTCGTCAATGGCCAGTGCCGGTTCGTCTGCCAGCGCGACGGTGACTGCGCGGCGGGCCAGCGCTGCAACCTGTTGTCGGGCACCTGCGAGCCGAAGCCGCCCGAGCCCGACGCTTCGGTCTTCGTCCCCTGCACCGAAGGCGCGCGGCGCTGCAGCGTCGACAACCGCACCGTCGAGCTGTGCGGGGCCGATGGCCGCTTCACCGTCGAGACGGCGTGCCCGTCGCCCGATGGCTTCTGCGCGAACGAGCGCTGCCTCGCCTGTCAGCCCAACGCGACGAAGTGTGGCTCCAACCCCATGGCCGTCGAGGTCTGCGCCCAGGACGGCTCGGGCTTCCGCCCGGTGACGTGCGCCGGGACGGCCACCTGTCAGATGGGCGAGTGCCGCGAGTGCACCGCCGGCGAGCGCCGCTGCTCCCCCGACGGCCGCGCCGCGCAGGAGTGCCAGCGCCGCACCCAGCTCAACCTGTCGACGACCTGGGTGAACGTCGGCGACAACTTCGACGGCACCTGCATCACCCAGCAGTGCACGGGCGCGGGCATGGCCGCGGCGTGCGTGACGCCCCAGTGCATTCCCGGCTCCAGCCAGTGCATGTCGTCGGCGATCCAGCAGTCGTGCAGCCCGACGGGCCAGTGGCAGAACACCACCTGCACGCAGGTGCCGGGGCTGGGCCCCACGGCCGAGTGTCAGAATGGCGCCTGTGTCGACGAGTGCGCCGACGCCGTGCGCGAGCGCAGCTACTTCGGCTGCGAGTACTGGACGGCGGTGATGGACAACGGCGTGCGCGCCTCGGTGTTCAAGGCCAACACCCTGTCGGGCCAGGGCTCGACCGACTCGGAGTTCGCCTTCGTGGTGACGAACCGCTCGTCGCTGTCTGCCACGGTGACGGTCACCCGGTGGTTCAACAACGCCGTGCAGACGGTGAAGACGGTGACGGTGCCCGGCCGGCTCGACCCGACCACGCGGGGCCTGGGCGTCATTCGTGTTCCCTGGCAGTCGATCGGCGCCGCGGCCGACAGCGACTCGGCGAGCGGGCTGCGCCGGTTCGCCTACAAGCTCGTCTCGAACCGCCCCATCTCGGTGTACCAGTTCAACCCGCTGGCGGCCTTCCGCGACGTGGGCTCGTGCACCACGGCCGCCAACTGCACGCTGGCGCCGTCGAACGAGGGCCCGCAGTGCGTGAACGGCACCTGCCGCTACTTCGCGTACTCGAACGACGCGTCGCTGTTGCTCCCGGCGCACATCTTCGGCACCAGCTACGTCGGCCTCACGCCGGAGCACGTCATCGTTCGCTCGAGCCGCACCGACCCGAACGCGACGGCGAACACCTTCGGTGACGGGCAGCTCGTCATCGTCGCGAAGGAGCCGAACACCCAGGTGACGATCCGCTCCAGCGCTCGCACCACCGCCGGCCCTGGAGTGCCGGCGCTGAACCCGGGCCAGACGCAGACCTTCACCCTGAACGACTACGACGTGCTCCAGGTCGCCAGCGGCCTGCCGACGGCGACGCCGGGCTCGATCAACCTCGAGTGCGGCCCGAACAACTTCGAGATCGGCGCGACGTCCTGCTCCTATGCCTCGAACTGCAGCACCTCGGCGCTCTGTGGCGTCCTGCAACCCTGCTGTTGCACGAGCCAGGTCTGCCGCATCGACAACGACCTGACCGGATCGGTCATCACCTCGGACAAGCCGATCGCCGTCTTCGGCGGCTCGGTCTGCATCACCCGCGGCTTCACCGACGTCGCGTGCGATCACGTCGAGGAGCAGCTGTTCCCCTTCGCCACCTGGGGCCGCAACTTCGTCGCCAGCCGCACCGCGCCGCTGCGGCTCGTCAACAACACCTTCGCGAGCCCCACGGCGGCCAGCCCCGACTATTACAAGATCGTCGCGGGCTGCCCCGCGAGCACGTGCCCGAACGGCACCCTCGTCACGCTGACGCCGCCTCCCGCTGCGGGCGACGTGCTGTCACCCAACCGCTGTCTGTCGGGCTCGCTCGCCGCGAACACCTGCCGGCTGGCAGGCGGGGCCTTCGTCGAGTTCCGCTCGCGCACGAGCTTCACCATCTCGGCCGATCAGCCGATTCAGGCGGCGCAGATCTTCTCGAGCCAGAGCGCGACCACCGGCTCCGGCCCGAACGCGCCGAACCAGGGAGATCCCTCGCTCGTCCTGCTCCCGCCGATCGAACAGTGGCGCAGCCAGTACACCGTGCTGACGGCGCCGGGGACGCGCGACAACTACCTGGGCCTCGTCATCGACGCGAGCCGCGTGCAGGAAGTCCGCGTCAACGGCACCGCGGTGCCCATGACGAACTTCACGGCCGTCGGCACCTCGCCCTTCCGGGTGGCCAACGT
>JALOQF010000040.1 GCA_025459425.1 Myxococcaceae bacterium | reverse complement strand
CCTTCGTCGACGGGCAGCGCCTGAGCGGCCGCGCGGCGCTCGAGCAGGTGGGCCTCGCGCCGGTGGTGCTCGAGGCGAAGGAAGGCCTCACCCTCGTCAACGGCACGCAGGCGATGGGCGCGGTCGGCTCGCACGCGTTGCTCAAGGCCGAAGCGCTGGCCGAGCTCTTCGACGTCGCGGCCGCGATGACCGTCGAGGGCATGCTGGGCTCGCACGACCCGTTCCTCCACGACGTGTACGCGGTGCGCCCGCACCCCGGCCACGGCAAGGTGGCGACGCACCTGCGCGAGCTGCTCGCCGAGAGCGAGCTGGTGAAGACGCACGTCGACTGCGACAAGGTGCAGGACCCCTACTCGCTGCGGTGCGTGCCCCAGGTGCACGGCGCGGCCCGCGAGGGCCTCTCGTTCTGCCGGCGGATCCTCGAGGTCGAGGTGAACGCCGGCACCGACAACCCGCTCGTCTTCACCAGCACCGGCCGCATCGTCTCGGCGGGCAACTTCCACGGGCAGCCGATCTCGCTGGCGCTCGACGTGCTCGCGATGTCGCTCACCCAGCTCGCGTCGATCAGCGAGCGGCGCGTGGAGCAGATGGTGAACCCCTCGCTCTCGGGCCTGCCGCCCTTCCTCGCGCGGAACTCGGGCCTCAACTCGGGCTTCATGATCGCCCAGGTGACGTCGGCCGCGCTGGTGGCCGAGTCGCGCATTCTCTGCCACCCGGCGAGCGTCGACTCGATTCCTTCGTCGGCGGGGCGGGAAGATCACGTGTCGATGGGCATGACGGCGGCGCTCAAGGCGCGGCAGGTCGTCGATCACGTCACGCACGTGCTGGCCATCGAGCTGCTCGTCGCCAGCCAGGCGCTCGACTTCCGCGCGCCGGTGAAGCCGGGCCACGGGCCGCTGGCGGCGCACCAGCTCATCCGCCGGCACGTGCCGCACATGGACACCGACCGCGAGCTCCACAAGGACGTGGCGGCGGTGGTGCGCCTCATCGACTCGGGCGAGCTGCTCGCGGCGGTGCAGGCGTCGCACGACCAGCGCCGCATCTGAGGCCCAGGCCGCGGGTTTTCATCGGGGCCCCCCACCCCGCGTGCTACGACTGCGGCCCATGACGGAGCGGAACGAGTTCCCCAGAACGCTGTCCACCGCAATCCCCGCCATTCCCATTCCGGCCCCGGCGACCGAGCCCGCGACGGCGAGCGAGGACGAGGCCCGCGCGCGCATCGGCGCCCTCGAGCGCGAGGCGCGCGCCATCGGCAACCAGCCGGCGGCGGCGCTGTTGTTCCACGAGATCGGCCTCTTGTGGGAAGCGCCGCTCAAGCACGCCCGCAACGCCGCGGTGGCCTACCAGGCGGCCTTCAAGCTGGCGCCGAAGTTCCTGGCCAACATTCGCGCAGCGCGCCGGCTGTTCTCCGAGGTCGGCAACTGGCAGATGGTGTCGCAGCTCATCGACGCCGAGCTGCAGGCCACCGAGGGCAAGCGGGCCCGCGCCGCGCTGCTCTTCGAGAAGGCCCAGGTGCTCGAGCAGCGGCTGTCGCGCGAGGTCGACGCCTCGGCGGCTCTGGCCGCCTGTCTGGCGCTCGAGCCCGAAGACGTCACCCTGCTGGTGCAGCTCGAGCAGGTCTTCACCGAGAAGGCCGACTTCCCGTCGGTGGTGAAGGTGAACCAGCTGCTCGCGCAGACCGTCACCGACGACGCGGCGCGCGCGCACTACCTCACCACCGCCGGGCTGCTCTTCGAAGACCGCTTGAAGGACCCCGCCGCCGCGGCGCAGTGCTTCCGCCAGGCCTTCGCGGTCGACCGACGAGATCCCCAGCTGCTCGCGGCCATGAAGCGCGTGGCGCAGCGCGAGGGCACCGTCGACGAGGAGCTGGCCGCGCTCGCGGCCGAGGCAGAAGGCCAGGGCCCGGGCGCGGCCCCCACGTTCCTGCAGATCGCCAAGGCCTACGAGCGGCTGGGCCGGCCCGAAGACGCGCTCGCGGCGCTCCTGGCCGCGCGCCGGGTGAGCCCCTCGGAGCCCCTCGTGCTGGCCGAGCTTTCGCGCATCTACGAGGCCCGCGGCCGCTTCGAAGAGCTCGCCGACGTGCTCCTCGCGTGGGTGCAGACGAACAACGACCAGAGCGAGTTCGTCGCCATCAACCTGCGCCTCGCCTCGCTCTTCGAGGAGCTCAAGCGCGACCAGGAGGCCGCCGCGAGGTACCGCGCGATTCTCGAGCGGGTGCCGGGCCACGCGGGCGCCCTCGCCGGCCTCGGCAAGCTGTCGTACCGCGCGCAGAACTGGGTCGGGCTGGTCGAGACCTACGACGCCGAGGCCGCCGCCACCGACGACGCCCGGAGCAAGGCCGGCCGCCTCTACAAGGCCGGCGAGACGCTCGAGGAGCGGCTGGGGCAGGTCGACGACGCCATCGCCCGCTACAAACAGGCGCTCACGCTGGCGCCCGGCTACCTGCCCGCCACCAAGGCGCTCACCCGGCTCTTCGAGAAGCTCGGCCGCTGGAACGAGCTGGTGTCGATGTACGAGCAGGACCTGCTCCAGGTCAGCGACAAGGAGCAGCAGATCACCACGCTGAACAAGATCGCCGGCCTCTACGAAGACCGGCTCGACGACGTGCCGCACGCCATCGACTGCCTGCGCCGGGTGCTCGAGATCGCCCCCGATCACCTGCCCACCATGCGCAACCTGGCGCGCCTGCACGAGCGCGCCGCCCAGTGGCACGAGCTGCTCGCCCTCAACGAGCAGGAGGCGCGCCTCGCGAACGATCAGAAGCAGGTCATCTCGCTCGCGCACCGCAACGCCGAGATCCTCGAAGAGAACGTGAAGGACCGGCCGGCGGCCATCGCCGCCTGGGAGCGGGTGCTCCAGCTCGCGCCGAACTACCTGCCGGCGCTGCGCAGCCTCGGGCGCCTCTACGGGCAGGACGGCCGCTGGGACTCGCTCATCAACATGTACCGCGCCGAGTCCGAGATGGCGCCCAGCACCGACCAGGCCGCGGCGCTGATCCAGAAGATCGGCGAGCTGTACGAGCAGAAGCTGGGCGACCAGAACCAGGCCATCAGCTCGTACCGCGAGGTGCTGACGCTGGCGCCGAACCACTTCCCTGCCCTGCGGGCGCTCGCGCGCATCTACCGGGCCCAGGGCGCGTGGGAGTCGCTCATCGAGATCCTCCGGGCCGAGGCCGCCAACCGCACCGACCCCACCGAGCGCGCCAACGCGATGTTCCAGGCCGCGGCCATCTGGGAAGACCAGCTGAAGAAGCCCGAGAACGCGCTCGAGGGCTACCAGGAGGTGCTGCGGCTGGCGCCCAACCACGTCACCGCGCTCCAGCAGCTCGAGCGGCTCCTCACCAGCCGCGACGACGTCAAGGAGCTGATCGTGCTCCTCGACCGGCAGGCCCAGACCGGAGCGCCCCAGGTGCGCGTGGGCGCGTCGCTGAAGCTGGCGCGGTTGTACCTCGATCGCCTGAACGAGACCGCGCGCGCGGCCCAGGCCTGTGAGGCGGCCCTCGCCCTCGAGCCGCAGAACCTGTCGGCGCTGCGCCTGCTCGAGCGCATCAAGGCGAACGACAAGCCCCGCCGCACCGAGCTGCGCGCCCGCATCGCCGAGGTGCTCGGCGACGAGAAGCTGTCGGCGGCCATGAAGCTCAGCTCGATGGACGGCGCGGGCCCCGCCACGCCCGACGCGCTGGTGCTCGACCAGCTCAAGCGCGCCTACGCGCAGGACCCGACCGACGAGTCGCTGAGCATCACCCTCGAGCGCGCGCTCCAGAAGGCCCAGGACGCGACGGGGCTCGTCGAGCTGTACGAGCGGCGCCGGGCGACCACCACCGACTCCGCCGACATGCTGCAGCTCAGCCTGCGCATCGCCGACCTCTACGAGACGCGCCTGAAGGATCACCAGCGCGCCCGCCAGGCCTACGAGGCCGCCCTGCAGTCGGCGCCCGATCTCTACCCCGCGCTGCTGGGGCTCTCGCGCTGCCAGCTCCGCGGGGGTGGCTCGGCCGACGCGCTCAAGACGCTCGACCAGGTCGCCGCCACGGCGCGCGATCAGGTGACGATGCTCGGGGCCCTGATGGAGGCCGCGAAGATCGCGCGCGACGTGCTCAGGAGCGACGAGCTCACGCAGAGCTACTTCCAGAAGGTGCTCGAGCGCGATCCGCTCCACCCCGAGGCCGGCCCGGCGCTCGAGGAGCTGCTCGCCCGGCGCGGCGGCGCGGTCGATCTCGCGGCGCTCCACGAGAAGCGCGGCGAGGCCAAGCTCGTTCAGAAGGATCTCTTCAACGCCGCGCGAGAGTTCCTCCAGGCCGCGCGCATCTGGCTCGAGGGCGTGAAGGACCGGGACAAGGCCATGGCCGCGCTCGACCGGGCGCTCATGGCGATGCCGACGCTGCCCGACGCGCTCGAGCTGAAGGCCACCCTCGCCATCGAGTCGCAGAGCTATGCCGAGGCCGCGGCGGCCCTGGCGGTGCGCGTGCAGCAGGGCGGCGACCCCCTGGCGCTGGCCCGGGTGCACCTGCGCCTCGGCGCGCTGTACCACGATCACCTGTCCGACCAGACGCGCGCCGCCGCGCACCTGCAGACCGCCCTCGCCGCCGATCCCTCGGCGACCGAGGCGCTCGAGCGGCTCGCCACCATTCACACCGCCAGCCGCAACTGGACGGGCGCCGCCGACTGTCTGCGGCGGCTGCTCGAGCTCGACGGCACCCAGGCCGCGCGGGGCCGCCACACGCTCATGCTCGCGCGCATCGCCGACGAGGGCTTCGGCGACGTCGGCCAGGCCATCGGGCTGTACCGCAAGGCGCTCGAGCTGGTGCCGGGCGACGGCGCGACGCTCGACCGCCTGGTGGTGCTGTACGAGCGCACCGGCGCGATGAGCGAGCTCGTCGCGATGCTGGAGCAGCAGGTGCAGCAGGCCGCCGACCCGAAGAAGGCCATCGCGCTGAAGCTCCGCATCGGGGCGCTGTTCGCGAAGAACCTCGACGACCCGCAGCGGGCGATCGCCGCCTTCCGGCAGGTGACCGAGCTCGAGCCGACGAACGTCGCGGCGCACGTGGCGCTCGCCGAGCTCTTCTCGCGCGACCCCTCGTCGATCTCGATGGCGATCGAGACGCACCGCACGCTGCTCAAGCTCGAGCCGACGCGCGTCGACTCGCTGCGCGCGCTCTTCCGCATGTGGGAGTCGCTCAAGCAGATGGACAAGGCGTTCTGCGCGACGAGCGTGCTGGTGTTCCTCAAGGCGGCCAACGAGGTCGAGCTGGCCTTCTATTCCGAGGGCCGCAACCGGCTGCCGAACGACTTCCGCGGCACGCTGGGGCCGCCCGAGCTCATGATGGTGCATCACCCGGCCACCCGCACCGCGCTCGTCGACGTGCTGCGGGCGATCGGCGATCAGTTCGCCAAGCTGGCGCCGCCGAACCTCGAGCAGCAGGGCATCGATCGCCGCGGCGACCGGTTGAAGACCGATCACGCGGTGGTGAAGGCGCTCTCGTCGGTGCTGCAGCTCTTCGGGGGCGCGGAGTTCGAGGCGTACCAGGCGCGGCGCGGGCTCGTCGCGCTCGAGACCGGTGAGCCGCTCGCCGTGCTGGTGGGCCCCGACGTCGTGCGGCGCTTCAACATCCGCGAGCAGCGGTTCCTCTTCGGGCGCGCGGCGCTGGGCCTCGTCGACAAGGCGGCGCTGGTGCGCAAGCTGTCGATGAGCGAGTTCGCCGACGTGCTGGGGAACTCGGTGCGCATTCACCAGCCGGGCTGGCTGGGCCTGGGCCGGCGCAACGAGGAGCAGTCGAAGAGCCTGCGCAAGGCGTACTCGCGCAAGGCGCTCAAGCTGCTCGAGGAGCCCGCCAGCGCCATGGCCGCCGTCGGCCAGGTGGCGATCGAGCCCGTCGTGCAGGGGCTGCTCTTCTCGATGGATCGGGCGGGCCTGCTGGTGTGCGCCGACGTGGCGGCCGGCCTGACGCTGGTGCTGAAGGAAGAGGCGCCCCCCAACGCGCCGAAGGCCGAGTCGTTCGACGCGGTGGTGCAGGCGCTGGGCGCGCGGCCCGACGTGCGCGAGCTGATGGCCTTCTCGTTGTCCGACGACTTCTTCCGCCTGCGGCAGCGCCTCGGTGTCTCGCTCGGGTGACGGCTTCGTCGTGCGCACCGCGGTGGCGCCGGTGCTCCCGGGGCCGCTGGCGGGCCTGTGCCCGGGCGGGCTCGACGATCGCGCGCGCTGGTTCTTCGCCACCAGCGAGGGCGTGGTGGTGGGGGCCGATCTCGAGTCGGGCGAGCGCTTCTGCGAGGTGGCGCTCCCCTTTCCGCTCTACCCGGCCGATCGCCAGCCCGTCAGCCTGGGCGCCCAGCTCTGCGCGTCACCCGATGGTGCCTTCGTCGCCGTGGCCGAGCGTCGGGGCCTCAAGGGCGCCGTCGTCGACGTCGCCGTGGGCCGCGTCGTACACACCTTCGAGCGCGAGGCGTACCACCCGGAGCACTGCACGTACCCGCTGGCCTTCGTGGACACGCGCCGGCTCATTCACGGCGTCGCCTGGAACCTGCTCGCGGTGCTCGACGTCGTCACCGGGGCCCGCACGCTGCCATCGGCAGAGGCCGCCCGCTTCGACTACTTCTTCGGCGCGCTCGCGGTCTCACCGACTGGCGCGAGGCTGTCCAGCTCGGGGTGGGTCTGGCAGCCGACGGCCGTCACCCTGGCCTTCGACGTCGAGCGGGTGCTGCGTGGCGAGGCGCCGGTGACGCTGGGCGGCCTCGACGGTGACGCGTGGGATCTGCCGATGTGCTGGCTCGACGACGAGCGGGTGGCCCTCTTCGCGACGGACGCCAACCACCAGGGGCAGCTCGTCATCGACGACGTGTCGGCCGCCAACCGGCCCCTGCGGGTGAAGCCCTGTGACGTCCCGCTCGAGCTCGGTCGCCATCGGGACGAGCTGCTGCTCCTGGGTGACGTCACCGAGGCGCGCTCGGTCGACACGCTCGAGCCCGCCGCGCGCCTCGCGCTGCCCACCGTGGCCTGGCACCCCGGCGCGCGCGAGGCGCTGGGCTTCGAGCGACCCGATGGCAGCGGGGCCTGGCACCTCGTGTCCCGACCACGGCCGCCGGGGCCCCTGCCGGCGAGCCTCGTGGAGCAGGCGCGACGAGCCCGCGCAGCCGGCACCCGCGAGGCCCGCCTCGTGCTCGCCGACGCGCTCGAGAGCGCTGGCCTGCCGGGGCCCGAGCTCGAGCACCTTCGCGCCGAGCGGCCTCATGGTGCGCGCTGTCACGTCGTCGACGATCTCGCCGCCGGGTGAGCGGGCGGTGATGGCGGAGTCGTCGCGCCTCCCGCGCACCGCCATGGTCGCGGTGCGGCTTCGTCGCTCCTCTCGCCGCCGGGTGCGGTAGCGCTGCACGTGCGGAGTCGTCGCGCCTCCCGCGCACCGTCATGGTCGCGGTGCGGCTTCGTCGCTCCTCTCGCCGCCGCGCGCGCGGGCGATCACGCGCAAGTCACCCAACAGTTCGCGAGGCGAGCGCCTCCGTCCCCGTGCGCGGGACGCTGAGCCGCTTCACTCGACCCGCAACACCGCGCTGGCCGGGAGCTCCCGCACCAGCCGGTCGACCATCGCGTCGACGCGCGCGCGCTCGACGTGCTCCACCGTCACCTTCACGCGGTATCCCGCCGCCGGATCGAACGTCGGGTACGAGCCGATCTCGACCTCGGGCACCTCGAGCGCCGCCGCGTCGAGCACCGGCGCGATCTCGTGCTCGTGAGCGTCGAGGAAGACGAGCCGCGTCACCACCGGCTGTCCCGAGAGCCCATCGAGCACCGTCTCGAGCTGGGCCTCGAACAGCTCGGGCACGCCAGGCAGCAGGTAGACGTCGTCGCAGGCGAGCGCGGGGTACTGGAGCCGCGGGCCGTGGATGAGCCGGCTCCCCGCGGGAGCATCGGCGAGCCGCAGCGCCTCTGGCGGCACCGGCTTGCCCTTGAAGGCCTCGGTGAGGGAACGGACGATCTCTGGCACCCGCACGACGGGGCGCTGCAGGCCGAGGGCGATGGCGCGAACGGTGACGTCATCGTGCGTCGGCCCGATGCCTCCCGAGGTGAAGAGGTAGCGCGACCGGCGCCGCGCGAGGAGGAAGACCTCGACGATGGCGTCGACGTCATCGGGCACCACGAAGAGGCCGACGAGGGGAATGCCCCGGGCCCGGAGCCGCTCGATGAGGAGCGCCCCGTTCCGCTCTCGCACCTTGGCGGTGAGCACCTCGTTGCCGATGATGAGGCCGGCCGCGCCAGCCATCACACGCGCTCCAGCACCGGCGCCTCGTCGAGCTTGAGCTGCGCGCGCAGCCGCTTCAGCTCGTCGAAGGCCTCGTTCTCGACGACGAGCCGTCCACGCCCGAGCACCAGCCGCACCAGCCCGTAGCAGAGCGCCGCACCGGCCACGACGAGGGCCGGCACCACGAGCGACGGCGCCCACGCGTACTCGGTGTCGAGCGAGAGCCGCCAGGCCGTGCCCGACGCGATGAAGCACACGAAGAGCGAAACGGCGGCGTGGGCGAAGTGGAAGATGCTCTGCCGGCGAGACAACTTCGCCAACAGCTCGTCGTGGGTCGCGCGCAGGGAGTCGCTCACGGGGCCGCCCTTACCTGAGGCCGGGGCCCTTCGTCACGTGGGTGGCGGTTGCTGAGCGCCGCATTCCGAGCAGCGCTGGCCCGGTGTCGCCGGGGCTCCGCACGCGCGACATCGAATCGAGCGGGCTTCGACCCGCGGCGCCGCCACACCTGCGGGCTCGGGAGCCGCCGTCGCGGACTTCGGCAGCTTCATGCCGCACGTGTTGCAGATGAGACCGCTCGCCTGAACGTTCCTGCAGTACCGGCAGGTGACGGCGCCCGTCGGCGCCTGCGTGCGCACCCCGTCGTCTGGCGCTCGATCGAGCGACAAATCGGCCATGCGCTCGACCGCGCCGAGGGCCACGGCCGCCGCCTTCCCCGTGTCCAGGTCGGGCACCAGCTCGGGCGCGACGGGCACCGCGGCCGCCCCGAAGGACGTGAGCTCGAGCTCTCCCACCCGCTCGACGGCGACGTCGCCGATCCGATCCGGAACGGTGACCTCGAGCCCTTCGATGGCGACCGGCGCGACCGGCGGGGGCCCGAGCCCGCCGAGATCGCCCAGATCCTTCCCGCAGACCTCGCACTCGAGACCGAAGGCCTGCTGGTGCTCACACACGGGGCAAACGACCATGAAGCAGACGCTACTCCAGCGAGCCTCCGCGCGCGCTCACGGCCGCCGTGCCGTCGGGTTGGCTTCGAAGTCGAGCAGCTCGAGCTCGATGTAGGTGAACTCGCCCGCCGGTGGGTGCCAGCGCGCCTCACCGCGCGAGGCCACCAGCCGCCCACCGAACGACCGGGGATCCCGCAGCGGGGTCGACCACCGGGTGCGCTCGAAGCGCCCATCGTCCAGGGGACCGCGCAGCCGATCTTCCGAGACGAAGTCGACGAGCTCACCCGCCTCGGAGAACACCAGGTCGGCGCTCACGGTCTCGAGCCCGCGGGTGTACGTCGCGCGCACCCGCAACGAATCGAGGGCCTCGAGCCGCACGTTGGGCGCGAGGAGGCCGCTGGGTGCGAACAGGCAGAGATCGTTCAGGATGGTGACCGTCTCGGCGCGCCGCAGCTCGGGGCCCTTCGCGTCCACCACCTGGGCGACGTCGAGCAGCCGCACACGAAAGGTCGCCTCGTCACCCAGGAAACGATGAGACACCGTCGCGGGCAGCCCCTTCATCACCGCGGCGAAGAGGAACAGCCGCCCGGGCCGCTCACCTTCGACCTCGTTGTACTGCGTGCCCTCGATCGCCATCCACGGAGCGTTGGCCTCGGCCCGAATACGCCCGCGCCACGTCGCCCGAAACGTGACGACCCTCGGCTGGCCCATCGCGCCGGCGCGCCGGAGGAATCGCTGAACGATGGGCGGTGCACCCGCGGCGTCGGCCTCGGTGAGCACGGGAGCGGCCGCCGGCGCCGCGGCCAGCATCGCGTCGACCTCTCGCTCCCACTGCGCCCGGAGGCTCGACGGGCCAGCCGAGACGAAGGCCCACCCGACGAGGGCGAGCGCGAACACGTTGGCGACGGTGCCGAACTTCGCGTCGCTCCACGACGTGACGATGACGAGCTGCGAGGCCACCACGGCCGCGAGACCGACGGGCCACATGAGCCGCCAGGGGAGGAAGGCCGCGACGACGAACGCAGCGCCCGCGCCGAGCCACACCAACCCGAGCGCCTTCGAGATGGGCTGCGTGAGCTGCGGCATCGCGGCGAACCCGAAGGCCTTGACGAAGCCCATCAGGTGAATCGCTCCGTGCACGACGAACAACCCCGCGGTCACCCAGCGCATGCCGTCGGGCGTTGCTTCAGGCGTGCCGCCCGACGGGAGCAGGCCGAGGCGTCGCGCGCGCATCGGTTGCGCCCTCGAACCGACCAGCCGGCAAGGGTTGCCCGGCCCACTGCACCCGAAGCCGCTCGTCGAGCCGGTACCCATCGTCGACGGTGTGCATGAACGGCGCGAACCCGAGATCGCGCAACCGCTTGACGGCCATGTACACCCGCTGGGCTGCAGACTCGGGCCGCATGCGGTCACCGGGCCAGCCGGCCTCGCGGAGATCGTGTGACGACAACGACTGCCCGGAGCCATGGCGCTGCGCCAACGCGAGGAGGATTCGCCGCAACGGCCCTCGGCGCGCGAAGTCGAGCCGGCGGCCAGCGAGGGTGACCGCTCGGCCGTCTGCGCTCAGCTCGAGCACCGGCGCGGGGCCGCCGCGCAGCCGTTCGATGCGGCCGGGCCACGAGACGTCGTCTCCGAGCGAGGCGAGCGCCTCGAGCGCGTTCAGGGGCTCCGTCGTCGAGCGGCCCTGCTGGCGCGCCAGCAGCACCCGCGCTTCGAGCGCGAACAGCTCCCCCTCGAGTGAGCCCGCGGCCCGCACCTGCTCGAGCGCCGAGTCGAGGCGCGCTCCGGCATCGGGCTCGCCGCGCGCGACGGCCAGCCTCGCCCGGTCGACCGCCACCCGCGCCAGGTGCGCCCGATCGTCGGCCACCTCGAAGCTGGCACGGGCGCGCTCGAGCCAGCCCTCGACCTCGTCGAGCCGGTCGCCCTCGAGCAGCGCGGCCGCCAGGTTTCCCGCGCCCAGCCCCACGATGCGTGGCGCCCGGGCGAGCTCGCCGACCGAGTGCACCCGCGTGAAGGCCCCCACCGCCTCGTCGAGGCTGCCGGTGGCCAGCGCCAGACTGCCGAGTGAGATCTCGGCCATCGCCACCATGGGCAGCTCGTGAACGAGCCGCGCTTGTGCGAGCGCCCGGGCCGCGGAGCGTTGGGCCGCCTCGAAACGACCGAGCGCCCGCTCGCAGTACGCCGAGAAAGCACAGGCCCACCCCACCCGGCCATCGTCGTGCAGCCCCTCGGCCTCGTGGAGCGCCCGGGAGAACGCTTCGAGCGCCGCCCCGTGTCGGCCCTGCATCGCGTCGAGCCGCCCGAGCGCCAGCCGCAGATCGACGACCTCGGTCGTGGGCTTCGCCGACACCGCAGCGAGCGCCGTGACGAGCACCTCACGATGCAGCGAGGGCGGTCCCTGGGTGAGGAGCACGGCGTCGAGCGTGCGCGCGAGCTCGAGGAGAGATCGCCGCGCCTCGATCGGCTCCACACCGGCCGCTTCGCACCGGGCCTTCGCCCACCGAAAGGCCGCGAGGAGATCGTCCCGCCGGCGGCCCACCGCCGCCAGCTCGTCACGGCCATGCGGGCGCCTCGGCGTGGGCGTCGCGAACGCGGCGGCGTGGGCGGCGTTCACGGCCTCGCGGCGCTCGGCGGGCGTGTGCGCGCGCAGCCAGCTGGCGACCGCACCGAGCAGGTGAAACGTGCCCTCGGCCGGCCCACGCTGCACGAGCGACCGCTCGACGAGCCTCGTCAGTCGGTCCAACGGAGCGGCGCCCCCGACGAGCTCGAAGGCGACGCCCGCGTCGATCACCCCACGGCAGGCCCCAAGCCGCTCGAGGGCCAGACGATCGGCCAGCTCGAGCGCTTCGACCGCCGCGCCGATGGACGCCTCGAGGGGCGCACCAAGGGCGCCAGCCTCACCGCCAGCCTCGGTGGCCTGCGGCCCCAGCAGCGCGAGGCGCCCGGCGAGGAGCTCGATGGCCAGCGGCAGGCCCCCCGTCGTGCGGAGGAGCGCAGCAGACACCGCGGCTTCGGCGCCACGCTCGCGCAGCCGCAGCTCGAGCAGGCGGCGCGCGTCGTCGTCGGACAGCGGGCCGAGGGCGATGCAGCGCTCCACCGAGAGGCCGAGCGGCCGCGTCGCACACACCACCACGCGGAGCGTCTTCGTCTCACACAGCAGCGCGTCGAGCGAGGCAGCAGCCGCTTCCACGCCGGGCCCATCGAGCCAGACGAGGCGTTGGCGCCCGCCCTCGAGTCGGCGCCGAAGCAGGTCGAGCCGGCGCGAGCTCTCGGCCGCACGCAGCTCGAGGCCCAGCGCTTGACCCAGTCGCACCTCGAGCTCATCGGCCTCGGCGCCCTGCAGCGAGAGCTCCGTGGCGCCTCGGTCGACGGCCCCCCACCGCTGCACCAACCGCCTCGCGAAGGCGGTCTTCCCCACCCCCGGAGGCCCCACCACCGTCACCCACCAGCCAGCCTCGAGGGCCTCGTGGGCTGCGTCGAGGGCCTCGGCCCGGCCTCCCAGCGACTCGTCGAAGAGCACGGCCGAACGCCAGCAAGTGACGCGCCGCCCCCAGCCCCCCGGCGGCACTCCACGAGAGCCGTTCGGCCCCTGACGCCGCCAGCAGCCTGCCGCCAGTCCGTTACCGCTCCTCCCAGGCGTTGCGTCGGCCGAAGAGCGCCAGCGTCAGGTTGCCGTTCGGCAGGGCCCACGAGATCGGCTCGACCCGGCTCACGCACGAGGTGTCCGGCGTCACCCCGGGGTTCTCGAGGAAGGACATCATGACGGCGGTGCCGCACGAGCGCCGCTCCCCCACCGCGTTGACGTACGGCGACGAGGCGACGACGGTGTGCGTGGCCGACGGAATCTCGACCCACGTCTGGCCCGGGCGGTTGAGGCGCTCCTTCGCGGCGCGCGCCTTCCTGAGAATCGTGGCCGGGTCGAGGCCGCCCTGCAGCATGACGATCGGCGTCTGGGGCTCGGGCCACTGGCCGGTGAACCGATCGGCCGGGTACACGGGCCAGTTCAGCGTGGGCTCGAAGCCTTCGGTCACGTCGCGTGAGGCCACGAGGGGCTCCCGCATGGCCGAGAGCTGCGCGGCGGTGGGCCGTGGCGTCTCGGCGAACTCCGAGTGGAGGATGTTCTGACTCAACACCCAGCCCCAGAGCCGGTGCTCGTCCGGAGGCATGGCCGGCTCCTGGGTGAGCTGGTTCATCAACACCGAGAGCGCATCGACGTCAGCGGCGTTGCAGCGATCGGCCCGGTACACGATGGGCGCGATGTAGGCGCGCAGCGACGGGTCCATGAGGAACCCACCGAAGGCGCGGCGCAGCAAGACGTGCGTTGGAATGCCGGGGACGGCGATCTCGGGGCAGTGCCCTGCTTTCAGCTTCGTGAAGAGCGCCTCGGCCTTGTCCCAGGCCGCCGGGCCCAGCTTCGCGCCACACACCGCGTTGGCCGAGCACGCGGCGAAGTAGTCGCGCGCCGCCTCGTTGGCGTCTTCGTCCTGCCGGTAGAGGCTGATGCCAGGCGGCGCGATCGAGTCGAGCACCACGCCGTCGGCCTGTGACGGGTAGAGCTGGAGGTACCGCAAGGCGAGCGAGGTGCCGTACGACACGCCGTACACGAAGACCGGCTGGCCCGCCTCGCGGGTCGCGGCGATGGCCACGCCCACGTCGTTCGCGGCGTTCGTCATGTTGAACGCGGCCAGGCGCGCGCCCTCGCTGGCCTGAACGGCCGCCAGGCACGCGGGCCACTCGGCGGCCGTGATGTAGAGGCCCGCCTCGCTCGTCTGGCTCTCTTGCATCGGGCACGACAGGCGCGTGGAGCGCCCGGTGCCGCGGTGATCGGGGAAGTAGTAGTCGACGTCGGGGAAGCGGGTGCCGAACTGCTCCGAGAGGCCCTCGAAGACGAGCCCCGACGCGCCCGGGCCGCCCTGGAGCATCCACATCGCGCGCAGGCCACGGCCGTTGGGCGGGCGGTAGCGCTTGACGAAGTACTCGATGGTGGGGCCGGAGGGGTTCGACGCCTCGAGGGGCGTGCGCAGCACCGCGCACTCGGCCATCGTGCCGCCGGTCGAGCCAGTCTTCAGGGGGCAGGGGCGCCACTCCACCGCCGCGGGTCCCGGGGTGCCGGCGTCAGCGCCTCCGTCGACCTGCGCCGACGTGGGGCCATTCATGTCGGGAATCGGCAGCGGTGGGTCCTCGACCACGGGCACGGGGCACGCCATCAAGGACAGCGACACGACGACGGGGAGCAGGGTCTTTTCCATGGGCGGGACGATGCCCCGCGCCGAGTCCAGACCGCCCCTCACATCGGCTGACGTCTTCGGCGCGCCCCTGCCAGCACGCTGTCAGCCCACCCGGGCGAGCTTGAGGCGGCCTTCCCAGCGCTCCTCGAGGGCCTTGCGAAGCCGCACGTGCTCCGGTCGCTCCAGGGCCGGGTCGACCTCGACGATGGCGCGGGCCTCGGCCTGGGCGAGCGACAACAGATCCTGGTCGCGCGCGAGGTTGGCGACGGCGAGCTCGGGGAGCCCGCTCTGGCGAGTCCCGAGGAACTCGCCCGGCCCGCGGATCTCGAGGTCACGTTCGGCGATGACGAAGCCGTCGTTCGTCTCGGCCATCACCTCGAGGCGCGCCTGCCCCTCTTCACTGCGGGCGTAGCCGGCGATGAGGAAGCAATACGACTTCGCCGCGCCACGCCCCACGCGACCGCGGAGCTGGTGGAGCTGCGAGAGGCCAAACCGCTCGGCGTGCTCGATCACCATCACCGAGGCGTTGGGCACGTCGACGCCGACCTCGATCACCGTCGTCGAGACGAGCAGGTCGAGCTGGTGGGCGCGGAAGGCGCTCATGACCGCGTCCTTCTCGTCCTGCTTCATGCGGCCGTGGAGCAGCCCGACGCGGGCGGTGGGGAAGATGGCCTTGAGCTGCTCCGCGCCCTGGGTGGCGTCCGAGAGATCGACCTTCTCGCTCTCTTCGACGAGCGGGTAGACGACGTAGGCCTGGTGGCCCTGAGCGAGCTGCTCGCGCACCGCTTCCCACGCGCGCGACTTGCCCTTGTCGGTGAAGACCCGCGTCTCGATCGGCGTTCGGCCGGGCGGGAGCTCGTCGATCACCGACACGTCGAGATCGCCGTACATCGTCATCGCGAGCGTCCTCGGAATCGGGGTGGCCGTCATCACCAGGACGTCGGGCCGCACGCCCTTGGCCATCAACTGGTGACGCTGCATCACGCCGAAGCGGTGCTGCTCGTCGACCACCACCAGGCCCAGCTTCGCGAACTCGACCGCGTCTTCGATGAGGGCGTGGGTGCCGACGGCGATCATCGCCTGGCCCGACGCGACGCGCTCCCGGCGCTCGCGCTTCGCCTTCGACGCACCGGAGCCCGTGACGAGCGCCACGTCGATGCCGGCCTTCTCGAAGACCCGCGAGAAGTTCTTGAAGTGCTGCTCCGCGAGGATCTCGGTCGGCGCCATCACGGCGACCTGGTAGCCGTTCTGTACGGCCAGCGACGCGGCCACCATCGCCACGGCCGTCTTTCCGCTGCCCACGTCGCCCTGCACCAGCCGGTTCATCGGCTCGGGCCGCGCCATGTCGCGCGCGAGCTGGTGGACGACGCGCGCCTGCGCCCCCGTCATGGTGAAGGGGAGCAGCCCGGTGGCGGCCTCGAGGCGGGGTGGCGCCACGTCGAAGGCGATGCCCGGCGTCACCTTCACGCCCTGCCGCTTCAGCGCCATGCCGAGCTGGAGGAAGAAGAGCTCGTCGAAGGCGAGCCGGCGGTGCGCGTCGGACTGGTGGCCGTCGAGGGCGGCGAGCGAGGTCTCGGGCGGCGGAAAGTGAATGATGCGCAGCGCCTGGGCGAGCGGCAGCACCCCCACCTTCTCGCGCAGCGCGTCCGGGAGCGGCTCTTCGATGGCGCGCGCGTACTGCTCCGACACCTTGAAGGCCAACTCCCGGAGCGAGCGCTGCTCGTGGCGCTCGAAGCCCGGGTACACGGGCACGATGCGGTTGAAGTGAATGGGCGAGGTCTCGACGTCGTCGGCCGGCTCGATCTCGGGGTGCGGCATCTCCCAGCCCCGCAGCGACTGCCGCACCTCGCCCGACGCCACCAACCGCTTGCCGATGGGGAAGCGCGCCTTGAGCCACGGGCCCGTCTGGAAATAGGTGGCCGCGATCGAGCCCGACGCGTCGGCGAGGATGGCGCGGAAGAAACGCCGGCCCCGCCCGAAGGACTCCTCGGTGTCGCGCACGGTGGCGATGATGGTGCCGCGCTCCCCGCCGCGAAGCTGCGCGATGCGCTTGAGCGAGCGCCGGTCTTCGTAGACGCGCGGGAGCAGGAACAGCACGTCGCCGATGCGATGAAGGCCCCGCTTCTTCAGCGCGCCCAGCACCGCGGGTTGACCCGGAAGCCCACCTTCGACACCGGCAACGACAGCGGGCCCGACTGGGGCGCAATCGACAGGATTCGTGCCGGTGCGTCGGCATCGGGGTCGGCCGATTTTCCACCGCGTCGGGCCTTGCCGCGCGCTGGCGCAGCCGGGGGGCCTTCGTCTTCGGAGCGCTCGACCGGAGCGTCCGGCGCGGCCTCCACGGGCGCGCGGGCCGACGACGGCGGACGGTTCGGCGCCGGGCGCGCCGAGGAATCGAGCGGCGAGCTCCGGCGCGACGCTGGACCGCTGGCGAGCGCCTGCGCTGCAGCAGGAGGCTGGCCGGGCCCGCGACTCGACGTTCGCGGCGGGGGCGCGTCAGCGACGGCGCGACGCGGCGAGGTGGAGTACTCGCCCGCAGGAGGCTGTCCGAGGCCACGACTCGATGTTCCGGGCGTGTCAGCGACGCTGCGACGCGGCGAGCTGGAGGCTTCGCCCACTGGAGGCGACGGCGGACGCCCGACGGCTCCACCTGGCGTCACCCCGGCGCGCTCCAGCACCGCCAGCACGCGCGCCACCGAGGCCCGCCGCCGTGCGGTGTCGGGCGCGTCGATCTCGGTCAGCTCGGCCTTGAGCGCCTCGAGGAGCGCGGGCGCCAGCGACGACGACGCGCGCGCGATCGCCCCGGCGAGCGGCGTCGCCAGGCTCTTCACCGTCGACAGGTTCGCGAAGTCCCGCGCCGCCGCGAAGCGCAGCGGACCCAACAGCGGCTCGAGCGGGTGCGGGCTACTCGACATCCTCGTACGTCACCTTGAGCACCTCGTACTCCCTGGTGCCACCCGGGCTCTGAATGGTCACCGTCTCGCCGACCTTCTTGCCGATGAGCCCGCGCGCCACCGGCGAGCCCACCGAGATCCACCGCTTCTTCAGATCGGCTTCGATCTCACCCACGATGCGGTAGGCCACCTTCTTGTCGGTCTCGAGGTCGAGCAGCTCGACGTTCGCGCCGAACTTGATGTCGGCGCTGCCCTTGAACTTCGAGACCTCGATGATCTCGGCGCGGGCGATCCACCCGTTGATGTCGTTGATGCGGCCTTCGATGTGGCCCTGCTTCTCCTTCGCCGCGTGGTACTCGGCGTTCTCGCGCAGGTCGCCGTGGGCGCGTGCCACCTCGATCTCGTTCGAGATCTTCGGGCGCTCGACGCTGATGAGGTGCTTCAGCTCGTCCTGCAACTTCCGCAGGCCCGAGGCGGTCATGGGCATCCGGTCACTCATCGAAACCACCGTATCCGTTCGTGAATGGAACGCTTCGCGTCGAGCGAAGACGCTCCGGTACGAGAGAGGCCTACCGTATCGCCATCACCTCGGGAGGGCCAGCGAGGTTTCGCAGTGGTAGCGTCGACGACGTGCTTTCGGTTCATGAACTTCAGCGCATCGCCGCATCGATGACCCCGGAGAACTTCGAGAAGCAGCTCGGCCCCTTCGTGCTGGTGCAGCGCCCGCCCGACCAGATGACGCAGCAGCGCGCCATTCAGCTCGGCACGCGCCGCACCATCGCGCTCAACCGCAACGCCCCGAAGGACGCGATGTCGTTGCTGCTCGAGCTCGACGACCTGCTCGTCACCACCCTGCCCCCGCTCGACTCGCACGAGAACCTCACCGTGGGCCGCCTGCCGGACTGCGACGTGGTGGTCGACGATCCTTCGGTGTCGAAGCACCACGCGACGCTCTCGTGGGACGCCACCCTGCAGCAGGCGACGGTGAACGATCTCGGCTCGTCGAACGGCACCACCGTGAACGGGGTCGAGGTGAAGGCGCCGAAGTCGGTGAACGACGGCGACGAGGTGGGCTTCGGCGACGCGCCGTACCTGTATCTGCGCACGCGCACGCTCCACGCGCGGCTCATCAAGTCGAAGGCGACGTAAGATGCTCTCGGTCAAGGAGCTCAAGCTCTTCGCCCAGCGGCTCACCCAGACGGAGTTCCGCGAACAGCTCGGGCCCTTCGTGCTGGTGCAGCGGCCAGAGCGGCCAGCGGGCGCTCCGGGAGACACCGACCAGTTCGGCCTGCCGCCCAACGCCCAGGCGACCTCGATGGCGAAGCCCGAGGCCATGTCGACGGGCGCGCTGTCGTTGCTGTTCCAGTTCGAGGATCTCGTGGTGGCGACGGTGCCGCCGATGCAGGGCGTCGACGAACTCGCGGTAGGCCGGTCGCCCGACAACGATCTCGTGCTCGAGCACGCCTCGGCGTCGAAGCGGCACGCCGTGCTCCGGTGGGACGCGGCCAACGTGCGCTGCACGGTGCAGGACCTCGGCTCGACCAACGGCACGTTCCTCAACGCCTCGGTGCGGCTGCGGCGCGAGACGACGCTGAAGAACGGAGACATCTTGAGCTTCGGCGAGGTGCAGTACTGGTTCCTCTTGACCGACACGCTGTACGTGAAGCTGCGCGGGCCCGACACGTTCCGGAGGATCTGATGCGGGCAGCGCTGGTGCTCGTGCTCGTCAGCGCGTGCGGCACGCCGACGCCCTCACCCGACGCCGGGCCCAGCGGCTTCACCGAGACCTACACCCCCACGGAGCGCCGCGCGCTCGGCCTGAACGACGTGACGTTCCTGCTGCCCCTGCCGCGGGCCGACGCCGGCGTCGCGCTCCCCGCCGGGGGAACGCTCGTTCCGCGCAACCTCTTCGATCGCCTCACCACCCAGCCCCAGGACGTACTCGCCGAGCTCCCCCGCTTCAGGGTGGTCGCCGCGCGGTTCGATCTCTGCGACCGCCCGCGGCCCGGGCCCTGCTCGAACGAGGCCGACGGGGTGCTCCGGCTCGTCCTGCAGCCCGTCTCGCCGCTGACCGGCGCCGAAGACGTGGCGCTGCACGCGTTCTACCCGGTGCCCCGCGCCGAGGTGTACGAGACCATCGACACACTGCGCGCCCTCGCGCGCCTGCAGGACGTCGACCCGCGGTCGATGCTCGGCGTGAACCGTGCCTTCGGCCCCAACCCCGAGTTCACCACCCGCTTCTCGGCGCTCCTCGCCCGGTATGCCCGCATCGAGCGGCTGTTCCGGCTGACGCTCTTCGGGCAGCTCACCCGCAACGCTGCGCTCATCTGGGTCTTCCGCGGCCTCGAGCGCCGGGGCGAGGCCTTCGTTCGAATCGAGATCCCCGACGTGCGCGAGCTCGATCAGGTGACGCGGCTCTTCTCGGCGACCGAGGTGCTGAGCGCCCCGCAGGCCGACGCACCCGCTGGGTTCCGCCTGCTGATGGCGGCCCGTGAGTTCGCGAGCGCCCCCACGGCCGATCAACGCCAGGCGCTCGACGTCCTCGAGGCGATCGACAACCCGACGCTCCACACCGCAGAGACCATGCAGTGCGTCTCGTGCCACATCGCCACCACCGTGCGCGCCGACCGGGCCCGGGCCGCCAAGGTCGACCTCGCGACGCTGCCCAGCCACTTCTCGGCGACGCGGTTCGACCTCACGCCCCTGGGCGACGAGGGAATTCGCTTCCGCACCCTGCGCGCGCTCGGCTGGTTCGGGACGTCGCCGCTGGTGTCGGCGCGGGTGGTGAACGAGTCGGCCGCCGTCGTCGAGGAGCTCGAGGCGCGCTTTCCGCCAGCGCGCTGACGTCAGGCCAGCTCGAGGAACAACAGCTCGGGCTTCTCGATGTACTTGATGAACTCGTACGCGAACTCGGCGCCCAGCGCCCCGTCGATCACACGGTGGTCGAAGCAGAACGAGAAGAGCGCCATCTGGCGAATGACGATCTGATCGTTCTCCATCACGATGGGGCGCTTGCGCATGCGGTGCACGCCCATGATGCCGACCTCGGGGTGGTTGATGATGGGCGTCGCGAAGAGACCGCCGGTCTGGCCGAGCGAGGTGATGGTGAAGGTGCCGCCCGACAGCTCCTCGAGCTTGAGGCGCTGTTCGCGCGCGGCCGTGCCGAGCCGGTTGATCTCGTTGGCCAGGGCCCGAATCGAGTACCGGTCGGCGTTGCGCACGACGGGCACCGTGAGCCCCTGCTCGGTCATCGCGGCGATGCCGATGTTGAACTCGCCACGGACGATGAGTTCCTGGTTGGCCTCGTCCATGTTGGCGTTGACGCTTGGGTAGCGGCGCAGCGCGTTGATGAGGGCCTTCACGAAGAACGGCAGGAACGACACCTTGAGGGGCGCCTTGTCCTTCGCGAGCTGCTCGTTGAGGCGGGTGCGCACGGAGACGAGCTCGGTGACGTCGACCTCTTCCACGAAGGCGTAGTGCGGCGCGGTGAACTTCGAGCGCACCATCTTGTCGGCGATCTTCTTGCGCAGGCCCTTGATGGGAATGCGCTGGTCGACGGCGGAGCTGCCGAGCGGCTGCCAGGTGTGCTGGGCGCGCGGCTGCACCGAGGCGCCGTTGCTCGCCTTCGTGCCACCCGAGGCGATGAAGGCCTCGACGTCGCTCTTGAGCACCCTGCCCTGGGGCCCGGTGCCGGAGATCTGCCCGAGATCGAGCCCGTGCTCGCGGGCCATGCGGCGGGTGACGGGCGTGGCGAGCACCTTCTCGGCGCTGACGGCTGCCGGCGCCGGAGCGGCCGGGGCCGTCACGGCGGCGACGGGCTGAGGCTTCGGCGGCGGCGCGGTGGGCGCTCCCGTGTGCGGAGCCGCCTGCACCGGCACGGCCCCCTCGACCTCGAGATCGACCAGCGGGTGGTGCACCTTCGCGATCTCACCCTCCTTGCCGTGGGTCTTCACGACCTTCCCGCCCTTCGGCGTCGGCACGCTGATGGTGGCCTTGTCGGTCATCACCTCGACGAGGTTCTGGTCTTCTTTGACGACGTCGCCGGGCTTCACCAGCCACTTGACGATCTCACCCTCGAGGACGCCTTCGCCCAGGTCCGGGAGCTTGAACTCGAACAGTGCCATGGCGCGGGCGCATAGCACCGCTCGTGGGCGAAGGCTCCAGGTCAACGCGCGACGGCCCTGCCGCAGAGCGACGTCAGCCGGCCACGGCCTCGGCGTGGGCCGTGCGCTCCCGCTCCATGAGCCCGCGCAGGAAGAACTCCGCCGCCCGGTAGCTCGACCGCACCAACGGCCCCGACGCCACGTAGAGGAACCCGTACGCCTCGGCCATGCGCTGGTACCGCGCGAAGTCCTCCGGCGACACGAAGCGCTCGACCCGCAGGTGGTACTGCGATGGTTGCAGGTACTGGCCCAGCGTCAACACGTCGACGCCCGCCTCACGGCACTGGCGGAAGGCCCTGTCGAGCTCCTCGTCGGTCTCGCCGAGGCCCACCATGATGGACGTCTTGGTGTACAGCTTCTCGGGCCGCTGCTTGAGGTACTCGAGCACCCGCAGCGACTGCTTCCACGTCGCCCGGCGATCGCGCACCGTCGGCGTCAGCCGCTCCCGACGGTCGTCTTCGGAGACTCGCGCTTGAGCGCCGTGATCGCCGCCGCGAAGTGAGAGGCCCCTCCGTCGGGCCGATCGTCGCGGTTCACCGACGTCACCACGATGTACTCGAGCCCCATCGCCTTGACGGCGCGGGCGAGGTTCTCGGGCTCCTCGGGGTCCAGCGGCGGAGGCGCTCCCACCTTCACATGACAGAACCGGCAGGCCCGCGTGCACACCTCGCCCATCAACATCACCGTGGCCGTCCCTCCGCCCCAGCACTCGGCGATGTTCGGACACCGCGCCTCTTCACACACCGTCGCCAGCTTCTGCTCGCGCACGATGGCCTTCACCCGCTCGTACCCCTCACCCCGTGGAAGCTTCACTTTCAGCCAGTCTGGCTTGCCTGATGAGGTGGCCAGGGGGAGCGGGAACCGGTTGGGAGTTGCCATGACGCGTGCGATGTATTGAGCCGTCACCGCAGGGTCAACCTCCGCCCCCTGCCCAACCCGCATGCGTCCCTTCCTTCTCGAGCGCTACCTCTCGAAGCACGAGTTCAGCGCGCGGCTCATCGCGTGCGCGAGCGATCCCGACACGCTGCGCCTCAACGACGTGCTCGCGCTCGATCCCGAGGCGACCAACCAGTTCATGGCGATGACGCTCGGCTACACCGAGACGAAGGGCGCGCTCGCCCTGCGCGAAGCCATCGCCGGCCTCTACCAGGGCATCACCGCCGACGACGTGCTGGTGCACGTGGGGGCGCAGGAGCCCATTTACGCCTTCATGCGCGCCACGCTCGCGCCGGGCGATCACGTCATCTGCATCTCGCCCACCTACCAGTCACTCACCCTCGTGGCCGAGAACATCGGCGCCGAGGTCGCCCGCTGGGAGGCCCGGGAAGAGGCCGACTGGCAGCCCGACGTCGCCGACCTCGAGCGGCTGGTGAAGCCCAACACGAAGCTGCTGGTGCTCAACACCCCGCAGAACCCCACCGGCGGGCTCCTGACGGGTGACCGCTTCGCCGCCGCCATGGACTTCGCGGCGAGCCGGGGCATTCGCGTACTGGGCGACGAGGTGTACCGGGGGCTCGAGCACGCCGGCCCCCGCCTGCCGTCGGTCGTCGAGCTGTCCGACCGCGCCGTCTCGCTCGGCGCCATGGCGAAGGTGTACGGCCTCGCCGGCCTGCGCATCGGCTGGGCCGTCACCCGCGATCGGGCGCTCCTGGAGCAGCTCGAGATCGTGAAGGACTATTTGAGCATCTGCGCGCCGGGGCCGAGCGTCTTCCTGGCGACGGTGGCCCTGCGCCACGCCGATCTCCTCCGCGCGCGCACGCTGTCGACGGTGCGCAAGAACGTCGAGATCGTCGATCGTTTCATCGGCCAGCACGCACGGCACCTGGCCTGGCGGCGCCCGCTCGCCGGCACCACCGCCCTGATGCGCCTGACGTCCGTGCCCAGCGCGACGGCCTTCTGCGAGGAGCTGGTGACGCGCACCGGGGTGCTCCTCGCGCCGGGGCCCCTCTTCGGGGCGTCGGACTCGCACGTGCGCGTCGGCCTGGGCCGCGCCAGCCTGCCTGAAGCCCTGACGGTGCTCGGCGACTGGCTCGAGCGCTGACCGTGACGACGCTTCGTGCGCTCCTCGAGGGCAGACGTTTCGGCCTGGTGCTCTCGGCGGGCTACTTCGGGTTCTACGGCCACGCCGGCTTCGTCGACGGGTTGTTGGGGCACGGGCTCGTGCCTTCCGCCTTCGCGGGCACCAGCGCTGGGGGCATGGTGGCGGCCTTCACCGCCGCGGGCGTTCCCCTGCCCGAGCTGAAGGCGCTCATCACCTCGCAGCGCCGCGAGCACTTCTGGGATCCAGACTGGGTCGGCATCGCCGTCGACAGCGTGCGCCGCGGGCATCGGCCCAGCGGCCTGCTGAAGGGCGCACGGTTTCGCGCGCTGCTGGAGCAGCACCTGCCGGTGAAGCAGCTCGAGCGCACGCCCACGCCGCTGGTGCTCGTCGCGACCAGCCTCACCTCGCAGCGCGCCGTCACGCTGACGTCGGGCGACCTCGCCTCGGCGATTCACGCCACCTGCGCATACCCCGGCCTCTTCCAGGCGGTACCGCGCGACGGCGAGCTGCTGTGGGACGGCGGCATCGTCGACAAGGCGCCCGCGGTGGCGCTGCTCGACGCGAAGGTGGCTCAGCTCGACGCGCTGCTGGTGCACTACCTGCCGAGCCGCGGGGGCAACGCCCAGCCGGGCGGCCCGCTCGCCTACGCCGCTGGCATGTCGAGCGGCTTCGCAGCCGTGAGGCGCGAGCACTTCAAGCTGCAGCTCGAGGTGCTGCACCACCGCGGCGTGCCCACCTACGTCGTCACCTCGCACCTTCCGCCGGTGTCTCCGCGCTCGATGGCGACTGGCGCGAAGGCGATGGAGGCCGGCGCCGAGTCCGTCGCCCGCGCCCTCGCAGCCCCGCCCACCCCGTGGCAGGGAGCCGACTGAGGCAGGCGTACAACGCACGTTTCGAAGCGAACGGGCCCGAGCCGCGAGCGACTCCGACGACGACGGCACCCGAGCGCGCACGACGTTCGAGCGCCCGGTCAGATCGAGCAATCACCACCCCAGAGCGCCGCCGACTGGGCTGCGATGAACGACGGGCCGCGAAGACCACGCCTGCTCCGAGCATCGGCGTGGGTGTCGCACCACGCCTCTGGCGGTGACGACTCAGTCGTTCGGCACCGGCGGGATCCACGAGCAGGCGTTCTGCATGACGCACGGCTCGATGGGGAACTCGTTGCCACCCGAGGCCATGTAGCGGCCGAGCAGGTTCATCAGGAACGAGCCGAGGTCCCACGTGCGATCGGGGTTCGGCGGGTCGAACCCGTGCTTCCCCGTCGGCACCACCATGGGGAAGATGACGCCGGTGTAGCCGCCCACGCGCTCGCTCTTCTTCACGAGCCGCAGCGGCGGGTTGAGCCGCGGCACGTCGAAGCCGTCGTCGACGCCGTTCACCGCCGACCAGTGGTCGACGTCCATCAGCACCGGCTCGCCCTTCGAGTTGCGGTACGGCAGGTCGCGCTCGACGGCCTTGATGACACCGTTGTCGATGAGCACCCGGTTCTCGGTCTTCCCGTAGCGCGGGTCCTTGTCGAAGAGGTTGATGAAGCCGGCGGCGCGGCCGATCGACGTTCCTGCCGCGACGGGCACGTTCATGTCGCCGATGGTGTTGACCACAAGCAGCCGGGTCGAGACCTCTTCACCGGTGCCGTAGCGCATGATGCGGTGCCGCTCGGCGTTCTGGAGGTAGTTCACCGGGTCGCCCTTCTCGATGGCGAGCTGCGCGAGGCCCATGAAGCGGCGGATCTCGGGGCTGTTCCGGCGGAAGCCGAAGCCGTCACCGAGCGCGACGAGCGCCTCGCCGGCCTTGAAGTCACGGCCCTGCCAGGTGAAGTCGAACTCGAAGCTCTCGAGCGTCCACTTCGCGCTCGCGCCCTCGGGGATCTCGCAGCCATCGCGCTCCTTCGGCGGCAGCACGCCCGGGTAGATCTCGTACTTGTAGCGGTCGAACCGATCCGACGAGATGGCGGCCCGCGAGAGGCCGTCGGCGCCCATGCGGAAGCACCGCTTCTCTTTCGTGGTGAGGTTGTGGAGCACCACGGTGTCGCCCTCGGCCAACGACACGGGCACGGTGGCGATCTTGCGCCGGCCCTGATCGTTCAGGTCGGGCAGCACGGTCCACAGCTCGCGCTTCGTCGCGTCGTCCCGCGAAGGAATGGTCACGAGCAGAGGCCCGAGCATTCGAAGGTTCACGGCCTCGCGCACGCCGCCCTGAATCGACCGCACGCCGATGTCCGGCAGACCCGCGCCACCTGCGACGGGAATCGCCACGTCGATCTGCGGCTCGAGGCCGGCCATCAGCGCGCTCATGATGCCGCCGAGCGAACCACCGGTGATGTTGATCGACCCCACGCCGCCCACGTCGATGACGCCGTCGCCGTCGAAGTCACCGGCCAGGTCGTTCTCGGTGCGGTCACGGTTCACGTCGAAGGACCACTTCGTCGAGCCATCGAACGTCTTGAGCACGCGAACGAGCTGCATGTAGTCGATGGCCGACTGCCGAACGACCTCGCGGGTGTGCGAGATGTACGAGGTCCAGAAGTCGGCGGCCGAGTCCTTGCGGCCGTCGCCGTTCTGATCGAACGCGCGGTCGTTCTTCGTGATGGCGCTGAAGAACGCCTCGAGGCCCTTCGACTTGAAGAGGCCACCGAGCGCCTGGATCTCGGTGCTCTCGGCGTCGATGCCATGGCTCACGTTCTCGACGCCGATGCAGGCGAGGCCGAGGCGCGCGAAGAAGCCGCCGTAGATGAGGGGGTCGAGCTTGTTGCCGGTGTACCCGTGCCCGAGGATCACGACGGGCGCAGGGCCGCGGCGGTTCTTCGGCACGGTGAGCCACACGAACGAGCGCTCCGGCCGCGTGAAGGCGGCGCCCGAGATCGGGTCGAGCTCGAACGTCTGCTTGTAGAGCGGCAGCGGGTTGCCAGCGGCGTCGACGCGGCGGAAGAACTGGGGCGAGTCGAAGGCGAACACCGCGTGGAAGTCGATGAACTTGTGCGCGTCCATCAGGGCCTCGTCGGCCTTGCTCAGCCGGCCGCCGTTGAGCGCCTTGAGGATCTCGGGCAGCACGCCGCGCAGCGCGTCGGTCGGCACGATGCGAATGTTCCCCATGCCGTCGCGCACCTGGAAGAGCTGCTTCACCTCGGCCGGGAACTCGGTGGCCAGCCGCGACATGGGCCCCAGGCCGTAGAGCCCGTCACGAATGACGCGGAAGTCACGGCTCACCGACATCGTCGAGTAGGCCCACGTGAAGGCGACGTCTTCGAGGCCCAGGCCGTACTTCGGCAGGCACTGGCCGAGTGGCGCGAGCTGCTGGGTCTGCGAGGTGTGGTTCACGTACGCGAAGGGCGATCGCACGGGGCGGCCGTCTTCGTCGACCAGCCGCCGCGTCAGCACCACCGCGTAGGTGGTGTTCTCACGCAGCGGCATCAGCGGCTTCATGATGAGCGTGTTGGTCTCGCGCTCATACCACTCCATCGTCTGGAACTTCGACTGCCCGGGCACCAGCACGTTGGGCTTGTCGAGCACCCCGTCCATGTCGAGGTCTTCCCCGAGGTCGAGCACGCCGTTGCGGTTGGTGTCCTCGTCGCGGTCTTCGAACGAGAGCTGCTCCGAGTCGCGGTCGTTGTCGAAGTACGCCTTGCGCTCGAGCACCGTGGGGAAGTTGCCCTCGCCGAAGTCGAGCGGCGTGCGCTGGCAGAAGTCCGGCGAGTCGGGCGAGACGTCGAGCAGGTACGCCACGTCGTCGGACGGATCGTAGTCGTCGCCCTGGTGGCGGCGGACGATGTTCTGCAGGTCGAGCGTCTTCTCGAACCCGACGGTGATCGACTGGTAGGTGCCCCAGCCGTCGAGCTTGTCGAGCTCTTCACGGGTCGCCTGTTCCCACTTCGTGGCGGCGACCATCGAGGCGTTGATGCGGCGCTTCGTGGGCGAGGTGGCGTCGAAGCGCGTGGCGAAGTCGTTCGGCAGCGGCACTTCGGGCAGCGGCTTGGCGAAGGCGTCGAACTTCACGGCGGCGCCGGAGCCGACGGGCGTGGGCATGAGGCCCTTGCCTTCGGGCGCTGCGCACGATCCGAGGACGACGAGGGCACTGAAGAGCGGGAGTGAACGCATGTGGAAGACGGCTCCTGTCAGATGCTGACCATCAGGCGAATACGGCCAAAGCCCACGGGACCCATGGGAGCCACCAGCCCCGCCGAGTCGGGCGGAAGGTTGTACGCGTCACCGGGCAGGAACAAGCCCCCCTCCCCCGTGGCGGTGATGAGCAGCTCGGGAATGGGGCGGACGCGGGCCTGCACGCCCAGGTCGACCTCGGTGCCCATGTAGAGCCCGGGCCGGCCGCCCACGGGGTTGATGGCGGTGCCGCCGCCGAGGCGCGAGTTGAACGGGTCGGCCAGGCGCGCGGTGCCGAACGCGAAGAGCGGCCCGCCGTAGACGTCGAGCCAGTCGAAGAGGCCGTACTTCACGCGGGGGAAGAGGTACCAGACGCCGGTGATGCTGCCGGCGGTGCCCAGCAGATCGGCGCCCTCGGGCGGAACGCCGACGAGGTTCGGGTCTGACGCGCGCACGCCCGCGCGGGCCGACTGGTAGGCCATGACGTGGTCGAACAGCACCAGGCCCACCTTGAAGTCGCGGTCCATGCGGAAGTTCTCGATGCGGTCGTCCGACGGGTTCTGGTCGCCCGAGGCGAAGCCCCAGTCGGCGAGCAGCGTCAGGCGGTTCGAGCGGTACGACACCTTCGCGGCGGCGCCGAACTGCTGCACGCGCAGGAGCGCCGCGTTCTCGTTGCGGGCCTGGGTGGTGGTGCCGTTGATGGTGAGCGCCTCGAAGCCCACCTTGAGCACGCGGTTGCGGCGCTTGAAGAACTCCCACTTGCCGGCGGCGTCGACGACGAAGACGTCGGTGGCCTTGCCGCCATCGGTGACGTTGACGTTCCGCTGATTCCGGTACACGCCGTAGATGCCGAGGGTGTTGTCGGCGTCCTTCGCGAAGCGCAGCGCGAGCACGCCCTGGAAGGCGCGGTCGCCGCGGGCGAACTCACCGAAGTTGTCGCGGTTGATGAGGTCGGCGGCGAAGGCGGTCTCGAACGCGCGGAAGGCGCCGCCGAGGTTGAACAGCGGGCGGAAGGCGAGCAGCGCGCGGTAGGTGGTGTTGCCGAACTGCTGCTGGCCGAAGTCGCCGGCCTCGGGGTCCTTCGCGCCGTCGTTGGCGAGCATGCCCAGGCCCCACGACTGGGTCTGGAGGCCCACGCGGAACGCGCCCGACGCCCAGCGGTACTCGAGGTACAGCTTGCGCAGGTCGAGCGCGGAGATGGCCGGGTACGGCACGCGGTCGCCCACCAGGGTGGCCGAGGGGATGCCGAAGATGGCGCCGGTGGCAGTGTCGGCTTCACCGACGAGGCCGAAGCCCTTGAGGCGAATCTCGGGCGTCACACGCACCCGCGTCATGAAGGGCGCGATGGTGGGCGGGCGGTCGCCGGACGAGTCGATGGGGAACGGCGTGGTGCCCTCGTACGAGACGCGGGCCGAGGCAGCGAGGGCTGCGGTGATGTCGAGCCCGGAGCCGCTGGCTTCCTTCTTCTCGGGCTCGGCGGCTGGTGGCGTCGCCGGCTCCGCGGGCTTTTCGCTCGGAGCGGTCGGCTCGGCGACGGCCTCGACTCCGGCGTCAGCGTCGAAGCCCTCTCGAATGAGTTGGCTGGGGGCGTCGGCGCCGCCGGGGTTGGCGACGGCAGGCTGCACGGGCAGGCCACCGTCATCGGTCTGTGCGAGCGCTGAGGCCGACGCGAACACGAGCGCGGCCACCGCGAAGCGGATCATCGACATGTGAGGGCTCCCTCCGAACACCTGCGCGTCCTCGAAAATGGAGCGCGCGCCTACCACGTGCGGTGGTGTGTGGCCATGGGTGGCGCCGACGCACCGCGGTGGTGACTTCGGGGGGGGCCTGGGAGCAGCACCAGGGCACCCAAGCCACCCAGGGCCCCCAAGTCCCCCGGCAGTTGACACCCGACACACACCCACCTAAGGGCGCGCTCCTCCGTCATTCCGGCGGAGACACGTGATGGTCGCAGGCACGGTTTTTCCTGCGCCCGGGAGTCGCCTGGCGCCTTCCGTTTCCCCGCTCACCGGCCGGCATTGGCGATGGGCAGAACCCGTGGGGAGAGAACACATGGCCGAAGCATCGAAGAGCGCAAGCTTCTTGCGCGAGTACGAGACCGTCTTCCTCGTGAAGCCGGACCTCACCGACGAGAACGTCGAGAAGGTGAAGGAGAAGGTCCGCGTCATCGTGGGCCGTGAGGGCGGCAAGTTCCTGCGCTTCACCATCTGGGGCAAGAAGAAGACGATGTACCCGGTGGCGAAGCAGCCGCGCGCGATCTACCTGCACGCGCACTACCTCGGGAAGTCGAACCTCGTCGCCGAGGTCGAGCGCAACCTGCGCAACCTCGACGAGGTCAGCCGCTACATGTCGAAGAAGCTCGGCGAGCACATCGACCCCGAGACCCGTCAGCCCCAGGAAGATCTCAAGCTGGCCGGAGACGTCGACGACAACAAGCCGTTCGGCGGCGCCGAGCGCGAGGACTTCAACGCCGACGTCGATGGCAGCTACGACGACGACGTGACTCCGGGCTGAGCCCCTTCAAAGGAACTTCGAACATGGAAAAGAACTACGAGAAGAACGGTGGCAAGGGCGGCGACCGCGGTGATCGCGGCGACAAGGGCGATGGCGACGAGAAGCGCGGCGGTCGCGGCTTCGCGCGGCGCAAGGTGTGCCGCTTCTGCGCCGACAAGAAGATCATCGTCGACTTCAAGGATCAGTCGACGCTCAAGTACTTCGTCACCGAGCGCGGCAAGATCATTCCCCGCCGCATCTCGGGCAACTGCTCGAAGCACCAGCGCGCCATCGCCAAGGCCGTCAAGCAGTCGCGCGGCCTCGCGCTCATCCCCTACCTCGTCCTCGCGGCCTGACAGGAACCACTGCCATGAAGCTCATTCTCCGTGAGGATGTGTACAACCTCGGCAACTCCGGCGAGGTCGTCAACGTGAAGGACGGGTACGCGCGCAACTACCTGTTGCCGCGCAACCTCGCCATGCTCGCCTCGGCCGCCAACGTTCGGCAGCTCGAGCACGAGAAGGCCGTCATCGCCGCGCGCCAGGCCAAGCTGAAGTCGGTCGCCGAAGAGCAGGCGAAGAAGATCGGCAACCTGTCCGTCACCGTCGTCCGCAAGGTCGGCGAACAGGACAAGCTGTTCGGCTCGGTCACCGCGCTCGACGTCGCCGAGGCCCTCGCCGCCATCGGCCACAAGTTCGACCGCCGCGTCATTCACCTGCCCGAGCCGATTCGGACCGTCGGCAGCTTCGAGGTCGAGCTCCGCCTCCACCGCGACGTGCGCAGCAAGGTGATGGTGCACGTGCAGGGTGAAGGCGCCCCGGCCGCAGCTCCTGCCGCCGACGCCAGGGCCTGACCCACGCAGGCGTTCGTTTCTCCGGGCCGCGCACACCGTCACCGGTGGCGCGGCCCGAGTCGTTCAGGCACCTCCGTTTTGGGTATGAAGCCCCCGTGAGCCTCGAGCCCCGCGTCCACGAAGACCTCGCCGCCGAGCGCGCCGTGCTGGGCGCGATCGTGATGGACAACTCCGTCCTCCCCAACGTCGCCGAGCAGGTGACGAAGGACGACTTCGCCAACGCCGCCCACAGCGAGATCTTCGACGCCATGGTGGCCCTCGACTCGCGCAACTCGCGCGTCGACTGGCTCACCATCTCGGAAGAGCTCAAGTCGCGCGGCCAGCTCGCCACCGTCGGCGGCCCCAGCTACCTGCAGACGCTCGATCAGCTCGTGCCGTTCTCGGCCAACGCCGTCGAGTACGCGAAGATCATCAAGGATCAGTCGACGCGCCGGGGCCTCGCGAAGGCCGGCCGTGAGATCTTCGAGCTCGCCAGCCAGGAGACCGGCAACGTGCTCGAGCTGGTCGACGAGGCCGGCCGCCGCATCTTCCAGATCGCCGAGAAGCGCCAGCAGGGCGACCTGCGCCCCATTCCCGACCTGATGGACGAGGCGCTCACGCTCCTCGACAAGATGAAGCAGAACACGTCGGGCATCACGGGCACGGCCACCGGCTTCGTCGATCTCGACAACCAGCTCACCGGCCTGCACGGCGGAGAGCTCATCGTGCTCGCCGCCCGCCCCGGCATCGGCAAGACGTCGCTGGCGATGAACATCGCCATCAACGTCGCCCTCAAGGAGAGCCGGGCCGCCGCCGTGTTCTCGCTCGAAATGCCCTCGGTGCAGCTGCTGACCCGTATGCTCGCCACCCACGCGCGCGTCGACATGAAGAAGCTGCGCGGCGGGCGCCTGTCGCCGGGAGACGAGGAGCGCATTCAGCAGGCCGCCAACGAGCTCTACGGCTGCAAAATCTACATCGACGACTCCGGCGGGTTGTCGTCGTTCGATCTGCGCGCCAAGGCGCGGCGCCTCAAGCAGAAGGAGCCTTCGCTCGGCCTCATCGTCATCGACTACCTCCAGCTCATGCACCAGAAGGGCAAGGTCGAGAGCCGCCAGCTCGAGGTGTCGGAGATCTCGCGTGGCCTCAAGCAGCTCGCCAAGGAGATCGACGTTCCCATCATCGCCTTGAGCCAGCTCAACCGAAAGGTCGAGGAGCGCAAGGGCGGCAAGCCCATGCTGTCCGACCTCCGCGAGTCCGGCGCCATCGAGCAGGACGCCGACGTCGTCATGTTCATCCACCGCGAAGACGACAGCGAAGAGGGCGCTCCCCCACCCCAGGCCCGCGCCGCCATGCCCGTCGAGCTCATCGTCGCCAAGCAGCGAAACGGCCCCGTCGGCTCGGTCGACCTCATCTTCATGGCCGAATACACCCGCTTCGAGAGCCGCGCGCGCGACTGGCAGGGTTGAGGTTAGACTGCCCGGCTACGCCCGATGATGAAGCCGAACGCCCCCGACTTCAGCAACCGCGTGGTCCTCATCGTCGACGACGACGAACACACCCGCACGCTGCTCAAGGACCTCTGCGAGACGAGCGGCTTCAAGACGCTGGTGGCCGAAGACGGCGTCGAAGCGATGGACCACATCTCGCGCACGCGGCCCGACCTCATGCTGCTCGACCTCATGATGCCGCGGCGCGACGGCTTCTCGGTCTTGAAGGCCGTGCGCGAGACGACCGAGCTGGCCGAGCTGCCCGTCATCGTGCTGACCGCCATGGGCGACATGGACGGGAAGATTCGCGGCATGGAGCTCGGCGCCGACGACTACATCACCAAGCCCTTCAAGCTCATCGAGCTGCAGACCCGCATCAACTCGGCGCTCACCGTGCGCGAGTACCGGCGCCGGCTGCTCGACGCGGAAGACGAGCTGGCGCAGTTCCGCGCGGTCGACCCGGTCACCGGGGCCGGCACCTACTCGCAGCTCAAGGCCAGCCTCGACTCGGAGCTCGCGCGCAGCCGCCGCTACGGCCGCCCCGCCGCCTGCCTCATGTTCGGCTTCGACGACTACCAGGGCCTGCGCTACCAGCTCGGCCGCGACGCCTGCGACGGCTACCTCGCCAAGGTGGTGAACGAAGCGAAGAGCGCCATGCGCGGCGCCGACCGCCTGTTCCGCATCGACACCGACGAGTTCGTGGCGCTCTTGCCCGAGACCGATCTGCCCGGCGCCCGCATCGTCGCCGAGCGCATGCTGACGCTGCTCCAGGCCATTCCCATCGAGGGGCCGCACGGGCGCCTGCGCGTCGTCACCCGCTTCGGCGGAGCGGTGTTCCCGTCGGACCGCGTGCGCTCGAGCGAAGACCTGTTGCGCGAGGCCAACAAGAGCTTCCGCGCGCTCCAGGCCTCCGAGGCGCCGAAGTTCCTCTTCGACGCCTGAACCGCTCGAACGTCAGCGACGGGGAAGCAGGCCCTCCACCCCAGCGCTGCACGCGGGGCAGCACTGCGCTCCCTTCTTCACGGCGACGCCGCCGAGACGCCCAGCACGTCGACTTGCAGGAACTGGCCATCGAAGGCCATCGGCGCCGGAGGCACTCCGGGGGCCACCAGCGGCACGCCCGCGTCACCGACGTTGCGGATCTGTGAGCGGTTGTCGTCGACGGACGACGCGAAGAGCGTCACCACGGCGCCCGACGAGGCGCGTACCGTGAACGTCGTGTCGACGATGTGGCAGCGGTACTCACCACTCTCGCCAGCGTTCAGGGCGAACGTCTGCGGCGGATCGCTCACCTCGAGGCGGTAGATGTTCCACGGGTCCGGGTCGAGGGGGGTGGTGACGGCGTCAGGCCCCGCGATCACGAACGGAGCGACCTGCTGCCCGCCCCGGTAGGCCCGCGTCTCGATGACGCCGCGCACGCGCACCCGCACGTCGTACTGCCGGCCGGGTACGCCCCGCAGCGTGGTGAAGGTGCGCTGAATGGCGTGGGTGAAGCAGATGAGCTGCGGGAAGCTGGTGTCGAGCGAGAAGCACGGCAATTCCCACCGCAGGCCGTCGAGCGCGGCGGCGACCTCGATGCAGGCGTCTCCGACACGCGCGAAGCCGATGGGACAGGTGCCGGCGTCGACCGCCCCCCCATCGACGGCTCCTGCATCGGTCCGCCCGCCATCGAAGAAGCCACCGTCGACCCGCCCACCGTCAGACGACCCAGGGTCGACGCTGCGCACGAGCGGCGGCACGGCGTCGTCGAACCGCAGCACGTCGGAGCGACCGCACCCTGCCCCGAGGATTCCCGTACAAACGAGGCCGACCCACGCGGGTTTCATTCCGCGCCTCCAATGCCCTCGCGCGCTGGGACGAACGGGAGCGAGCACCGCATCGTCCGAGCGACCGGGCAGCTCGCCAACCACCCCGCTCCGTCACGTCGGCGGAGTGCGCCTCGCGTCCCTCGCAGACGCGGCCCCTCGGGTCTTCTCGTCACTCGCACGGCATGAGCGGTCGATGAGCGGCCGGTGCATCGAGCAGTGCGCGCACGCCCGGCGCCACCGTGTGCCGCGCCCCGCCGAATCGATGTCGTTGCCCACGAGGAGAGCGCCGTCGCTCCGCCGCGCTGAGCGCTCAACGCGCCCACCTCAGTTGATGCCGCCGGAGCACGTGCACACCGAGCGGTTGCACGTCGTTCCCTCGGCGCAGCCACCGCAGTCATTCCTGCAGGTGCACGCGCACGTCAGCGGGTCGGCCTGGTACGTCGGCCCGCAGTTGAGCGCCGCCGTGTCACAGACGCAGCCGCACTGGCCGTTCGAGTTCTCGAAGCGGAAGCCCGCCGGGCAGGTGAACATCTGGCGGCACTCGCACCCACACGTGGTGGTGTTGCACTGCTGGAACGCCGAGCAGGTGCCGCCGCAGTCCGCGGTGCAGACGAAGTTGCAGACCTGCGGGTTGGTGTTGCACACGGTCCCCACGGGCCCGTTTCCGCCGCAGTCCTGCGGGCACTCGCACCGCTGCGTGGTGCGGTTGCACGACAGCCGGCCACGACAGAAGTCCGGGTCCATCGAGTCGTAGTTGGGGTCGTTCACGCAGGGCGGCGGGTTGCCGCCCGGCTGAGGCGTCACGTCGATCCAGTACCGGTACGACACGGCCGCGCGGTTCATCGCGCCCGCGGGCCGGCACGCGCCGAAGAACGAGATGGTGCGGTTGATGCCGTCGAAGTCGAAGCCGTTCATGCGGCTGCGCGGCAGATCGTTCGGGTTGCAGTTCGCCATGTCGGTGACGTTCTGCATCGCCACCTTCACCGAGGCCCCGATGGGCGGCTTCTGCATGCGGTAGCCCGCGGCCGCGATCGCGCTGGTGACGATGTTCTGCACCGACACCGGAATCGAGGGGAACTGCGAGCAGTCGGCGGCCGTGTTGCCCATGCGCGGGTTGCAGATGTCTCCACGAACGCCGCCAGTCGCCGTCACCACGGCGCCGTTCTTCGTCCCCGCGCCTTCGCCGTTACAGGTGCTGCCGGCGGGGCAGATGATGCCGTTCACCACCACGCGGCCGCCGGTGCGGTTCGTGTAGGTGTTGCCGCCGAACTGGAGCGTCGCGTTGGCCGTGGTGAAGAAGGTGGTGAACTCGGCGGCGTTCCGCGCGGACTGGTCGTCGGCGTCGCCCATGATGACCACCACCAGCTGCGCGCCCGCGCGGAGCCGGTCGGCCTGCTCCATCATCGTCGAGGGCGTCAGGTTCTGCACCGCCCGCGCGGTCGACTCGAGCAGCCGCTCGGTGCCGCTGCCACCCGTGCCCACCCAGCAGCCCCCGTTGGCGCCGGTGGGGTTGCACGCCGGCCCCATCGTGTTGGGCGGCGTGGGCATCACGTTCGAGCAGCGCATCATCGCGCAGGCGCTGTTCTGCGTGAGCCACGCGCGGAACTGATCGACGTTGCGGGTGAAGCCCCGCAGCGAGTTGTTGTTGTTGTTCGTCGCCGTGCCACCCGCCGCGTACGACGAGGTGACCAGCCCGATGCGCCAGTCGAGCGACGAGTTGGCGAGCTGCTGCGCCATCTGCGTGCCCGCGGCGGCGAGCGCGTTCTGCGAGCTCGCCATCGAGCACGAGTCGTCGACCACGAAGAGGAAGTCGACCCGCGCGTTGCCGGGCGTGAAGACCTCGCACTGCGAGGCGTTGTCGTCACCGAGCTGCGCGATGGCCGAGCCGCCCGCCGTGTCCGAGATGGTGAAGAGCGGCGCGCCCGTGAAGTTCGCCAGAGGCGTGAGCGCGGCCATCACCACCACCGCCTGGTTCGTGCGGTGGAGCACCTGCACCTGGATGCGGAACGGCCCCATGCCCGTGCCTGCGCCCACGAGGGAGCCGGCGTTCATGCCCACCAACGCGTTGGCGAGCGCGTTCGCCCGCGTCTTCACGTCGGTCGCGCCGGCCTGATCGTAGAAGGCCTGCAGCGCGGGAATGTTGTCCCAGCTGGTGAACTGCTGGGTCGTCGCGTTGCTCACCGCGCCCACGCCGTTGAAGAGCGGCCGCAGCGCCGCTTCGTCGGCGACCGGCGTGGTGGCTCCGCCGCGCGCCGCCTCGCGCCACACGAGGAAGGCCACCTGGTTCGTCGGGTCGAAGCCCATCACGCCGCGGTTCTGGCCCATCACCGTGATCGAGGTGAGCTCGGTGAAGGTCGCCGGGAGGCCCAGCTGCAGGTCGGGGTCGGCCGACGAGCGGAAGATCACCGGCCGGAGGTTGTTGCGCGCGCAGGCCTGCCCCGCGGGGCCGGTCCCGTCTGCCATGTCGTTCGGGTTCAGCTCGCCGGGGTCGACGCGGCCGTTCTGGTTCGTGTCCTCGGCGCCGTCGTCGATGCCGTCGCCGTCGGAGTCGCGGTTCGTCGGGTTCGTGGTGGTCGCGGGGTCGAGATCGACCGGCACGTTGGTGCAGTTCGCCCCATCGGCGAGCGTACCGGCGGTCAGCCCGCGCTCGACGCCGTCGGTCAGCCCGTCCCCATCGGTGTCGCGACGACGCGGGTCGGTCTCGCCCATGTCGACCATGCCGTTGCCGTTGAGGTCTTCGCCGAGAATCGCGCCGCCGTCAGCGCGCGTTCGGTTCGATCCGTCGGACAGGCCATCACAGTCGGTGTCGACGCGGAGCGGGTTCGTCTCGCCAGCCTCGAAGAAGCCGTTGCGGTTGGTGTCTTCGACGCCGTCGTTGATGCCGTCGCCGTCGGTGTCGGCGCGCATCGGGTCGGTCTCGCCCGGGTCGACCATCATGTTGCCGTTGCGGTCTTCGACGCTGTTGGGCAGGCCGTCGTTGTCGCTGTCGGGGTTGTTCGCGGGCCCGCAGTCGGTCGCGACGTTCGGGTTTGTCTCGCCCTGGTCGACCATGCCGTTCTGGTTGAAGTCCTCGGCGCCGTCCTGGCAGGTGTCTCCGTCGGAGTCGGCTCGCGTCGGGTCGGTGCGCGTCACCGTGCGCTCGATGCCGTCGGCGATGCGGTCCATGTCGGTGTCGCGGCGGCGCGGGTCGGTCTCACCCATGTCGACGACGCCGTTGCGGTTCGCGTCTTCGGCGCCGTCGGCCAGCGTGTCTTGATCGGTGTCGCCGGTCGAAGGGTCGGTCTCGGTCGGATCCGCACGGCCGTTGCGGTTGGCGTCCTCGGTGCCGTCGGAGAGCCCGTCACCATCGCTGTCGGCCACCGTCGGGTTCGTGCGCGACATCGGGTCGGCGTCGCCCATGAAGCTGCACGCCATGTCGACGGACGCCATGCGCCCGGCCTCGAGGCCGTCGAGCAGCCCGTCTCCGTCGGTGTCGGGGTTGCTGGGGCTCGTGCGCGCCCCGCCGGGGTAGGTGTTGCCGAACTCCTCGGCGTCCGACAGGCCGTCGCAGTCGCTGTCGCGCTGGTCGTTCCGCGGGTCGTTCGGGTCGACGACGATGCCTGCGTCGCCACCGCCAGTGTCTCCGCCGCCCGTCGCCGATCCGCCCGCCTCGCCGCCCCCGGTCATGCCCGCGCCGGCCGTGCCTCCAGCGCCGCCATCGACCACCGGAGGCCGGTTGTCACAATTGCACGCGGACACGAACAGCGCGGCCGCGAGGACCTGAAGGAGGAAGTGAGTTCGCATGAGCGTCTTGTCGCCTCGACAACGAGTCGGCCAGGACACGGGAGTATAGGGGGCTTGTCGCCGGGAGTGGATTTCCCGGCTCCCACTTACAACCACAGCAGAAGCCTCAGCCGTGGGTCCGGCGGTCGCGGGCCCGGTTCACCAGCGAGCGGTACACGCCCAGGTGCGGCGGCACGGTGTCGATCATCTGCTCCGGGTGCCACTGCACGCCCACGACGAAGCCGTCTTTCGTCTCGATGCCTTCGATCACCCCGTCGGGCGCCACGGCGCAGGCCTGGAGCCCCGAGCCGATCGTCTTCACCGCCTGGTGGTGCGTCGAGTTGACCATGAGCTGCCCCTTGCCCACGCAGTCGGCGAGCACCGAGCCGTCCCGCACCTCGACCGGGTGGAGCGGCTGCGACCGATCATGGTGCTGCTGGTGGTTCGCCGCGCTCGGCAGCTCGAGCTTGAGATCCTGCACGAGGGTGCCTCCGAAGGCGACGTTGAGCAGCTGCATGCCACCGCAGATGCCCAGCACCGGCATCTTTCGGTGGAGCGCCGCCTTCAGCACCGCCAGCTCGAAGCTCGTGCGCACGGGCTTGGTGGGGCCCATGCCGTCGCGGGCGGTCTCTCCGTAGAGTTCGGGCGGCACGTCGAAGGCGCCACCCGAGATGACGAGGCCCGAGACACGATCGAGGTAGCTGTCGATGACCTGCACGTCGTCGGTGTAGGGGATGATGAAGGGCAGGCCTCCGGCGCGCAGCACCGCGTCGGCGTACGTCGTCTTCAAGTCGTAGCGGGCCTGCGGCGACTCGGGCGTGGGCACGGTGACGTCGGGCGTGATGGCGATGTTCGGCCGGCGGGGGTGGTGGCCGTGCGGGGACTTCATGGGCCCCAGAATGCCCGCTCGAGCGCCTGCACGCGAGAAACCGGGTCCTCCGCCGTCAGCCAGTCCGACGCCACGGCCGCCGCGTGGACGCCCGCACGGGCCACCGCGCCGATGGTCTCGAGCGAGATGCCCGCGATGCCCACCACCGGCAACGGGCTGTCGCGGCAGACGCTCGCCAGGCCCTCGAGCCCCAGCGCCGGCACGTTCACCTGCTTGGTGGTGGTGGTGAAGACCGGCCCGAGCCCGACGTGGTCGGCGCCCTGCGCCCGCGCGGCGTGAGCGTCGTCGAGCCGCCGCACCGTCCGGCCGATGAGCGCGCCCGGCCCCAGCACCCGCCGCGCGGCCTCGACGGGAAGATCGTCGTCGCCCAGGTGCACGCCATCGGCCTCACCCACCAGACAGAGATCGACCCGATCGTTCACGATGATGACGGCGCCGATGGGCCGCGCCGCCGCGACGACCTCACGAATCCACGCCAGCGCCTGGCGGTCGCCCGTCTGCTCGAGCCGGAGCTGAAGCACCCGGGCTCCACCGCCGAGCGCCCAGCGCGCCTTCTCGGGCACCGGCACCTCGGCGCGCACGCCGTCGTCGACCAGGGCATACAGCCCGCGGGGGAGCTTGAGCGGCATGGCCGGCTGCTATAGACGCCCGGCACCATGAGCGAGAAGACCGAGCTGGATCCCCGCTACCTCGATAAGCGCACCGTGCAGCGCTACATCACCCAGGGCCTGGTGGACGAGAAGGCCTTCGAGAAGCACCTCAAGAGCCTCACCGACGTCGCCGAGAAGGCCATTCGCATCGAGACCATCTCGGAAGACGACCCGATCGACGACGACGACGTGGAGGAGTGAAGCGCCCATGACCGGGCGTCGCGGTGAGACGTTCGTGATGGAGGGCGAGGGCGCCGAGCCGGTGTCCTTCAGCACCTTCGTGCTCGGGCTGGCGTCGACGGCCCTCATCCACCTTGGCGAGGCCCCCAACCCCGAGACGGGCGGGCCTGCCGTGAACCTCGTGCTGGCCCGACAGACGCTCGATCTCATCGAGCTGTTGCGCCAGAAGACGAAGGGCAACCTGACGGTCGAGGAAGAGCAGCTGTTCGCCTCGCTCCTGACCGACCTGCGCCTGCGCTACGTGCAGAAGCAGGGCCGCTGACGCGTTCGAAGCCGTGCTGCCCACCCCGCTCCGCTTCGCGACGATGGCCACCCTTGCGCTCGGGGTGATGGTCTCGTTCGGTGCGGTGCAGGGCATGCGACTGGCGTTCTTCGCGGACGAGATCGACTCGTCGGCTGGAGAGACGCCGTTCCTCAACAAGCTCACGCCCAACCCCGAGGCCTTCTCGGCGGCGCAACGGGCGCAGGGCGCCGCGATGCGCTCCGCCATCGCTGGCATGCGCTGGCCGCGGGTCGCCATTCTGTTCGGGCTCTCGTCGGCGGCCGCGATGGTGTTCGTCTCGGCCCTCAGGCTGCGCTGGCCCTCGGGGGTGCGACGCCTCGGCGTTGCCCAGCTGCTGGGGCGCTCGGCGGTGGTGGCGGCGGTGTTGCGCACGCTCGACGGCGCTCAGGAGCTCGTCATCGTGCGCGCCTCGGTCGCCGCCTACGAGAAGGAGCTGGCCTCGAGAGGCGTCGAGCTCGCCAACGCCGGCGCCACCATGCCCATCTTCTCGGGCGCCAGCGTCGTCACCACCGCGCTGGTGACCGGCCTCTTCCTCGTCGCGTCGAACTACTTCCGCTCCGAGCGAATTCTGCAGACGTTCGAGCTGCTCGACCGCGAGCTGCCCGAAGAAGAGTGAAGCGCCTCACGGCGACCAGCCGTGCGGCCACAGGAAAGCCCGCGCGCCGATGATCCAATGACGGGACCGCCAGTGGCTCAGCCCGCACGCGCGAGCGGCGCCGGGCGGCCACGACGCAACGACTCAGGGAAGAGCTGCCACAGCGGCTGCGGCGCGTACTCTCGGGCGAGCTCGACCAGCACGGTGGCCTGCCGCGGGAGCCGAATGAGCTCCTCGCGCGCCACGCCCAGCACCCGCGCCAGGTGCCCCAGCGGCCACTTCGACTTGAGCCGCTCGAAGGCCGCCTCGTCGTCTTCCTCGTCCGGCAGCTCGACGTCGACGTACCGGAGCGTCTCTCCGCCCACGCGGCGCCCGTTGCCGTACGCCATCACCTGCTCGAGCTCGTCGGGATCGAACACGTACACGTGCAGCGCCGTCTTGAGGTGCTCCGACAGGCGCCGCGCGAGCGCGTGGTGCGAGAGGTACCAGCGAGCGCCGGCGCGGCCATAGGTGAAGGGCGCGTCCCACGCGAAGCGCACCAGCCCCGGCCCGCCCAGCACCGTCACCTGGAGCGCGACGTCGTCAGGCCGCTGCCCGTCCTCCTCGAGGGCGAACCGCGCCACCTGCGCCAGCCAGGCGACGTCGACGTCTTCGAACCGGCATAGGTACCCGCCGTGCGCTTCCACCCCAGCCCCCACGTTTGGTCCTTCCAAAGCCGGGCGGCACCTACTTGAAGCCATCAAGACCCACAAGGGCGCCAGGCCTCCCATCTTCAGTCTTTTTCGGGGGTTTGACGCGAGGCGTCGCAGATTTTGCGTCCGCTGTCGACTGTCACCGTTCGGCCAGCACGCTCCGGCACGGCGGTTGCGCCCCGGCGATCGACCCTTACGGTTTCGCCATGCGAATCGACAAGTTCACGGTGAAGGCGCAGGAAGCGATTCAGGAAGGCCAGTCACTGGCCCGCCGCGCGAACCACCCCAACTATGAGCCGGAGCACCTGCTCCGCGCGCTGCTCGACCAGCAGGACGGCGTGGTGGTGCCGATGCTCCAGAAAATCGGCGCCGACCTGAAGCTGGTGACCGGGCGCGTCGACGACTCGTTGGCCCGCATGCCCACCATCAAGGGCGGGCAGACGTCGATCTCGAACCGCCTCATGTCGTTGTTCGACAAGGCCGAGGACGAGGCGAAGGCCATGAAGGACGAGTTCGTCTCGTCCGAGCACCTGCTCCTCGCGCTGGCGCAGGACAAGGGCGCCGCCGGTGAGGTGCTGGCCTCGTCAGGCGTGAAGAAGGACCGCGTGACCGCCGTGCTGAAGGACATCCGGGGCTCCGGCCGCGTCACCAGCCAGGACCCCGAGGGCACCTACCGCGCGCTCGAGAAGTACGGGCGCGACCTCACCGAGAGCGCCCGCGCCGGCAAGCTCGACCCGGTCATCGGCCGCGACGAAGAGATTCGCCGCGCCATTCAGGTGCTCTCGCGCCGCACCAAGAACAACCCGGTGCTGATCGGCGAGCCCGGCGTCGGCAAGACGGCCATCGCCGAAGGCCTGGCGCGCCGCATCGTCGACGGCGACGTGCCCGAGAGCCTCAAGCGCAAGCGCCTCATCACCCTCGACCTGAGCGCGATGGTGGCCGGCGCCAAGTTTCGCGGTGAGTTCGAGGAGCGCCTCAAGGCCGTGCTGAAGGAGGTCGCGAGCTCGAACGGCGACGTCATTCTCTTCATCGACGAGCTGCACACCCTGGTCGGCGCGGGGAAGGCCGAGGGCGCGATGGACGCGGGCAACATGCTCAAGCCCGCCCTCGCCCGCGGCGAGCTGCACTGCATCGGCGCCACCACCCTCGACGAGTACCGCAAGTACATCGAGAAGGACGCGGCCCTCGAGCGGCGCTTCCAGCCCGTCTTCGTCGGCGAGCCCTCGGTGCAAGACACCATCTCGATCCTGCGCGGCTTGAAGGAGCGCTACGAGGTGCACCACGGCGTGCACATTCAGGACACCGCCCTGGTGGCCGCCGCCACGCTCTCGAACCGCTACATCTCGGACCGGTTCCTGCCCGACAAGGCCATCGATCTCGTCGACGAAGCGGCGTCGCGGCTGCGCATCGAGATCGACTCGATGCCCACCGAGGTCGACGACGTGCGCCGCAAGCTCGTGCAGCTCGAGATCGAGCGCGAGGGCCTCAAGAAAGAGACCGACGTGCACTCGAAGGAGCGCCTCGAGACGCTCGAGAAGGAGATCGCCGGTCTCAACGAGTCCTTCGCCGCGCTCAAGTCGCACTGGGAAGCCGAGAAGGCCGTCATCACCTCGATCCGCAGCGTGAAGGAGAAGGTCGAGCAGGCGCGCAACGACCAGGCCTCGGCCGAACGGCGCGGCGACCTCAACAAGGCCGCCGAGCTCAAGTTCGGCGTGCTGCCGTCACTCGAGAAGGAGCTGGCGCAGCAGAACGCGCGCCTGGTCGAGCTGCAGAAGAAGCAGAAGTTCCTCAAGGAAGAGGTCGACAGCGAAGACATCGCCGAGGTCGTCGGCAAGTGGACCGGCATTCCCGTGTCGAAGCTGCTCGAAGGCGAGCTGCAGAAGCTGGTCAAGATGGAAGGCCGGCTCGCCCAGCGCGTCATCGGCCAGCAGCCCGCCATCGAGGCCGTGTCGAACGCCGTGCGGCGCGCCCGCTCCGGCCTGCAGGATCCGAATCGCCCCATCGGCTCGTTCGTGTTCCTCGGCCCCACCGGCGTCGGCAAGACCGAGACCGCGAAGGCGCTGGCCGAGTTCCTGTTCGACTCCGACCAGGCCATCGTTCGCATCGACATGAGCGAGTACATGGAGAAGCACGCCGTGGCCCGGCTCATCGGCGCGCCGCCCGGGTACGTCGGCTACGACGAGGGCGGGCAGCTCACCGAGGCGATTCGCCGCCGGCCCTACGCGGTGGTGCTCTTCGACGAGATCGAGAAGGCCCACCCCGACGTCTTCAACGTGCTCCTGCAGATCCTCGACGAGGGCCGCCTCACCGACAGCCAGGGCCGAACGGTGGACTTCAAGAACACCGTGCTGATCATGACCTCGAACATCGGCGCGCAGGCGATTCAAGACGGCCTGGCCGGCAAGTCGGGGCTCGACACGGCCACCCGCGGCGAGGTGATGAACCAGCTCCGCGCGCACTTCCGGCCCGAGTTCCTCAACCGCATCGACGAGATCGTGCTCTTCGAGCCGCTCACGCAGGCGCACATCACCTCGGTCGTCGACCTCCAGCTCGCGCGGCTGCGCACGCTCCTGGCCGACAAGCGCCTCACGCTCGAGCTCACGGACGGCGCGCGCGGCTTCCTCGCGAAGGAAGGGTACGACCCCATCTACGGTGCCCGCCCCCTCAAGCGGGCGATTCAGCGGCACCTGCAGGATCCGCTGGCGCTCAAGATCCTGGGCGGCGAGTTCGTGCCGGGCGATGCGATTCGCGCCGAGGTGGCTGGCGAGGGCCTGCGCTTCACGGCGGCGGCTCGGGCCTGAGCGGAGCCGGTCGAATCGGCGGCCCTGCGGAACACCACGGCGTCGGGGCGCCTCCGCTCCCGCCAAGGTGGGGCTGCGAGTGGAGCTCACGCATCCTTTGCTCGGCTGCGCCCTGCAAGCGTACGCCGGTGTTCACGCGCGGCTTTGGCTCTGGCGGTGCGATCGGCGTGGCCTTCGGAGGGCGACTTCACCGTCGCCGCGCCGCCTCTCGGGCAGGACTCAGAAGCCCGACGCCACGACGGTCGCTTCGGTTCGTCGATCGAGAGACAACCACGGGCCCCCTTCAACCGGAACACGCCAGCGGCGCGGGGACGAGTTGGGGCCGAGCCTCACGTCACGACCGTGAGTCCGGGTCGGCCGCTTCCGAGACGCTCGTCGACGCTGCCGCGGGCTCGCCGACCTGTGAGTCCTTCGCGCTCGGCGAAGGGGTCGAAGCAGCCCCCGGCGCCGCGCCGTCCTGGCTCGACGAGGCCTTCGCAACGAACGCGTCGTACTCGGCCTTGCGTGACGCTGCGTCGGCGAGGGACCGCGCCTGGGCTCGCTCGAACGCGCGCACACCCGCGGCGTAGGCGAAGAACGGCGCTGCGGCGAAGAGCAGCAGGCTGAGGCCCCACGCGATCGCATCGTCCCTCGACTCGAACGCCGAGCCATCACGAATGAAGGCCACCGCGAGGTCGAGGAGCTCACCGGTCAGCAACGCCGGCACGACGAACGAGGCGGCCGAGAGGCCCAGAAACCGCCCGCCCAACCAGCTCACCGGCGCGAGCGTCACCACGAGCCACAACCGGTGGAGCAGCCAATAGGCCACCAGCACCGACAAGCCCGTCGACAGTCCATCGAGCGGCTCGGCCAACAGGTCCTGCAGCTCGACGCGCACGAGCGAGCCGGTGCCCCAGGCGAACGCGCCCGCGCAGATGACGAGCAGCACCCGCCGGCTGGCGTTCTCGGCCCGCGCGAACGTCGACGGCGCGCGCGTCGGCCGCGGCTCGAGTGGAGCGTCAGTCGTCGTCATCGGCGTCCTCGCGTGGGCCTTCGCCGTAGAACACGGCCTCGAGCGTCAAGCCCTGCGGCGGCGCGGTCTGCCCGGCGCGCGTCCGATCGCCATGCGCCAGCACGTCTCCGATGAACGATGGAGGCTGCTTGCCACGGCCCACCTCGGCCACGCTCCCCATGATGTTGCGCACCATGTGCTTGAGGAACGCCGTGCCCTCGATGACGAAGGAGATCTCTTCACCGGGCGTGCCCGTGAGCTCGACCTTCGAGATCTTCCGCACGGCGTGCATGGCCTGACAGTCGGCCGCACGAAAGCCCGAGAAGTCGTGCGTGCCGAGGAGCACCTGCACGCTCTCCTGCATCGCGGTGAGGTTGAGCGGCTGGAAGATCTCCCAGTGCGTGTGCCGGCGCATCGGCGAGCGCGAGCGGCGGTTGCTGAGCCGGTAGCGGTAGCGTTTTCCCCGCGCCCAACGCCGCGGGTCGAACCCCGGCGCCACCTCTTCGGCGCTGACCACCGCGATGTCGTCGGGCAAGAGGCCGTTGAGGCCCATCCAGTACGCCTTCGTGGGCAACTGCTTGGGCGAGTCGAAGGCCACCACCTGCCCCGTCGCGTGCACGCCAGCGTCGGTGCGGCCCGCGGCGGTGACGGAGACGGGCACCTCGAGCAATTCCTGCAACGCGCGTTGGAGCCGCCCCTGCACCGAGGGCCCGTTCTGCTGAATCTGCCAGCCGACGTAGTTGCTCCCGTCGTACTCGAGGACCAGCTTCACCCGCGGCATGCCGCTCGCATTGTTTCCGCGAATGCCCGGGGAAGTCGACCACCAAGCGTGGCCAGCCGCCCATGTTCCGTGTCCTTGGGGAGACGGGGCCTGGCGGTGGAACCACCACCCCGCACAGGCTGTCAGACGCGGTCACCACACTGTTGAGGGAACTCCGCATGCCGCCAGACGTCCTCCTCGTCCTCGCCTCGAGCGGCCTCACGCTGGTGGCCTCGCTGCTCTTCTTCGTGAGCGACGATCGCCCGCCCCTCGTCGTCCACGGCCCGCCAGTGTCGTTCTGCCTGCCACCTCACCGCGGCCGGCCGGTCGCGCAGCCCCCGCCCCTTCCCGCTCCGGTGGAGTGCGCCGTCGACGTCTCGACCCAGTCGCTGCACTCGGTGATGACGCTCAAGCCCGAGGGTGACGACTGGGTGATGACGCTCGACATGGCCCCGGTGCACGACATGCCGGCGGTGCGCGTCGAAGGCACCCACGGCGTCGGCCAGGTGAACGACCTTCGGTGGACCCACAAGGCAGGCTACGTGCGGGCGACGCAGCGGCAGTGGAAGGTGAAGCCGGGCCGGGCGTGAGCCTCAGATCAGAACGAGAGCCGTCGACCCCAGGCTGCACCTTCGCCCCATGACCAACCGTGCGCCCCTCGCGGTGGTGGTGCTGGCCAGCACGCTGGTCGTGGTTCCACACGCAGCGGGCGAAGCGCTGCTGGCGTTCGGCGAGCGCCTCGCTGCTTCGCCCTCGTGCGCCACCTTGGCGAACTGCATCGCGCCACGAGAGGCGAAGGACTTGCTGCTGCACGAACCGCCCCCGCCACCGGCTGTCGCTGGCGTTCGCGTCGAGCACCGGCTCGTGCTGGCAGCGTTGGGCCAGCCCCCGCCCTCGCCCGACGACCCGGCCTGGAGACTCGAGGGTCAGCCACTCCCGGCCCTGACATTTGCCCATGCGCTCCTTCATCAGCCCTTGGCGGCGAGTCGGCCCTTTGGACTCGAGCGGTTCGTCGCTCTGCGTCTCGTCCGGCAGCGACCGAACAGGCTCCCAATGCTGCTCGCCGAAGTCGCGCTGACCCGGCGACTCCACGAGTCGTGGACGTTGGAGGCGCGCGCACAAGCGGCGGTCGACCAGTGGTACGTCCACGATTGCGGCGTTGGCCTCGAGGCAGCCGCGCGTGTGTGCTTTGGAAGGCCGCTCGAAGCGCTCTCAGCCGAGGCCATCGCCGCCCTCGTCGCCCACGAGCAGCGTGCTGGGAGTGCCGAGCGCGCCAGATGGCTGCTCACCCGCGCGGGGCTGCCTTCGGGCTTCATTCCTACGCTGCCCGTGCCGCCCTCGCGGCCTTCAGAAGCGGAAGTCGACGAGTGACACGTTCGCACCGACCGCGAAGCCATGCGCCGTCGGTCCGAGCAGCGGCGTCGGCGTCGGGACCCCGAACGACAGCGCGCCCGTCTTCGCGTCGCGGCTCGCCACCGCGGGCTTGAAGCGCGGCTGCTTGAAGAGGTTGATGACGGCCATCTGAATCAGCGGCACCGCGACGATGGAGCCGACGAGCAGCAAAACGTCGTTGCCGCAGCCAGTCGGCACCGCTGGCATCGAGCCGACAGGACAGGTGACGTTGTTGCGGACGATCGCGTTCCCACCCGTCAGATACGTGATGCCGAGCACGGCCGCCTGGGCTGCGAGACCGGCGAGCGCGGCTGGCCACGTCTCGGACACGTAGAACCGGCTGCCGTTGGCGATGGACACCTGGGTCTGCGCGACGGCCAGCGGAGCGCTCCCGAACAGCAGCGCCGCGAGGATCGTGCCCAGCACCGGGTCACCCGAGAGCAACCCGCCACTCGAGAACCCGAAGAGAAAGAACGGGAGAATCGTGATGCCCGCGGCCGTCAACATCCCGAACAACGACTCGCTCACCATCAACCCCACCTCGGGTCCCGGTGGCTCCTTCGGCTGTTGCGGGCCATACGGCAGGTAGCTGGGCCGCGCCTGCGACGGCGGGTACGCGCTCGGCGGAACCGGAGTGCCCTGGGGCGTCAGCGGCGGAGGCGGCGGGGCCTGGCTTGGGTCTGGCGGAGGCGCCTCGATCAACGGAGGCGACGTCCACCCCGACTGGGCGCGCGCCAGCGCCGGTACCAGCAACGCCACCATCACGTACGTGAGCACCCGCATCGCTTCGCTCCGTTCCTTCCGCCGCTCGGCCGCAGGCGCTTCTGCGGTGGAGGACCTATCGGGCGACCACCGCCGTTGCATCAATCTCCACCCTGGCCCCTCGAGGCAAGGCGCTCACCTGCACGGTCGCCCGGGCCGGCGGGTTCGATGGGAACGAGCGCGCGTACACCTCGTTCACCTTCGCGAAGTCGCCCAGGTCGGTCAGGAAGATGCCGCACCGCACCACGTCGGCGAACGACGCGCCCGCGGCCTGGAGCACGGCCTCGAGGTTCTTCATGACCCGCTCGGTCTGCGCCTGAATGTCGCCCTCGACGAGCTGGCCAGTGGCCGGATCGAGCGGAATCTGCCCCGAGCAGAACACCATGCGGCCGGCGGGAACGGCCACGGCCTGCGAGTACGGCCCGATGGCCGCCGGCGCCCCGCTCGTCTGAATCACCTCACGTCCCATGAGCCCTCTTTCGTCACACGCGCTCGACCGAGTACACGCCGGTGAGCTTCTCGATGCTGCGCATCAGGTCGTTGAGCTGCTTCAGATCGGTGATGGTGCACTCGAAGGTGTTCACCGCGCGATCGTCGCCCGTCACCCGGCAGTTCGCCTGCGAGATGTTGACGCCCTTCTTCGAGAAGATCTGCGACATGTCGGCGAGCAGGCCCGGGCGGTCGGCGGTCATCACCCGCAGCGTCACCGCGCGCTTGAAGTCGCCCTTGACGTCCCACGCCACGTCGACGCGCCGCTCGGGGTCGGTCGCCAGGGCCTTGTCACAGCCGGCCTGGTGCACCGACACGCCGCGGCCCCGCGTGATGAAGCCGACGATCGAGTCGCCGGGCACCGGGTTGCAGCACCGCGCGAAGTGCACGAGCACGTCGTCGATGCCGCCGATGGTGACGCCGGACTTCGACTTCCGGCCCACCACCTTCTTCGCCATCTCGGTGAGGCCCGAGAAGAGCCCCGACGGGCTCGACGAGGCCGGAGCCTCCTTCACCTCGGCCACCTTCTCGGCCGGCAGCAACAGCTCGACCAGCTGCGTCGGCTGAATCTTCCCGTACCCGACGGCGACCAGCACGTCCTCTTCCGTCTTGAGTCCGTAGCCGTCGAGGTGCGGCTTGAGCTCGCCGGTCTTGATCACCTTGTTCAGGTTGAGGCCGAAGCGCTTGAACTCGCGCTCGACCAGCTCGCGGCCCAGCGCCATCGACTTCTCGCGCTGCTGCTCCTTGATGAACGCGCGGATCTTCTGCTGGGCCCGGCTCGTCTTGACGAAGGTGAGCCAGTCTTTCGACGGGTGCGCCTGCGGGCTGGTGAGCACCTCGACCTGGTCGCCGTTCTTCAGCTTGTACCGCAGCGGAACGATCTTGCCGTTCACCTTGGCGCCGACGCACTTCTCGCCGACGGCCGAGTGCACCGCGAAGGCGAAGTCGACCGGCGTGGCGTCGCGCGGCAGGCTCTTCACGTCACCGCGCGGCGTGAAGACGAAGACCTCGTCGGTGAAGAGGTCGACCTTCACCGTGTCGATGAACTCCTTGGGGTCCTTGAGATCCTGCTGCCACTCGAGCAGCTGCCGCAGCCAGGCGAACTTCTCGTCGTCGCGCGAGGCGACCGACGTCTTGCCCTCCTTGTACGCCCAGTGCGCCGCGATGCCTTCTTCGGCCACCCGGTGCATCTCTTCGGTGCGGATCTGAATCTCGATGCGCTCCGACAGTGGGCCGATCACCGTCGTGTGCAGCGACTGGTACATGTTCGCCTTGGGAATGGCGATGAAGTCCTTGAAGCGGCCGGGCACCGGCTTCCACTGCTGGTGCATGAGGCCAAGGGCCGCGTAGCAGTGCCCCACGTCCTTGGTGATCACGCGAAAGGCGATCACGTCGGGCACCTGGTCGAAGTCGATGCCCTGCGAGCGCATCTTCTTGTGAATCGAGTACATGTGCTTGAAGCGCCCGGTCACCTGCGCGGGAATGCCCGCGTCCTTGAGCTTGCCGGTGATGAGCGCGCACACGTCGTCGATGTACTTCTCGCGGTCGCTGCGCTTCTTGTTGATGCGATCTTCGAGCTCGAAGAAGTCCTTCGGGCGCGTGTAGCGGAACGAGAGATCTTCGAGCTCGGTCTTGATCCACGAGATGCCGAGGCGGTTGGCCAGCGGCGCGTAGATGTCGAGCGTCTCTTGCGCGATGCGGGCCTGCTTCTCTTCGCTCATGTGCTCGAGCGTCCGCATGTTGTGGGTGCGGTCGGCGAGCTTGACGAGAATGACGCGAATGTCCTGCGCCATCGCCACCAACATCTTGCGGAAGTTCTCGGCCTGCTTCTCTTCCTGCGACAGCTGCTGCGACGCCGAGAACTTCGAGAGCTTCGTCACCCCGTCGACGATGAGCGCCACCTCGTCACCGAACAGCTCGCGAATCTCTTCCGTCGTCGCCAGCGTGTCTTCGACGGTGTCGTGCAACAGCCCGGCGACGATCGAGGCCTCGTCGAGGCGCAGCTGCGCAAGAATGCCCGCCACCTCGAGCGGGTGGATGAGGTAGGGCTCTCCCGATTTGCGCACCTGCCCCTGGTGGACCTTCGCCGAATAGACGTAGGCCTTCTTGATGATGTCGAGGTCGGGCGACGGGTGGTACGAGGAGACCCGCGTCAGGATGTCATTCAGCCGAATCAAACCAGACCGATGCTAACACCCATGGGGGGTGCTGCAACGCGTCAGCAGCACTGAATCTGTTGCGCAAGCTGGCGGAAAGTCTCAATATCCCACCCTCTCCATTGCCCAAAGAGTCAAAGATTATAATTGATCCGTTAAATGATGGTGAATGTATAATGAATTCGTTACAAATATTAAGCTATGGATCTCATTTAATTATCAAACCGAACAAAAAAATAAAACTAATTTATAATACAATTATTAACTAATCCGGCTATTTAGATTCAATTACTTTGTTATAGTGTACATCTGCCACCAATCAAAGTTGTATTTCATTCTATGCGGTACTTATTCATAATGACATTCATACTTTCTGCCACTTTATCTAACATAATGGCGCAGGATGTATACCCGGTACAATCAAGTTTATTTGATTGGAAAAAATATGAGCAAGTAAACCTGAAGGAAGTAAATGCATTTATTGCTGAACAGCCAAATTACTTCCATCATTTTAAGGGGAAAAATGAATACAGCACCTTAACTATGAAAGATCTGATAAAATCAATACATTTTATCGATTTAAACAGCGATGGTGTAAATGAAGTTATTTTTGATGGACCAAGTGAGGCGGAAGGCAATGAAACCATCATTTTCCAAAAAATTAAAAACCAATATAAAAGGGTATTTATTGGCAGACAAAGCATTGTAGAAATAAAATGGCTAAGTAATGGCGAAACTAAAGTTTATCTGTCAGATTTTGGATGTTGCGCCGAGTATACCACTATCCAGAAAGTTTTTAAACTAACCCATAACGAAAATGGTATGATAAAGCTTGTAAAAGTTTATCAATCGGTTGTTTTTTCCGAAGGCAAACTGCCCGATTCATTATTTCTGTCACCTATTCGTTTTAAAGTTACAATTGATAATTATAAGCTTAGGCATACGCCTCGATTTGACGATACCTCTTACCAACCCTGGGACTATGATACCAGTAAACCGGCAGGCAATGTAATTGCTTTTCTGCCAAAGTACACTCAAGGTTATGCCACCGGCTATAAAACAGATAAGTCGGGAAGACAATGGTGGTATGTTGAAATTGACGAGCGTTCTATACTGAATAATTTTAAACTTTATGGTCATGAGGACTTTCCCACAAAAATTATTGGCTGGCTAAGCAGTACCTACCTGGAAAAACAATAATTGCTGCAGTTCGAAATACAAAAAAGCCATCCGAAATTAATCCGGATGGCTTTTTGATTTATGATTAGTAATCAAAACCTACCTTAATCAAAACTCATATCAAGACCAAGGCCCCTCAGTTCATGCACCAATACATTGAACGATTCCGGAACGCCGG